>QHVS01000158.1 GCA_003223635.1 Acidobacteriota bacterium | reverse complement strand
GCCGAATAGTTCAGCGCGCGGATGCCGAGAATGAGCGACTGGATGAGAACGACGGAACCGCGGATGACAGGGAACTTCAGGAAGGGATACTTCTTCGCGATGGAGACCAGCCTGTCCTTACGGATGGCCACACCGCCATTGGGCTGGCGGACAGCGACCGAGTAGCCGGTCAGCGAGCGCATCATGACGCCCTCGAGGACCGCCTGACCTCCGATCAACATGTCCACGTTCCGGTCTGCAGCGGCAGGCATCGAGGAGGTGAGACCGTTCGTCACGGCGTTGAACGTGCCGATGATGAGCTCCGCCGAGCCGAGCCACGCAGAACGGAGCGACATTATTTCTTGGCCCTCTTCGCGTAGCGCTGCTGGAATCGGTCGATGCGGCCGGCTGAGTCGACCAGCTTCTGTTTTCCGGTGAAGAACGGATGGCAGTTCGAGCAAATCTCGATGCGCAGCTC
>QHVS01000157.1:26370-30976 GCA_003223635.1 Acidobacteriota bacterium | reverse complement strand
GTCGAGCCCGTCGTCCACCCCGCGCCGCAGGCGCAGTGGACTTGAACCTGCTGGTACTCCGGATGAATGCCTGTTTTCATGAATTTACCTCAGTCTCCAAACAACGCTTCAGAAACGGCGAGTATAGTCGAAAAATTCTGGCCAGGACTTAGCGCGCACCGAAGAGGCGCACCATCTCGTAGACGAGGGCACCGATGAGGGCCGACATGGGGATGGTCAGGATCCAGGCCCACACAATCCGTCCGGCGACACCCCAGCGAACGGCGGAGAGACGGCGCGTCGCTCCGACACCGACGATCGCGCCGGTGATGGTGTGAGTGGTGGACACCGGCACGCCGAAGTGGCTGGCGATGAAGAGCGTCGCGGCACCGGCCGTCTCCGCGGCAAACCCTCCCACCGGCTGAAGCTTGGTGATCCGTGTACCCATGGTGTGAATGATTCGCCACCCGCCGGTCAGCGTGCCCAATGCGATCGCTGCGTGCGCGGCGAGAATCACCCACACGGGAATGGTGAACGCTTTCAGAAATCCAGCGGTGAAGAGGACGCCGGCGATGATGCCCATCGTTTTCTGCGCGTCATTCGTTCCGTGCCCGAGCGAGTAGAGCGCGGCGGAGACGAGCTGCAGCCGGCGAAAGATGTGGTCGACGCGCAGAGGCGGGGAGCTGCGGAAGATCCAGTAGATGGCGACCTCGATGAGAAATCCGAGGACCAGTCCCATCATCGGCGCGAGGACGATGTAGAGCAGCGTCTTGGTCCAGCCGGATAGGATGATCACCCCCAGACCTGCTTTGGCCACCGCAGCGCCCGCATATCCGCCGATCAGAGCGTGCGAGGAGCTGGTCGGCAGTCCGTAGTACCAGGTGATCAGGTCCCAGACGATGGCTCCCACCAGCCCGCCGAAGATCACGGCGAAGCTCACGGCGGAGATGTCGATCATTCCTTTGCCGATCGTCTTGGCCACGGCGGTTCCGAAGGTGAAGGCGGCGACGAAGTTGAAGAACGCCGCCCAGATGACGGCCTGACCGGGCGAGAGCACGCGGGTGGACACGACGGTGGCGATCGAGTTGGCGGCGTCGTGAAAGCCGTTGATGAAGTCGAACGAGAGCGCCACCGCGATGAGCCCGACGACGGTCAGCAGCAGCATCGTGCGTCAGCCGTGCTTCACGACGACATTTTCGAGAAGATTGGCCACGTCCTCGCAGCGATCGGTCGTGCGCTCCAGAAGGTCGAGGATCTCCTTCCACTTGACCACGGCGATCGGATCTTTCTCCTCCTCGAACAGCTGTCCGACCGCCCGCTGATGCGCGCGGTCAGCCTCGTTCTCCAGGCGATTGATCTCCACCGTGCGCTCCAGGACGCCGGTGCGCTTCTCCAACGCCTCGACGGCGTGGCGGACCTGGTCGGTCGACTCGGAGATGATTCGCGTCAACTCGCGGACGCCGGGGCGGATCGTCCGAATGTGATAGAGCGGGATCAGGACCGCCGCGTCGTCGATGGCGTCCATGACGTCATCCAGCGCGCGGGCCATCGAGTGGATGTCCTCCCGGTCGATGGGTGTAACGAACGTCTTGTTCAGCCGCGAGATGATCTCGTGAGTCAGGAAATCGCACTTGTGTTCCAGCTCGCGGATCTCATGCGCCTTGTCGTCGAGGGGCGGGTCAGTGGCCAGCATTTCCTCGAGCAGCCGGGCGCCGTGGCGCAACTGGTCGGCCATGGCCCGGAAGTCGTCGTAGAACTTCTCCTCGCGCGGAATGAGACGAAAACTCGCCAGCAAATTCGCCAAATGCTTACCCTCCCCGTTTGAAGGCGGCGGGATTCTAACAAACTGCCAGCCGGCAGCTACGGCAGCGGCAAAAGGACGGTGAAGGTCGCCCCCTGACCTTCCTCGCTGCGCACGGCGATCGATCCGCTGTGGGCTTCGACGATGGCCTTGGCGATGTAGAGGCCGAGACCGAGACCGCCGTAGTAGCGGCTGGAGACGTTGCGCGCGCGATGGAAGCGCTCGAAGAGCCTGGGGATCTCATCGCGCGGGATTCCGATGCCGCGATCGATCACGGAGGTGAGCATGGCATGATCGGTGACGGTGGCGCGGACCTCGATCTCTGAAGTGTCGGGCGAATACTTGATCGCGTTGGACAGCAGATTGTCGACCACCTGACGCATTCGGTCGGGATCGACGAGCAACGTGGTCTCCGCAACGTCCGCCTCGAACTTGATCGTGCGCGCCGGATTCTGCACGCGGAATGCGGAGACGCGGCGCTGCAGAAACTCCAGCCAGCGAACCTGCTGCGGATCGAGCTGCAGGCGGTTCGTCTCGATGCGCGAGACGTCGAGCAGCTCGGTGATCAGTCCCATCATGCGCTCGATCTCACTGAGCACTGCGTTGAGATAGGTGGACCGGTCGGCGGAGCCGAGATCGTCGATGGTCTGGGCCAGCAGTTGCGTGTAGCCCTTGATCGTGGTGAGAGGCGTCCGCAGCTCGTGCGAGGCAACGGAAAGGAACTCGTCCTTCTTGCGGTCCAGCTCCTGCAGCGCGGTGATGTCGCGGATCACCAGCACCGCGCCGACGATGCCGTTGCTCTCGATCGGCGCCGCGGCGATCGAGAGGTCGAGATCCTTCCCGGTGATCAAATGACGTCCGATGGCCAGATAGTCCGGGACCGTCGATCCGCGAAGGGCCCTGGCGTGCGGAGAGTCCTCCGCGGGAATCGCCCTTCCATCGGGATAGCGCAGATGAAAATCGGCGAACGATGCTTTCTCCAACGCCTCCGTTCGTGATCCGAGGCCGAACATGTTCAGCGCGGCCTGATTGACATCGACCACGTCGCCATTTGAGTCGTATACCCACAGACCGTCAGTCATCGACCCCAGAATCGAGTCCAGGCGCGCCGAGCGCTCGGCCATCATCTGGGCCAGCGCTTCGATCTCCCGCTTGGCCCTGACCTGATCGGTGACATCCTGAACGAGGACCGTCAGGCTCTGTGTGATGCCGGAGAAGCGGCCGCGTACCGGCGAGATGACACGGTTGATGTACGTCGGATTCGAACGCGGGCCGAGCACGAGTGCCTCGTCATAGCGCAGCTCTCCCGATTCGGCGACCTGCTTCACCGTCTGTTCCCATCCGGGAATCACTTCCGCCACGCGCAGGTCAATGACGCGCGTGTCCGGCGCGATCTTGCCGAACTGGGAAGCGAACTCCAGCCAGCGGGCATTGGCCAGCTCGAAGCGCAGCTCGTCGGCGGAGATGACGGCGATGCCGATGGGCGCCGTTTCCAGCACCGCCTCGAAACGGACGCGCGCATCGACTTCCCGGCGGGCCAGATCTTCGGCCGCGCGGTGACCTTCCTGCGACATGCGCGTGAGCGAATGGATGTGTCTGGCCGCGCCGAGCCGCTCCGCCACTGCCTGCACGAATTCCAGGTCCTCGGCGTCGAAATTGCGGCGATTCTCGGCCCGGGCCACCACGATCGCTCCGATGCGGTCGCCGTACGACTCGATCGGAGATGCGATCAAGCTCTGCTCGCTCATCTCGGCGATGATCCGCTTCTCCGCGTCGTCGCGCCCGAAATCGACAACCGCGTTTCCCTTGACGTCGGAGAAAAGGAGCGGACGCCCGATCTGAAACACCGTTCCCGGAATCCCTTCACCGGGACGGTACGGATTGCGCCACAGATACTCGCGGAAGCGGGCCGCGGCGGGAAGCGGTGAGGACATGCCGACCATCTGCAACTCGCCGCTGGGCGGATGGTAGAGGTAGATCATGGTCGTGCCGCCGATCGTCTCGGCGACGCGCCGCGCCGGCTCGTCCAGGTTCTCCAGCGCGGTCACCTCTTCGACCCCGATACTGGCCAGACACTCCGCGTGACGGCGGCGCCGTGTCTCACGCTCCAGATTAATTCGCTGCTCGAGGACCTGCTCGGTGACGTCCTGAATCAGCACGGTGACGCTCTGAGTTACACCGGAGAACCGGCCGCGCACGGCGGAGATGATGCGATTCACATACATGACCGCGCCGCCGCCGCTGAGCTCCATCTCCTCGTCCACCCGGGTCTCGCCGGTTTCAGCCACCTGCTTGAGAACACCCTCGAACTCGGGAATCACCTCTTCCACCCGCAGTCCGACCACGCGAATGTCCGAAGCGAGCTTCTTCAGCTTGCCTGCAAACTCCATCCATCTGTCATTGGCCAGCTCGAAGCGCAGTTCGTCGGCGGAGAAGACCGCTACCCCGATGGGTGCGGTCTCCAACACCGCCTCGAAGCGAACGCGCGCGTCGACCTCCTGCCGGGCCAGCTCATCCGCGGCGCGGTGCCCTTCCTGCGAGATGCGAGTGAGGCGATGAATGTGACTGGCCGCGCCGATGCGCTCGGCTACCGCCTGCGCGAACTCCAGATCTTCCGCGTCGAAGTTGCGGTGCGGGTCGGACTGCGAGATCACCAGCGCTCCGATCCGCTCGCCGTATGACTCGATGGGAGAGGCGATCAGACTCTGCTCGTGCATCGCCTCCTTGATCCGTCTCTCTTCTTCGTCCCGGCCGAAGTCGATCACCGCACGGCCGCGAATCTCGGAGAAATGAAGTGGCCGGCCGATCTGGAACGCAGTGCCGGCC
>QHVS01000157.1:1013-26329 GCA_003223635.1 Acidobacteriota bacterium | reverse complement strand
TCGGAATGATTCAGTCGCTGGAGTGCCGGCGAATCCAACGAGATGGAGCATGCCCGTCGAGCCGTGGTACAGGTAGACGTGAACCGTGCCCTGGATGGCCTGAGCCACGCGCCTGGCCGGATCGTTGAGGTCGTCGAACGACGACTGCATTGCCGCGGTTTCAAGGCCGAGGTTGGCCAGACACTCCGCGCGGCGCCGGCGCCACGCTTCGCGCTCGGCGTTCTGCATCTCTTCGGTGACATCGCGGGAAAGGACAACGGAACCGATGATCCGGCCGCGCGCATCGTAGATCGGCGCGGACTTGTAATTGATGACCCGGTCTTCTTTGGATCGTGGATCGTAGACGAGATAGTCGGCCTTCACCGTTTCGCCGCGAAGCGCACGGATAGATGGCAAGTCGTTCTTAGTCAGCGCCTTTCCATCCACCGTGCGCTGCCTTCTGCTCTGCAGCCTCTCCTCGGCGCCCACGCCGAGGAGCTGCGCCCTCTCGTGGGTGGCCGCGACGTTCATGCGCTCCAGGCGTCCTTGGGCATCGTAGATCGCCGCCGCCTCCGGAATCTGATCGAGGATGGCGTTCACCTTGGCAATGTCGCGCGTGGCCCGATCGTGAAGAAGCGTGTTGTTCAGAGCCAGCGTGGCATAGCGGCCGATCTCGCCGAAGAGCGCGATCTCGTCCTCGGTCCAATCGCGAATTCGCGAGCACTGATGGACACCGAACGCCCACGGCTCATCTTCGCGCGGTCGCAAAATCTGCATCATCAGCGATCGCGCGCCGAAACGCTTGCCCAGGGGGCGATCGAAGTCCGCGTCTCCCTCTTTCAGTACGACGGGCAGCGGCGACTCCATGGCCCGGCGGATCAGGGGGCGGGAACGGGTCAACGGAATCGGGCCGGCGTCCTCTTCGCCGACTTTGCAATCGGGCGCAGTGTCAGAAAAACGAGGGCGCGCAAACTCCACAGTCTCGTTGACCGGATGAAGCAGCCACGCCCGGTCTGCGCCGAATTCCTGCCGGGTCAGCGCGACGATGCGCCGCAGGACCTCTCTCAATTCCAGCGAGCCGGTGAACGCTTCCAGGATCGTAGCCATGGAGCGATACCGCTCCTCGTGGCGGAATCGCGGCGGGCGGTGAGCCGGATCGAGATGCCGGACGATCAACGAACGGAGCGCCGTGCGGTCCGCGCCGTTTCCCTCCGGCAGCTCGAGAACGCGAGCCATCGGCTGCTTGCGCTCTGCCGCGTCACGCAGGCGCTGCCAGCCTGAGCTGCCGCTGACGGCAATCAGCCGGAACGGCTGGCGGTCGAGTAGGTCGAGAGCTTCCTGCTCGCTCTCCGCAATCACCGGCGTAAAGCGCAGCGAGGTCACGACTTCCGCGGGAGCTTTGGCAGCCGGGCGGGCGGCGACGATCAGGACCTGATTGGTCATTGTTGCAGGGTGAGAGCTGCGCCGATCGCTGATGCTAACAGAAATGATTGCCGCAGCGGAGCGTGGCAGAATGCCGTGCATGCAGAAGCGCTCCTTTGACGAGCTTGTCCAACTGATGACCACGCTGCGCGGCGCCAACGGCTGTCCCTGGGACCGAAAACAGTCCCTGGGCAGCCTGAAACCGTTCATCGTCGAAGAGGCCTACGAGGTGGTGGATGCCATCGACCGTGACGATCGCCGCGGGCTGGCCGAGGAGCTGGGCGATTTTCTTCTGCAGGCCGTGTTCGTGGCCGAGATCACCCGTGAGGAAGGATCGTTCGACATTTACGACGCCATCACCGCCATTCACGACAAGCTGGTGCGGCGGCATCCGCACGTCTTCGGCGACGTCGTGGCCAAGGATGCGGAACAGGTGCTGATGAACTGGGAGAAGCTGAAAAACGAGGAGCGGAAGGCGGAGAACAAGAGCGTTCTCGATGGCGTGCCGCCATCGCTCCCGGCGCTGCTGAAGGCGTCGCGACTGACGGAGAAGGCCGCTCGCGTCGGCTTCGACTGGCGCCGAACGGCCGACGTGTTCGAAAAACTGGAAGAAGAGATCCGCGAGCTGCGCGCTGCGGTCGATGGCGGCGACGAGGGGATGATCCAGGATGAGATCGGGGACCTTCTCTTCACCATCGCCAACATCGCCCGCAAGCTGGACGTGAACGCCGAGGAGGCGCTGCAGGCGTCCAATCGGAAATTCATTCGCCGCTTCACGTCGATGGAACGGAACGTCCGGGAGCGAGGGCGCAACCTCGATCAGCTCACGCTGCAGCAGATGGACCAGCTATGGAACGAGGCAAAAGCCGCCGAGCAACTCTGATCGCCTTCGCTGTTGTCGGCGTGTGGGTCGGATATGACTTGCTCGTGCCTCCAAGACACGCCGTCGATGCGCGGGCGGCGGTCGCGGCGATCGACTCGTATCGGGCCGTCCAGTGTCGCTTTACTCCAACCTGCTCGGTGTACGGACGCGAATCGATTCGCAAATACGGACTTCTTCGCGGCGGAGCGCGCACCGCTTGGCGCTTGGCGCGCTGCGGGCCATGGACGCCCCTCGGCACGCCCGATCCACCGTAGTACCGCCGGCTACCAGCCGGCCGGTGCGCGGGCTACCAGCCCGCGCCGGCAAGTTGCCGGCGCACCCGCCGCCAGGTTGGCGGCGGTACTCAGATCACTCCAACGGCTCTTCCGCAGAAGGGCAGACATCGTTCAACAGGCACTGCGAGCACTTTGGTTTTCTGGCCACGCAGATGGTCCGACCGTGCGCGATCAGCCGATGCGAGAACACCGTCCACTCCTTTTGCGGGACGAGCTTCATGAGGTCCTGCTCGATCTTCACCGGATCGAAATGCGAGGTGAGGCCCAGGCGGCCGGAAACACGCGCGACATGAGTGTCGACCACCACCCCGACGCGGATGTTGAACGAGTTTCCCAGAACGACGTTGGCTGTCTTGCGTCCGACGCCCGGAAGAGCGGTTAACTCCTCCATCGTGCGCGGCACTTCGCCGGCGTGCTTCTCCATGATCGCCTTCGACGCGGCGATCACTGCCTTCGCCTTGTTGCGAAAGAATCCGGTCTGCCGCACGTCGCGCTCCATCTCCGGCTGCCGCGCGTCGGCGAACGACTGCGGATTGGGATATTTGCGAAACAGCGACTTGGTGACGATGTTCACCCGCGCGTCGGTCGACTGCGCGGAAAGCATCGTGGCCATCAGCAGCTCGAATGGGTTCGTGTAGTCCAGCGTGCATTTAGCCTTCGGATACATGCGCTCCAGACGGGCGAGGATCTCGGTGGCGCGCTCCTGCTTCTTGGACACCACGGCGCGATTGTAGACGGTGCTCGGTGCTTAGTGCCCGGTACCGAGCACTGGGCACCAAGCACTCGTCGTAGAATCGCCTCTCATGACAGCCACCGTGCATGAAGCTCGAACCATTCGGGCGCCCCGCGGAACGAAGATCTCCTGCCGCGGATGGCAGCAGGAAGCGGCGCTGCGGATGCTGATGAACAATCTCGATCCGGAGGTCGCCGAGCATCCCAATCAGCTCATCGTCTACGGTGGGACCGGAAAAGCGGCGCGCAATTGGGAGTGCTTCGACGCCATCGTGGCCACGCTCAAGCGTCTGAAGAACGACGAGACACTCCTGGTGCAGTCGGGAAAGCCGGCCGGCGTGTTCCGCACACATGAGAACGCGCCGCGCGTGCTTATCGCCAACGCCAATCTCGTTCCCCACTGGGCAACCTGGGACGAGTTCCGGCGCCTCGACGCACTCGGCCTCACGATGTTTGGTCAGATGACCGCCGGCTCATGGATCTACATCGGCACGCAGGGAATCCTGCAGGGAACCTACGAGTGCCTGGCCTCCGTGGCCCGGATGCATTTCCATGACACGCTCCGAGGAAAGCTCGTCGTGACGGCCGGGCTGGGGGGGATGGGCGGCGCGCAGCCGCTGGCAGCTACCATGAACCAGGCCACTGCGCTGATCGCGGAAGTCGATCGCACTCGTATCCAGCGCCGGCTGGAGAAACGATATCTCGATGAAGAGGCCCGCTCGCTCGATGAGGCGATCGATCGCGCGCTCCGAGCACGCGATGCGGGCGATGCGGTGTCGATCGGCGTCGTGGCCAATGCGGTCGATCTGCTGGAGGCGCTCATCTCCCGCGGCATCGTGCCTGACATCCTCACCGATCAAACCTCCGCGCACGACGAGTTGCATGGCTACGTCCCGGCCGGGATGTCGTATGACGAGGCGGTCGGACTCCGCGAGAGCGATCCGAAAAAGTACGTCGACCTGTCGTACAAGACCATGGCCAGGCACATGCGCGCCATGCTCGAGCTGCAGCGCCGCGGCGCAATCACCTTCGACTACGGCAACAACCTTCGCGGTCAGGCGCAGCGCGCAGGCGTGGCAAACGCCTTCGAGGTGGAAGGCTTCGTGCCGCTGTTCATCCGCCCCCTCTTCTGCGAAGGGAAAGGGCCCTTCCGCTGGGCGGCGCTTTCGGGCGATCCCAACGATCTGTTCGTCACGGACGAAGCGATCCTGGAGCTCTTTCCGAACGACGCCCCGCTCCATCGCTGGATCCGCATGGCTCAGAAACGCGTGGAGTTTCAGGGTCTGCCCGCGCGCATCTGCTGGCTCGGCTACGGGGAGCGGTCGAAGGCGGGAGCGCTTTTCAATCGCCTCGTCGCCGAGAAGAAAGTGAAAGCGCCGATCGTCATCGGCCGCGACCACCTCGACGCCGGCTCGGTGGCTTCACCAAATCGGGAGACGGAGGGGATGAAGGACGGGTCGGACGCCATCGCCGACTGGCCGATTCTCAACGCCCTCCTGAATGCGGTGGCCGGAGCGTCGTGGGTCTCCGTGCATCACGGCGGAGGAGTGGGCATCGGCTATTCGATTCACGCCGGAATGGTGATCGTGGCCGACGGCACGCCTGCGGCTGCGGAGCGGCTGGAACGCGTGCTGACCGCGGATCCGGGCACCGGCGTGATGCGTCACGCAGACGCCGGTTACGAGCGAGCGATCGAAGTGGCGAAGGAGCGCGGGGTCGATATTCCGATGATGAAGAAGTGATCCACGAGTCACTTCCTCTTCAACAGCACTTCATCTGCGCCGGACATCTTCAGCTTGAGCAGCTTCTCCACCGGCACGTTGCTGTAGCCGAGTGAGTTGATCTTGCGGATGTAATCGGGCGTCACGCCGAAGATGCGCATGTCGATGAGCTGCCGCGGCGAAAGCCTGTCATAGCCCAGGGCGCGAAGCTCCTCGATGAATTTTGGCGTGACTTCATGGACGCCGAAGTCGCTCAGCTCGCGCACCGTGAGACTGGGGTAGCCGAGCTTTCGATACTCATCGATCCTTTGCGCCGTGATCCTGCCGATCCTGAGATCGCTGAGCTGGCGCGGTGTGAGATCGGAGAGTCCGGCGCTCTTCAGATCGCGGATGGACACCGGATTCACTCCCAGAATGGCCATGTCCGCAAGTTGCTGCGCCGGTAGATTGGTGTAACCGAGCTCGCGCATCGATTTGATGTAGGCCGCGTCGACGCGGCCCACCCGAAAATTTACGGCCTCCTTGAGCGAGAGGTTGGCGTAACCAAGCCGGGCATATTCGCGCATCAGCTCCGCAGAGATGCGAAAGATGGCGATCTCTTCCACCTCGCGCTGGGTCAACTGATAGCCCATCGACCGCAAATTGCGGACGGTCTGCGGCGAGAAATTGTGCGCGGCGAACACCAGGAGCTGCTCGTCGCTGAATCCGCTGTACCCGAGCGCCTCCATCTCCCGCACGAACGGCTCGGAGGGAACGAAACGGTAATGGCCTGCGCCGGTTCCGTTAGCGAAGCGACCTTCGAAAGCGATCGTCCCTGCCGGACGGCGCAACTCGAACCGCACGTTTGCCGCCGCGGAAGTGATGTCGTTTTTCGACAGCCCGCTGTAGCTGATCAGCGGCTCATCGAACCCCATCAGGCTTCCCATGCCAGCGCCGCGGCGATTCTCATTCTGGCCGTGGAAGATCGTCATCTGGAGAGTGCCATCGTCCTGCAGCTCGGCGGTCCACACACCCGTGCGCGAATCGTTGGCCGCGTAGGCCGAAAAGCAGAGGGTGATGGCGAAGAGAATCAGCAGAAGGCTTTTCATGGTGTGCTCCTTCGCCGGGGATCATCTACGAAATAGTTCGTATTGTCAACGAAGGGTTTCGTAGGCGTCGCACCCGCCTGCGACCCGCCGGCCAAGTTGGCGGCAGTACGCTCATGGGCAGCGATCTTGAAGCGTCGCCCCCGAGTATGAAATCTTTCGCTCTCGCCTTGCTGCTCTCCCCGCTTCCGCTCGTTGCGCAGCAGCCGCAACTCGCATTGCAGACTGTGGCCACCGGACTCAACCAGCCGGTCGACCTGGTCCACGCCGGAGACTCGCGCCTCTTCATCGTTCTGCAGCCCGGTCAGATCGTCATCTATGACGGTACGCGGATCCTGCCGACGCCGTTTCTCGACATCCGCTCGCTCGTCTTGTGTTGCGGCGAGCGCGGTCTCCTGGGCCTCGCTTTTCATCCGCGGTACGCGCAGAACGGGTTCTTTTTCGTCTATTACACCGACCGCAACGGAAACATCACCGTCGCGCGTTACAGCGTGTCGTCGTCGAGCCGGGATCGCGCCGACGCTGCATCGGGTTCGATCTTTCTCAGCATCGAGCATCCCGGCTTTTCGAACCACAACGGTGGCGAACTGACGTTCGGTCCCGACGGCTATCTCTACATCGGCACCGGCGATGGGGGGTCGGGCGGCGATCCGCCGGACAACGCACAGCATTTGGATCGCCTTCTGGGAAAGATTCTGCGCATCGACGTCGACACGTTGCCCTATCGCATTCCGCCGTCGAATCCGTACGCCGGCTTCTTCGGCGTGCGCGGCGAGATCTGGGCCTTTGGCCTGCGCAATCCCTGGCGATTCAGTTTCGATCGAGAGACAGGCGACCTGTGGATCGGAGACGTTGGGCAGGGTCTGTGGGAAGAGGTCGATTTTCAGCGTGCCAGCAGCATCGGCGGCGAAAACTACGGCTGGCGATTGATGGAGGGGAACCATTGCTACACCCCGCCGGCGAATTGCTATAGCCCCACACTCACTCTGCCGGTCATGGAGTACTCACACGACGAAGGCTGCTCGATCACCGGCGGATTTCGCTACCGCGGCGCACGATTTCCGCACATGCGCGGGATCTATTTCTTCGGCGACTTCTGCAACGGAACGATCTGGGGTGGCACACAGCCACAGCCGAACGGACCCTGGCTGCGCCAGACAATGCTGGCCACCGGAATCAAGAATGGATTGAGCAGCTTCGGCGAAGATGTGAACGGCGAGCTCTATTTCGTCAATCTGGCCGGCACGGTGTACCAGATTATCGACAACAGCCCGGTGCCACCGCGAAGACGCGCAGTCAAGAAATGATGATGAGCTACGGCGAAACGAACTCCCCTTCGTGTACGCCTGGTTCCGCATCCACGGCGAGCTTGGCCGAGGTCTTGAAGTCACCGTATTTCATCCGCACGGTGTATTCCCCGGCCGGCACATAAGTCGGCTGTCCGCCCGTGCCGCGCGTATCGCCGATCGCTTCCTGTGGATCGGCACGCAGATCCCACACCACGCGATTGAGACCAGGGCGCGCGGTCGTGTCCACCTCCCGCACTCGCCTGCCCTTCGCATCTTCGATGGTGATCGTCACATCGTCGGTAGGAATGCCGTTGATGTAGTAATTGATGATGGCGCCGGCCGGCGGGTTCTTTGTCTTGAACATATGCGCTCCCCACATCCCGCCGATCGGCTTGTAGTAGAACTCCGTCGCTGGACGCGGCGGGAACAGCACGGCACGTTGGGCGCTCTTTTCTGGAGTGAGCTGTTCGAGCGCCGAGATGTCATCGAGGACATAGACACTCCGGCCGTGCGTGCCGATGATCACGTCGTGATCGCGCGGATGGATCTGAATGTCATCGACAGCCACGGTCGGCAATCCTTCCTTCAACTGCTCCCAATGCGCTCCGCGATCGGATGACATGAAGATGCCGAACTCGGTCCCGGCGAACAGCAGATTCGCATTCACGGGATCCTCGCGGAAGCCTTTGATGGGCGCGTTGAGCGTGCCGACAATCGATCGCCACGTCGCGCCGTAGTCGTCCGTCGTGAAGAGGTACGCGCGAAAATCATCGCTGCGGTGGCCGTCGATCGCCGCGTATGCTCGGCCCGGATCGTGGTTCGACGCCTGAACGCGCGAGACCCACAATCCCTTCGGCACACCCGGCATGTTCGGCGCGACGTTCGTCCATGATTTCCCGTCGCGGGTGACCTGCACGTTGCCATCATCGGTCCCCGCCCAGATCACGTTGCGATCTCTGGGCGATTCGGAAAGGGACACGATCGTGTTGTAGTTCTCCGCGGCCGAGCCCGCGGCCGCCATCGTCTGCGGTGTCGCGTTCGTCAGATCGGGGGAGATCGCCTAGTTGTCGCCACGATTCGTCAGGCGGAAAACCACATTGCCGCCGAGATAGAGCGTCTTCGGATCGAACGCGGAGATGATGAATGGAGTGTTCCAGTTGAAACGGAACTCCAGCGTTCCCTCTTTTGCCTGCGGCTTCAGATTGCGGCGCTTGCCGGAGACGAGGTCGAGGCGTGCGAAGTTTCCCCCCTGCGACTCGGAGTAGACGATGTTGGCGTTCGTCGGATCGACGGCGGTCCAAAACCCATCGCCGCCGTTGATGAAGAACCAGTCGGCATTGGTGATTCCGAACGCGCGCCGACGGTCCTCCCCTTCGCCTCCGCTCTCGTGCCGGCTCTGGGCGTGGCCGCACCAGCTTCCGTTGTCCTGCAGGCCGCCGCAGATGGTGTACGGCTTATCCATTCCGTAGCTGACGTTGTAGAACTCGCCGAGGGGAACGTTGTTCTGAAAATCCCAGGTCTTCGCCTTGTCGTACGAGAAGTAGATCCCGCCGTCCGTGCCCAGCAAGACGTGATTCGAGTTGCCTGGATCAATCCACATGGCGTGGCAGTCGCCATGGATGTCGCGGGCGCCGGTGTTGAGGAACGATTTCCCGCCGTCGTCGGAAACGGCTGTTCCGAAACCGAGGATGTAGACGCGCTGATCGTTGTTCGGATCGACGCGCACTTTGCCGAAGTAGAAGCCGCGCGGACTCAGATCGCTGACGCGCGCCCAGTGCGCGCCGGCGTCGTCGCTGCGAAACACACCGCCGCTTCGGCTCCGAACAGCTTCCAGTGAGATCGCGCCGCCGACGTCCGACTCCACGACGGCGTACACGATGCGCGGATTTTTCCGAAAGATATCAAGGCCGATGCGGCCGGTCTCCGCGGGAAGTCCGTTGGTCAGCTTCTGCCAGCTCTTGCCGGCATCGACAGACTTGAAGATTCCGCTCGTCGCCCCGCCGTTGGTGAAGCCCCACGGATAGCGCCGGCGCGCCCACATCGCCGCATAGACGGTGGTGGGAGTGGACGGATCTACCACCACATCGATCGCGCCCGTGTTCTCGTCGGTCGCCAGCGCCTGCTGCCACGTCTTGCCGCCATCGCTGCTCTTGTAGACGCCACGCTCTTTATTCTTGCCCCACAAGTGACCCAACACGGCCACGTATGCGACGTCATCGTTCTTCGGATCGAGCGCGATCTTCGGGATGTCGTGAGACTCCGGCAATCCCATGTTGGTCCAGGTCTCGCCGCCGTCCGTCGATTTGTAGACGCCATTGCCCCAGGAGGAGCTGTTGCGCGAGTTTCCCTCTCCTGTGCCGACCCACACGATCTTCGGATTGTTCTGCGACACGGCAACCGCGCCGATGGAGGCGACCGGCTGCTTGTCGAAGACGCCTTCCCAGGTCGTCCCGTTGGTCGTCGTCTTCAGCACGCCTCCGGTGCCGACCGCCACATACATCGTGGTCGGCTCTTTTTCCACCACGGCAAAGTCGGCGATGCGGCCGCCCATGTTTGCCGGACCGATTGCTCTCCAGCGCAATGGCCGTGTGTCGAGGGTGGCCGGAGCTCCCGGTTGATTCGCAGCGGGAGCCGCGGAGGGCGTCGGCGGCATTCCTGGCGTCGTCTTCGACGCCGGAACCTGCGTCCCCTCGGCCACGTCGTGCGGAGGAGCGGGCTGCGGCTGCTGTTGCGCGAAGAGCGTGGATGCGGTGAGAAAAAAGGCGGCTGCGATTTTCATGCGCGCGATTTATAGACCTTCACCAGCGGTAGCCGCAATTCCGGCACTGCCAGCGGGCGGCCAGCAGAGTGAAGATGCCGGCGGCGATGACCGAGTAGAAGATCCACATCGCCTGGTCGACGGCGATGAAGACGGCTGTGATCAGAACGGCCAGGACAGCGAACATGGCCAGCTTCTGCACTTTTCTAACCTCTGGCGATCCGCATTGTTCGCAGCGCGAAGGGGGCGCCGCGTCGTCCGCATCGCTGGGCCGTACGTACTCGGCATGCGCCACGCCGTGGATCTGATTGAGGATGGCGTCAGCGTGCTCCGCGTCTTCAGCGGCCACCCGGAGTGAATATCCGCCGGAGAAAGATTCGTGCGGCAGATTGCTCGCGCTGTACTGTCCGACCAGCACGGCGTCGATCCCCGCAGCTTCCAGCGCTCCCTTGGCCAGGAATGCCTCCGACTCGAGGCGATACATGCTGATGGTGACCAGAGGATCGGACATGCGTCGATTCTGACACGGACGTAAACTCCTGCGATGCATCGAAAGATCGCGGCGCTTCTCCTCGCGCTGCTGGTGTCGCCGGCGTTCGGAAAATCGCTGTACTGGCGAGCCCTCGATGTCACGGCCCGCCTTGATGCGGATGGCCACCTGCACGTGACCGAACGTCACGCCATGGTTTTCGACGGCGACTGGAACGGCGGCGAGCGTCGGTTCGACATCCGGCCGGGGCAGGAGCTCGCCTTTCACGGCATGCGGAAGCTGGTCAACGTGACGGAAATCCCGCTGCGACGAGGCAATCTCGCCAACGTCGATCATTGGAACTTTGCCAACAACAACACAGTCCGCTGGCGATCGCGACTGCCGAGCGATCCCCCGTTCTCGAATCAGGAGCTGATCTACCTTCTCGACTACGACTTATCGAACATCATCGTGAAGTCGGGGAGTCACTATCGCCTCAACCACGACTTCGCATTTCCAGATCGCGCCGGCGTGATCAAGAACTTTTTCCTGCGTCTCGATGTCGATCCGTCCTGGCGCGGGATCGTCTCGCCTCTCGAGATCACGCGTCAGAATCTCGCGCCCGGCGGCGCTGTCGTAGTGAACGCCGACTTGAGCTACGCAGGCCCGGGATCGCCCGCCGCGGTGCATCGCATCCGATGGTTGCGATTCCTGCTCGTGCCGGCGGCGCTTCTGATCGCAGGTGTCCTGCTCACGGTCCACTTCTTCGTCACCGAGAAGAGCAAAGGCCGCTTCGGCGCGCTCTTCCCAACATCATTGATTAACGACGCGTGGCTTCAGCGATACGTATTGTCACTTCCTCCGGAAGCGGTCGGCGCGGCGTGGGACGAGAACAGCGGCGCGCCGGAAGTGGGCGCGGTCCTGGCTCGCATGGCGCAGGAAAAGAAGATCACTACCTGGACGACTTCGTCGAGCAAATTGTTCGGCTCGGACAGCGTTCTCCATCTCCGCCTCAACGCTGACTGGGCCACACTGCCGCCGGCGGAGAAAGATCTGGTGCAGGCGCTCTTTCTGGGAAAACTGGAAACGGACACGGAAACAATCCGAGCTCATTACGCGAGCACCGGGTTTCGCCCGGTGACCCTGATCCAGAATTCGATCGATGAGGCGCTGCTGAAAGTTCCGGAGTGGAGCACGCCTGCGCCGCTTTTCTCTTCAACGGATGCCGTCCTCATCGTGATTGCGGCCTTGTGCTTCCTGATCGCGTTCTCCAGCGGGGGGACCATGGTTCCAGCGCTGTTCATCACCGTAGCAGTTCCCGGCATCATCGGATTTGGCGTCGCTGCGGCGGCGCGTGCGGACGTGGCGCGACGACAAAGGGCGGTCGTCGCTCCTGTGATTTTCGCGTGGGTCCTCATTATCGCCGAGGCGATCATCGGCGTGATCGCTCTCGGCCTGGTGCTCCCGTTCGTATTCGCTCTCGGTGCGGGAGGGGTTGCGCTCGCCCTTGCCGCACTGATCCTGCGGCTCAGCCGCTCGCGCGATGATGTGACCAAGATCGAGTTTCGCCGCCGCCTGGCCGCCGCGCGCAACTACTTTCAACAGCAGCTCCGCGCGAAGAACCCCAAACTGCGCGACGACTGGTTTCCTTATCTGATCGCCTTCGGCCTCGGCGACGACGTCGATAAATGGTTTCGCTCCTTTGGTACACCCTCCTCTGCCAGCGCTTTTTTCGGCAGCACTTCGTCATCCAGCTCCAGCGGAGGCAACTCGCCCTCAACGTGGACGGGCGGAGGCGGCGCGTTCGGCGGAGCGGGAGCGACCGGATCGTGGGCCGCAATGTCGACGATCGCCGCCGGAGTGGCCGCGCCGAGTTCCAGCTCGGGCGGCAGCGGCGGGGGTGGGTCGGGTGGGGGCGGTGGCGGCGGGTGGTGAGCGGACGGCGCTTCGATCGCTTCGTCGCCGAGCTGTCATCGGTTGAATTGTCGGATCGGGCACACAACCAATACGCGAACGCAATCCGCCGCCGCAATCTACGAATCTATCTTCGAGAGATGGATGCCATCGGCCCGCGCATCCTCCTGGTCGGCGAGGCGCCGAGCCATCGCGGCGGTCGATTGACCGGCATTCCCTTCGTCAGCGAAACCATTCTTCTCCGCGGCGTCGATCTCCCGCATCGCCGCATCCTCGGCGCCGATCGCGGCTATCGCAAGGCGACTCCCGGCGCGAGACTCTCCACCGAGGCGAGTGCCACGATGGTGTGGGCCACCATCGCCTGCATCGATCCGCTGCCGCTTCTGTGGAACGCGTTTCCGTTTCATCCCTTCGCTTCAGGAAACCCGTCTTCGAACCGCATTCCGTCCGCGGGCGAGCTGCGCGTCGGTGCCCGCTTCGTCGAATGGCTGATCCGGCTCTTTCCGATCGAGCGCGTAGTGGCCGTCGGCAACCAGGCAGGCATGTCGCTCGCGCAGCTCGGCATCGACCATGAGAAGGTGCGACATCCTTCCCAGGGCGGTAAAGTAAAATTTGTCGCAGGCATGGCCCGGCTATGGCAACAACCGACAGCGTGAAGAAGAGTCAGATCCAACAGATCAAGGAAGGGCTGGCCATGCGCCAGAAGACGTACTCGGGACGCCTTCAACCGCTGGGCCCGAAATCTCCGCTGCCGACGAAGAACGCCGTGAATTTGTCGACGGTGCCGGCGACTTCGAGAGAGAAATTCAACGGCGGGAAAGACGAGTAGCCGCTATCCGCCGATGTGCGACATCTCGACCTTGGGTAATCCCGCGGTCTGTTCCGAGCGAATCTCCGAATAGCGATCATCGCGCCGGCGCCATACCGCGCGGATCGCGTCGAGAATCTCCTCGTCTCCGGCGTCTCGGCGAAGCCGCGTCCGCAGATCGTGCCCCTCCGACGCGAACAGGCAGAGATACAGCCGCCCCTCGGCAGAAAGGCGGGCCCGCGTGCAGGTGCCGCAGAACGGCTGCGTCACGGACATGATCACGCCGACCTCGCCCGCTCCGTCGACATAGCGCCATCGCTCCGCGACTTCACCGAAGTAATTCGGCTGCAACGGTTCGATCGGCCACTCGCGGCGAATGGTGTCGATGATCTCCCGTCCCGCTACGACGTCTGCCATCCGCCAACCATTGGTTGTCCCCACGTCCATGTATTCAATGAAGCGCAGGATGTGACCGCTGCCGCGGAAGTGGCGAGCCATGTCGACGATGCTGCGCTCGTTGACGCCGCGCTTGACCACGCAATCGACCTTAATCGGCCAGAGCCCGGCGTCGGCCGCGGCCTCGATCGCGTCAAGGACGCGGCCAACCGGGAAGTCGACGTCGTTCATCGCCCGGAAGACTTCGTCGTTCAGCGAGTCGAGGCTGATGGTGATCCGATTGAGGCCGGCTTCCTTGAGCGCGCGAGCCTTCTCGCGCGTGAGCAGCGAGCCGTTCGTGGTCAGCGTGAGGTCCTGCAGGCCGCCGATGCGGGAGAGCATCTGCACCAGCCGCTCGAGGTCGCGCCGCAGCAGCGGCTCGCCTCCGGTGAGGCGGATTTTCTCTACGCCGAGCTGGACGAAGAGACGGGCCAGACGGGCGACCTCCTCGAATGTGAGCAACTCGTCGCGGCGCAGGAACTCGAAGTCGCGGCCGAAGATCTCCCGCGGCATGCAGTACGTGCAGCGGAAGTTGCAGCGATCGGTGACCGAGATCCGCAGATCGCGCAGCGGACGGCCGAGGGAGTCGAGGGCCATATGTGCATTCCTAACACGGTTTGGTCGTCTTCGTCATCCGCTTCTTCATTCTTAATTCTGCATTCTGCATTCTGAATTCTGAATTTCACCTCAAGGCGGGAACAAGAACTCGAGCACCCCTCCCACCCGCCGCGCCCAGGCATGCTCGCTGTGCTCGCCGCGGCGATCCTCGTGATAGGCGAAGTCGCCGCTCCCCCATCCCTTCGCCATCAGCCGGTCGCGCAGGAGGCGGACGTCGCTGAGCGCGTCGCGCCCTTCCCTTCCTCCCACGTCGAGCCAGATGCGCGGACGGCGCGGCGCGTTGAAGCGATCGAGGACTCCGAGGATGGCCTTCTTGTCCCACCACACCGAGGGCGACATCGCCGCCAGACGGCTGAAAACGTCTGGACGCGTCAGGCCGAGGTAGAGAGAGACGAGGCCACCGAGCGAGGAGCCGCCGACAGCGGTGTTCTCCCCTTCCGGACGGGTCCGATAGCGCGAATCGATCGCCGGCTTCAGCTCTTCGATCAGCATGCGTCCGTAGTCGTTCGCCTTGCCGCCGGCGCGGCGCATCGTGTCGCGCGTCGGGGTGTATTCATCGACTCGTCCCGTCCCGGCATGATCGATCCCCACGATGATCATCGGCTCGGCGGTGCGCTGGCCGATGACCTCTTCCGCTGCAGAATCGAGGCGCCAGGGCTGTCCGGCGAATGCGCGCCCCGGCTCGAAGAGGTTCTGCCCGTCCTGCATGTACAAGACGGGATACCGCACCTCCGGACGTTCCGCGTAACCGGGCGGCAGGTAGACGCTGATTCCGCGTTTGTTGCCGAGAATCTTCGACTCGAACTCGGGAATCCAATCGAGTGCGCCGCGGCGGAACTCGCGCCGGCGATTCTGCAGCCCCAGCACGCGCCCGAACGTCGCGCGAAGCGTGTCGCGCATCTCCCGCATCAGGCGCGCATCTCGCGATAGCCGCTGCGGAAGTAGAGAAGCGGAGTACCTCCTGCAGTTCGGGCGTCCACCACTTCGCCTACGAAGATGGAGTGGTCGCCGCCGGGGAGTTGTTCGCGGACCTTGCACTCGAGCGTGGTCAGCGCCCCGCGAATCAGCGGGACGCCGAGGGCACCGCGGTCGACGGGGATGCCGGCGAACTTGTCGTCCGATCGGGAGGCGAAGCGGGTGGAGATCTCGCCCTGATCGGCGGCGAGAATGCTCACCCCGAACTTGCCTGCCGCGGCAATGGCGTCGTGAGTCTTGACCGCCCTCTCGATGCAGACCAACACCAGCGGCGGATGCAATGACAGCGAGGCAAACGAGGCCACCGTCATCCCGTACGCTCTCCCCTCCGATTCCGTGGTCACGACCGTCACTCCGCTGGCGAAATGGGACATCGCGGCCTTGAACTCCGCATCATCGACGGCCATCGGACGGCGGAGTTTAGCATCCCGCTAACCTTTTGCTTTCCTCAGCGTAATAGGGTTCGGAGGGCACCATGAACCGCATCCGAACGGCTACCGCCGTCGTCGTCGCCTCGTTCAGCGTCGCCGCCTGGGCGGCGATCGAGAGTCCGATTCACAAGACCTTCAACGTCGCGCCCGGCGGCACGCTCACTCTGGAGGCTGACGTCGGCGACGTGCGCGTCTCCAGCGGCGGAACCGGCGTGACCATCGATGTGAAACGCCGCGCCCGAAGCGAAGAAGCCATGCGTGATTTCGTCGTGACCTTCGATCAGCAGGGAAATGATGTCGCGGTTCGGGCCAAGTATGACCGTCCCTCCCGCTGGTTCAACTGGTCGAACGACGTCGACGCCACCTTCGTCATCACGGTGCCGTCGCAGTACAACCTCAATCTCTCTACATCGGGCGGCGACATCAAGATCGGCGACCTGCTGGGCCAGGTTCGGGCCCGCACATCCGGCGGCGACTTCGACCTTGGCAATATCAAAGGCCCGGTCGACGCGCGGACGTCCGGCGGCGACATGTCGATCACCTCGGTCCGCGGCCGGCTGGACCTCAACACGTCCGGCGGCGATATCAAGATCGGCGAGGCCGACGGTCCGGCGAGCGCGAAGACCTCCGGCGGCTCGATCGAAGTCCACCGCGTAGGCGGCGATCTCTTTGCGCACACGTCCGGCGGCAGCATTTCCATCGACGAAGCCTCCGGCGCAATCGACGCCTCCACCTCAGGCGGATCAATACGGGCCCGCTTCGCTCAACAGCCGAGGGGCGACTCGCGACTAGCCACTTCCGGCGGCGGAATCACCGTCACCATCGCCGGCAATGTGGCAGTGGACGTCGACGCGCACACCTCCGGCGGCGACGTGCAGACCGATCTTCCCATCACCATCCTGGGCAAACAGAGCGAAGGCGATCTGGCCGGGAAAATCAACGGCGGCGGCCCGCGCCTGGTGCTCCGCTCTTCGGGAGGATCGATCAAGTTGAGAAGGATGTAGCCCTCACCTCCCCGCTTCGCGGGGCGAGGGCACTCGAGCACCTTCTCCCCGCACAGCGGGGAGAAGGTGGCCGAAGGCCGGATGAGGGGCTCAGGACGCAGCGAGGATCGCTCGCGCTGCCGTGCGCGCCGATGCGAGCGCCGCGTCGGACAGCAGGCCGACATCACCCACCCAATCGCCCGCCAGGTAGAGGCCGCGGATGGGCGTGGCGGGGGAAGGGCGGGCGGCGGGGGCGGGCGGGATCAGCGCGTTGGAGACGACCATCGACGGCAGGAATCGGCGGTGCACAGTCAGGTCGCGCCAGCCCGGCTGCATCTCATCGAGCAGCGCCTCCAGCTCGTTCTCCTCGCCGCCTCCGTAGCGCGCGACATGGATCAACGCCCCGCCTTTCGGCGTGAGTTGCGCGAATCTCGAGTGAACCGAGTAGTACAGGGGCTGATCGATGCCCAGAGCAAAATTCTTCTTCGGCTGCGGCTGTCTAGAAAGAGCGACGTCGAGGCACGACGCGATCACCGTGCGCATCTCCGGCCAGACGACTTCGCCGATGAGATCCCGCGCCGTGGCCGGATCGACCGCCAGCAAGACCGTGTCGGCCGCCAGCCGCGTTCCCGGATGTTCGCGCGACGGCCGCGGCATCCTCAATTCCATCGTGTCCTCGACGTCCGGCTCCAGCTCCCCGAATTCGATTCCCCGAACCGCGCCGTCGATATCGAGAGCGACGATGCGGGAGCTGGTGACGAAGTTCACGCCCGCGGCAACCGCGGAGCTATGCAGGGCATCGACGATCTTCTGCCAGCCCTCGTCGACATAGATCACGCCGCGCAGGGCCCGCCGGAGTTGTCCAAGCGCCGCGGCGGCGCTCATCCGCTCCGGTTCGTTGCAATACGTCGCCAGTCGAAGGAGCGCCTCCATGGTCTGCCGGACGCGCTCGTTGCTGACGCTGTCGTCGAGCCACTTTCGCTCAGAAATCGCGGCGAAGGCCGAGGGATCCTTCATCCGCCGCACGCGCAGAAAGAGCTTTGCCAATTCGATTTTCTCGTTCGCGCGCAGGAGACCCGTGGTCAGAAGCGACCACAGATTCCCTGGAAATTTGTGACGCTCTTTCCCAAATAGAGCGATGCCGGCGCCATTGGGGACGCCCCCTCGGACCGGGATGCCGAGCTCGCGCAGAACCGCCGATCCCGCGCCGCCGCGGTAAAACGCATGGGGACCAAGATTGAAGCGGAAACCGTGGCGCAGATGGGTGATGGCGCGGCCGCCGAGGTAGCGCCGTTTCTCGAAGAGGGTGACGGTCCGCCCTCCGCGCGCCAGAAAGATCGACGCGGCCAGACCGGCGAACCCGCCGCCGACGATGACGACATTCTTTCCCACGAGCCGTGGCGGATCGTATCGCGCGAATCATGCGATTGCACGTTGCGCTTTTCTTGGTAGAATCCCGCCAAATTTCCGCCGGACCAGCGTTTCCGAAAGGGTGGCCATGAAAAGAATCATCGTCGGAATTGCCCTGCTTCTCTTTGCGATGGCGGCACTCGCCGCAGACGCAGCGACACCTGCGATCGCCCCGCCCAATAACGGCGAAGACTGGACGAAGCTCAGCAGCACGGAGAAACTCTTCTGGTCCATCGGCTACTCTCAGGGTTACATCGACGCGCTGAACAAGATCGACATCGCCTCCGCTCCCAATTCGCCCTGCGCCAACCTCGCGGCTCGCACTGAGCGGCAGACGTCTACGTCAGGCAAAGTCAGCGGGTTCGAGCTGGTCTCCGGCCTCGAGAAGTTCTACGCCGATCCGGCCAACACGTTGGTGCCGGTGGGCAGCGCAATCCGGATCTATCTCCTGCAGGCCAGCGGAAAAGATCAGGCCACGATTCAAGAACTGATCGAGACCGCCCGCGAAGCCGCGCGGCGCCCGACTCAGAAGTAAACCATTGCCCTCGATCCTGGCAGGCTTCCTCATCGCCGCGGCTGTCGCCGCGAAACAGCCGATCTCCATTCAGCCATACATCGACGAGCTGCGCGCGGCGGTCAAAGCCGACGACCTGCCCCGCTTCGACGAAGCTCTCGAACGCGCCCGGGTGGCCATCGAGACCATGCCTGTGGGCAAGGAACGGAATCTCTTCCGGCGGGCCATTCAGACTGCGGCCGATATCGGGAAGATCTGGCACTTCGCTGCCACTGACCCGGAAGGCTCGTACTACGACGACGAGCGGCTGCCCGAGTTTTACGATCACATGAAGAGGGACTATCCCACCTACCGGCGTTTCATCGCCGACTACACGGTGATGAACCACGATGGCCGCGTTCTCTACCCTACGCGCGAGACTCGGGCCTTCCTTCTGAAACAGCTCGAAAACACTCGGCGCACTTCTGCGTAGAATCCCACCGTGGCGCGCATCCGCGACTGGGTCAACCTCGGCCGGAACACGATCGAATCGCTGAAAACGAGCGACGTGTCCCATCTCTATGCGGTCGAGTGGCCGGAGACCAGGCGGATGCTGATCGCCGACTATCGCGAGGCGATCGAGCACGACCCGAGGCGGATCCGGCGGTTCCTCCGCACCAGCAGCGCCATGATGCACGGTCTGGCCAAGCGCCTGGCGCCGCATCGGCGCGTCCTTTTCGTGCTGTCCTGGGTCGCTTTTTTCGTCTGCCTCGCGTCGATCTTCGCCCAGATGCGCAATCCGCCGCTCACGACGTTCGTCGAGGTCGTGGCCACCTTCATGCTGATGACGCTCCTTCTGGCCATGGAGCTGATCGACAAGATCAAGTATCGCGACGAGCTGGAGCTCGCGCGCGACCTGCAGGCGGGATTGATTCCGAAGGAGCCGGCGCAAACGCCGGACTATGAGATCGCCGCGTTCAACCAGATCGCCAATACGGTCGGCGGCGATATCTACGACTTCATTCCGCTCTCCGACGGCCGTCTGGCCATCATCTTCGGCGACGCCTCCGGCCACGGAATGGCGGCCGGACTGGTCATGGCCGTGGCCCATGCCGCGTTCCGCACCGAACTCGACGTCGATCCGTCGCCGGCGGCGATCGTCACCTCATTGAATCGCATCCTCTGCCGCACGGGCGGTCCCCGCTCCTTCTTCGCCTGCTGCTATGTCCTTCTCTCGCCAAACGGCGATTTCCAGGCCATGGTGGCTGGCCATCCCCAGGTGCTGAAGGTCGGATGCGACGGGCGAGTCGTCGAACGGATCGGCCTCGGCTCCTACCCGCTGGGCGTGAAAGCAAACATGACGTGGGAGGAGATCGACGGCCGCTTGCTTCCCGGTGAGCGTCTGCTCTTTCACTCCGACGGTCTGACCGAGGCGCACAACGCAAACGGCCGCGAATTCGGCGACGCGTTCGTGGAGGCGATCGTCGGCTGGATTCCCAGCGCATCGCCCGCGGCCACAGTGCAGACGTTCGTCGAGGAATTGAAGCTGTTCATGGCCGACCGCGGCCCGGAAGATGACGTGTCAGTGGCCGTGGTTCAGCGCCGCACACCGAGCGCCGAGCACTAAGCACTCACCCGTTTCTCCACCAGTCCGTCGAATACCTGAAGTGCCAGATCGACGCGTCCCAGCGGCGCGGACACCTGCACTCCGGCGACCTGACCGCGAACGCGGGCCAGCGTCTCCCGAGCGATCGTCACTCCTTCGCGCATCCCGTGCTCCTTGCTTTTCTCGCTGGCCACGCGCATCCGCTCCATGACCTCGTCCGGCACCGAGACTCCCGGAACTTCGTTGTTCATGAACTGGGCGTTGCGATAGGAGAGCAGCGGCCAGATGCCGGGAACGATCGGCAGGCGCATCTGCTCGATGCGCTTCAGGAACTTTTCGAGGACCACGACATCGAACACCGGCTGCGTGATGGCGTACTCGGCGCCGGCCTTCACCTTCCACTCCAGCCGGCGCAGCTCGTAATCGAGATCCAGGTGACCCGGATTGACGCCGACGCCGATCGTGAACTTCGTCCCTTCACCAAACGGATTGCCGCCCAGATCCAGGCCGCGATTCATGAGGCTAACCATGTTGGTGAGGCCGATGGCGTCGATATCGAAGACCGCGGTTGCATCGGGATAAGGACCCATCTTGGGGGGATCGCCGGTGATGAGAAGCATGTTGCGCAGGCCAAGCGCGGAGCAGCCGAGGAGATCGGAGTGCATGCCGAGGAGATTGCGATCGCGGCAGCAGTAATGAAGGACCGTCTCGATTCCCACGCGCTGCTGCAGCAGGACGGCGACGGCGATGGCTCCCATGCGATTCTGCGCGCGTGGGCCGTCGGGAACGTTCACCGCGTTGACGCCCGCATCCTTGATCGACTGCACCGACTTGATCATCGCCTCGGGGTTCGGCCCTTTCGGCGGAACGATCTCGATGGTTGTCACGAACTCGCCGTGCGCGATCTTGTGGCCCCAGTTCGAGCGCGTCTCCAGCGCCGCCGGCTCAACGCCAGCCGGCTTGTCGCCGCCCGCATCGCGTTCGATGATCACCAGGGTGCGGCGGGGTGACAGCGGCCGCACGGCGTCAGCCATCATCTTGATGTGTTCCGGCGTGGTGCCGCAGCAGCCGCCGAGGAATTTCACGCCCTTGTG
Organism: Acidobacteriota bacterium; assembly: GCA_003223635.1. GTDB lineage: Bacteria > Acidobacteriota > Thermoanaerobaculia > Gp7-AA8 > Gp7-AA8 > QHVS01. The sequence goes on along the minus strand of QHVS01000157.1, from coordinate 4,949 downwards.
GATGAGGCGCTTCGCGTATTTGGCCATGTAATCGGGCGAGGCCATGTACATCTGGCGGCCGCCGACTTCCCGCGGCAGACCGGCGTTGGGCTGACAGGAGATCTTCTTCGCCGTGACGGAGCTGATTTCCTCAACGGCGTCGAGCATGACGTCGGGACCGACGGAGCAATTGAGGCCGATCACGTCGGCGCCGGCGCGGTCCAGGCGCTCGGCGATCGTGCGCGGAGTGTCGCCGTAGATCGTGAGGCCGTCGTTGCCGATGGTCATCTGGGCGATGATGGGCAGCGTGCAGATTTCGCGGATGGCCAGCAGGCCCTGCTCGATCTCCGCGATGTTCGACATGGTCTCCAGAATGAACAGATCGACTCCGCCGTCGCGCAGCGCCGTGGCCTGCTCGCGGAAGAATTCACGAGCCTCTTCCAGAGCCGTGGGGCCGTAGGGCTCGATGCGAATCCCCAGGGGACCGATCGCTCCGGCGACGTACACCGAATCGCCGGCCGCTTTGCGAGCCAGCTCCACGGCGCGCAGGTTGATGTCGCGCAGGTCGTCTTCGATCCCGAAGGTGCGCAGCTTGACTCGATTCGCGCCGTAGGTATTCGTCTCCAGCACCTCGGCGCCCGCGCGCACGTATTGCTTGTGCACTTCGAGGACGATCTCCGGGCTGCGGAGATTCAGCTCGTCATAGCATTTGTTGATGAAGACGCCCTTCGCATAGAGCATCGTCCCCATCGCTCCATCGAAGAGGTAGATGTGCTCGTCGGCGATCGCCTGAATGAAATCTTGCATAAAAACAAAAAACCCCGCCGATTGCGGGGCCGTCGCGCGAACGCGAACTCTTGCCGGCTATTTAGCTTTTTTTAGGCTGGTTGCAAGCGGCCCCAAATCACTCCAGCGTTCGCAGAATGTAGGCTCTGAAGTTTCGTTTGTCAATCTGGAGTGCGGCGGCCATGCCGCCGCTCTCGTATCTTCATTCTTCATTCTGCGTTCTGCATTTGCAGCGAAGTGACCAGAGCGGCGGCATGGCCGCCGCACTCCAGATCAATCCCCGAATACCCTCTTCAGCCGATCCCATGCCCCCTCTACCGTCCGCCGTTCCCTGTCCACCTCGTCCGACCACTTGCGAAACTGCTCGAAGGTGATCGCTGGCGGCTCGTCGAAGTGCTCGCGGTCGTAGAAGATGCGGCGGACGATCGATCCTAGGAATCCGCGAGGACAGGAATGCGTCGGCGCAGTGCCGCTGAGGAAGACTTCATGCCACGGCCCGGGACAGCCGTCCTGCCACAGCAGGCCCGTCTCCGGATCGATGTCACGAGCGATCACACCATCCGGTTGGCTCGGCTCACTGCGAAGGTGCGGGATGGCGCTCATGTACGCGGCCCATGTCGGAATCGCTGCTTCGGCCGATGACAGGCGCAACGGCGCGCCGTGATCGAATCCCACCCACACGGTGGTCACCATGTCCGCGGTGTAGCCGACGAACCAGGCGTCGCGATAGTCGTTCGTCGTTCCGGTCTTTCCCGCGACGTAGCCAAGCCCCCACCGTTTGAGACGCGATGCGGTGCCGCGCTGCACGACGCCGCGAAGCAGCGTGTGCATCACGTACGCCGAGTCGGCGCCGACGACTCTCTTCGTTTCCGGACGGTGATCGTACAGGACCTTGCCGCGATGATCGGTGATCTGCCGCAGAAGAAACGGCTCGACCCGCACGCCGAGAGTGGGAAAAGGCGTGTACGCCGCTGTGAGCTCGCGCATCGAGACCTCCGTGACGCCCAGGGGCAGGGCCGGAATGCGCGCGAATTTCTCGTCGAATCCGAAATTCTCCGCCGTGTCGACCACACGAGTGAGTCCGATCTGCTGAGTCAACCGCACAGTCGGCACGTTGAGCGACTTCTCGAACGCCTCGCGAAGCGTGACCCGTCCGCGATATCGCTCATCGTAGTTATGCGGTTCCCACCATTCGTCCGCTTTCACCTCCACGCGCACCGGCGAGTCGAGCAGCAGCGTCGCCGTCGTGGCCCGCCTCGAGGCGATCGCAGCGAGATAGGCGAATGTCTTGAATGAAGATCCAGGCTGCCGGCGCATGTTCGATGTGCGGTCGAACGGCGACACGTCGTAATTCGATCCGCCGACCAGCGCGCGAATGCCTCCGCTGCGCGGATCGACGGAGAGGATGGCCACCTGCAGCGGCTCCTTCTGCGCTTCGGCTCGAATCCACGAGTAGCGCGACTCGAGCTGCGGTGCAGCGCGGGACGCCGCGCGTTCTGCGCTTCGCTGGGCCAGAGGATCCATCTCGCAGACAACGGTCAATCCGCCCTCCACGACATGGCGGACGCCGATCTGCTTCACCAGCTCGGACCGAAGCGCGCGCAAGTAGAACGGATAGGGCGCTTCGGGGATGGAGCCGCCGGCGAAATCCACCGGACGGGCCACGGCGCTGCGGTATTGATCGCCATCGATCCAGCCGTGATCGCGCATGACTGCCAGCACGGCGTCGCGGCGGGCGCGAACGATGTCCGGACGCTTGAGAGGAGTGTCGCGATTGGGAGCGCGGACGATGCTGGCCAGCATGGCCGCCTCGTCGACGCGAAGCCGATCGGGCGTCTTGCCCAGGTAGAGCCTTGACGCTTCGTCCACGCCAAGAACCGGATTGCCGCCGCTGTGGCCGAGGTACACATCATTGAGATAGATGTCGAGGATCTCGTCTTTCGACAGGCGGGCGTCCATCCACACAGCCAGCGGCAGCTCGACCAGCTTCCGGCGCCACGTTCTCTCCTGTGTCAGAAACCGCGCCTTGATGATCTGCTGATCGATCGTGCTGCCACCCTGAGTGATGGCGCCGGCGCGGATGTCGGTGAACAGCGCGCGCGCCATCCCGATCGGATCCACCCCGATGTGGCTCCGAAAACGGACATCCTCGGCGGCGATGAATGCGTTCGGCACATGTGCCGGCAGCGAGGCAACCGAGACCGGCGGCGTCACCCGCCAGTCCACGCCATAGAGCGTGGCCACCCGGGAGGGCGCATCATGCGCGGCCGAAAGAAGGATCGTCGGCTCGCGCCAGGTATGGCGCAGAAGCTCTCGATCGAGCCGTGCCTTGAGGATCAGCAGATAGATGGCAAACGCCTCGAACGTGATGAAGAGGATGATCGCGACGGCAGCGATCAACCATCGCGAAAAACGCTGCGTGCGGCGTGACAATCCGGGCATGTTCGCCTAAATTACATCCTCGTGCTCAAGCAACGCCGTTGCCCACGGATCTACGTGTTCCGCTCCCACATGTTCTGACAAGGAGAAAGCGAATGGCTGCGAAAAAGAGATCGTCCTCCCGCAAAGGTTCGAAGTCCCGTGGTAAATCGAAGTCCGCGTCCAGGAAACGCTCGTCCAGCTCGAGCCGTCGCAGCTCATCGCGTCGGGCCAGCAGCCGCAGCTCCTCTTCCCGCGGAAAGAAACGGAGCAGCACCAAGAGCCGCAGCAAGAGCCGATCCGCTTCCCGCAAGACAGCGTCGGCGAAGCGTCCGGCCGCTCGCAAGAGCGCCGCGAGCCGCAGCGTGATCAGCCGCGTGGTGGAGCAGGTTCGCGACACCGCCGGTTCGATCGGCCACTCGGTCTCCAGCATCATGCCCGGACATCGCGAAGAACCGACCGATGAGGGCGGGGGCGGCGGCTACGGCGGGGGTGGCGGGTATGGCGGTGGGGGATACGGCGGCGGCGGACTATAAATGATGATGGTGGGCGGGCCTAGCGAGACTGTCTCAAAATCCGTCAAGGCCGGCCCTCACCCGGCGCTTCGCGCCACCCTCTCCCGCAAGCGGGAGAGGGCTCTCGAGATCCTTCTCCCCGCGTGCGGGGAGAAGGTGCCGCGGAGCGGCGGATGAGGGGCCCGCCCTTCCCACCCTAGCCCGCCGAGTCGAAGACTCGGCGGATGCGCTTCGAGAA
>QHVS01000157.1:0-871 GCA_003223635.1 Acidobacteriota bacterium | reverse complement strand
CCGTTCTTGGGCAAGTCCTGCGAGAGCTTTTGAAATCCCCGCGACGCATCATCGAAGTCGCCGCGGAAATACGCTTCGAGCGCCACTCGCACGCGGCGCGTTGTAGCTCCGAGGACAATGTCCGTTACCGACGTGGTTTTTGTGGGAGGCGCGGTCGTCGCCGTTGCAGGCGCGGTCGCCGAATCGGCGAGCAGCATCGCATTATCCGCCGCGGCGATCACGGCGGTCAGATCCTCATTCGTCTTCGCCGCTCCGAACTGAGTATTCGCGCTGGTGATCGCCTGCAGCGCCTGCGAATACTGCGGCGACGCGGTCGCCTTTCTCTGCTGCGCTGCCCCCAGCCTCTGCTTGGCCTGCTCGATGGCCGTTGCGGCGCGCTGGCGCAGCGCGGGGTCGATCGCCGGCCGCGTCGGTTGGGGAACCGGCTGTGGTTGCGGCTGCGGCTGTGCAGGCTGCGGCTCAGGAGTGCTCGCCGCGGCCAGCTTCGCTTTCGCGTCCTGCATCAATTCATCGATGGAGCCGCGATCGATCTCTCCCGGCCCGCTGGTTGTTTCGAAGTCCTTGACCGCCTCTTCGTACTTGCCCGTTCTCAGATGGGCCAGACCGCGGTAGTAGTAGGGGTGATAGTTGATGAAGATGTTGCCGTACGTGCGAGCGTTGTCATTCTCTTTCGGATTCGCGTTGATGGCTGCTGTCATCTTCTGAATGACGACCGCCCACTGACCCTTGCGCACCGCGGCAATCCCTGCGTTGTAGTCGTCGTACCAACTCGCCGTGGCCACGCCCGCGCTCATCAGCGCGGCAATTGCTCCGATCAGAATCCGACGCGTCATTGCTTCGTCACTTCCTTCTGCAGATCGTCGAAGTTGAC
>QHVS01000215.1 GCA_003223635.1 Acidobacteriota bacterium | reverse complement strand
GGAAGGCTGCGCGGACGACAGGGAAACTTCACACTCGCTGGAGGCTGGGTGTCATCGCGGCTGCGCGCCGACACCTACGAGCTGACTGACGCGCGTGGAACGATGAACGTCACAGACCAGCATGCGGTCATCGATGTCGAGCGCGCGAAGTACGGCGGAGGCTCGCTCACCGCGCATTACACGCTGCCGAAATATGCCGAGCCGTATCCGATGTCCGTCGATCTCCACTACACCGGAGTGTCGGTAGAGAGACTCTTCTCCGACTGGGGAATTCACGACACCGGACTTCGCGGCGCGGCCACAGGACGTCTGGCTTACCACTGGAACAAGGACAAACTGCTTCAGGGCGGAGGGGAGGGGGCGGCAACGCTGTCGAAGAATGCACTCGCCTTCTCCAATGCGAAGTATCCGGTTCCTGTCGCAGGCTCGACCGACTTCTCACTGAACAACGGCGTGGTGACATTTCGCCGCGCCGATCTCGATACCGACGCCTCGCACCTGTCGCTCACCGGAACGCTGCGGATCTCTGATGTCTGGACGGATTTTCTGATCAGAATCCACAGCAATGACTTCTCGGAGCTCGATCGCGTCGGCTTCAACTTCGCCCACTCTGCCGGCAAGAAGACCTACATGCTCCTAGGACTGGGCGGTGCCGGCGACATCAGCGGAAACGTGCGCGGGCGCATCAAGGAGCCGGAGGTCGTGGCGCACATCACCGGCTCCGGCACGAAGTACAACAACCTGCTCCTCGGCGAATCGGACATCGATCTTCGCTATGACGGTCCGCACAGCGTTCTCACGTTCCAGCGCGCCACGTTCCACGACGGCACCGGGCGCCTCGCTCTGACCGGCACGGTGGCCTTCCCCGATCGCGGACCCTCACCGCGGTTCGACCTGACCATCGACGCTGCAAACTATCCCGTCGACCGCGCCGTGGCCATCGTCAATCTCAAACTGGCCATCCGCGGGCTGGGGACGGGGCACCTCACCGTGACCGGCACGCCAGACGAAGGGAAGGTGACCTTCGCCAACCTCACCGTCACTCAACCGGGCGGCACGCTTCGGCTGGCTGGCACGACGGCCTGGTCTCCCGGAAAAGGAAATCTGAACTTCGATCTGGACATCGCCACGCAATCGTTCCCTGTCGCCGACATCGTGAAATTCCTCGACCTTGGGACGCTGCCTGTCACCGGAAACATCAGCGGCACGCTTCACATCCGCGGTCCGAAGAATCGGTTGGAAGGGAGCGGCGCCATCACGGTGCGTAATGGCTCGATTTACGGCGAGCCGGTCGACGTGGCGACGGCGAACATTGTGTTCACCGCCGGAACGGTGAAGGCGACGAATGTCAGCGTCACTTCGCCGGCCGGGTCGCTGACCGGCGAAGCAGAGCTGAACCTGACGACGAATCAGTTCAGCTACACGATCCAGTCGAGCTCCCTCAATCTGTCGAAGGTGAAAGCCCTCTCGTCGCTGGCCGGTCTTCTGGGCGGCAACGTGACGATCTCCTCGACCGGCGCGGGAACGACGGAGCAACCGGAGATCGTGCTGAACGCGACTCTCAATGAAGCAACGCTCAAGGGATTGAACCTGCCGCCGGACGCGCCACCGCCCAAACTCTATCTGGCCATTCGTAACGGGCACCTCATCGTGCGCGGATCCGCGGCCAACGTCCTCACGATCGAAGGCGACGGCACCGTCGCACCGGACGGCACGCTGGGCGGGTCCGTGCAGATTCGCGTCCCCGACGTAGCCAAGGCGCTCGCGCTCTCACCCAACCTCGCCTCGCTGCCCGCCTCGGGCAAGCTCACCGCGAATCTGCAGTTGGGCGGCAAACTGAGCTCGCTCGAAGCGCTGCGCATCGACGCGACTTTCCCCGAGTTCGATGTGAAGGTTTCGGAGCACGAGTTCACGCCGCAGCGTCCCCTGCATCTCTCCCTCCGAGACGGCCGAATTGTCTTCGACGATTTCCAGTTGGCCCTGGGACAAGCGAATTCCACGTTTGGCATCGGCGGCTTCGTCGAATTGACCGGCGCGAAGCGTCTGAACGTGAATCTCAACGGGCAGCTCGAAGCGGCGCTGCTGCAGTTGTTCGTGCGAGGCGCGCGAGCAGAGGGCCACATCAACGTTGCCGGCGGCGTCACCGGTACTCTCGACAATCCGAGCCTGACCGGGAGCGCTGAGTTCCGCGACGCGCAGATGCGCTTCCCTGGTTTTCCGCAACTGATCGACCACATCACCGGCACGCTGCTGTTTCACGGCGATCGCGTCGATATCGACGCGCTCCACGCCACGGTCGGCGGAGGCACAGTCATCGCCGGCGGCTCGATCATGCTCAAAGGCCTCACGCCGCAGCGTGCCCGCCTCGCTCTGCAGGGAACGGATGTGGCCATTCGCTACTTCGAAGGCGTCACCGTCGAAGGCAACTTCAACCTTCTCCTGGCCGGCGATGCAGATCGCACGGTCCTGCAGGGCGACGTGAACGTCACGCGCGGCCTCTACTTCCGTGACATCGACCTCGGAACGACGCTGTTGAACGTCGTCTTGAACCGGCGCACGGTGTTGCCGGTGGTCGCAGCGTCATGGCAGGACCACGTCTCGCTGCGCGTTCACCTCGCTGCTCCGGGAACCCTGGCTATTCGAAACAATCTGGCCGATGTGACCGGAAGCGGCGACATCGATCTCACCGGCACGCTGGCCAATCCCGTCGTGCTGGGGTTGGTCACGCTCGATGAAGGCGGACGCGTTCGTTTCCAGAACGTCGACTACACGGTCGTGCGCGGCTCGATGAATTTCCAGAATCCCTTCCGCATCGACCCGTACTTCGACATCACGCTGGAAGGGCGGGTGAGCGGGGGAATCTCGGAGATCGAGTCCGGCCCGCTCGACGTGACCATCAACCTCACCGGCACCATCGATCGGATGACTCCGACGATCACCAGCGATCCTCCCGCCAGCGACATCACGCTTTTTTCGTTGCTCGGATTCGGCAGTCTCGGCCGCAACACCGCCAACACGACGCCATCGGATGCAGCGTTGGCCGGCCGCTCACTTCTGTTTCAATCGATCAGCCGTCTGCTCGGTTCGCGCGTCCTTCCATTCGCCGACTCCTTCAGCATCGATCCTGGAGGAGCGCTCGACACAACCGGAGATCCCGGTCCGAAGGTGAGTTTCGAAAAGCGGATCTCGAACAGCCTGCGTCTGGTGATCGTGTACAACATGCTGGACCACCGCAATCGCGTGCTGCTCGAGTGGCAGGTGAACCCCAGTTGGGCGCTGCAATTCATCCGCGACGAGTTGACGAGCGAGATGCGCATGGAGGCGCGATTTCGCCGACGGTATGCCGGGCAGTGGGCCTGGGGCAGCCGCGGCCGCCCACCCCTGGCACTCCTTGCTCGTTTGCACGAAATCGAAGCGCCGCCGCTGCCGGCAACTCCGCAAGAAGCTGAAGCCACCACCGTCGTGCCGGCTCCGGCCAGGGGCCTCAATGTGACGTCGGTCAACTTTCGCGCCGATTCGCGCTTCGACACGTCGGTGCTGACGCAGTACATCAGCGTCAAGAGCGGGAAGCCGCTGGCCATTCGCGACGTGCAGTCGTCCATCAAGAGCCTGTACGCGACCGGAGATTTCCGCGACGTGCGGGTGGAATCGACGCCCTCGCCGGGCGGGATCGCCTTGACGTTTGTGCTGTTCGTGAATTTCCGCATCACGGAGATCCGCTTCGACGGATTGAGCAACGCGGACCGCGATCGGGCGAACCGCGAGCTGACGTTTCACCAAGGCGATGTGTTGTCGTTGAATGCTGTCGACCACACCGCGGAAGCAATTCAGAGTTTCCTGGCGCGCTCCGGTTATCTGGAAGCCACCGTCGATCCAGAAACAACGTTTAATCGGGAGCAGAGCCGAGCGACCGTCATCTTTCACATCACCACCGGACCGCGAGTCATCGTGGGGGCGGTGACTCTCGAAGGGATCCTCGCACCGTTCACTGCGGACGATCTGATCAAACAGATGAAGCGCGGTCCGGGCAAAGCCTTCCAGATCGCCGACGCTCGCTCCGACGCCGAGCGAATGCGGAATTTCATGATTCGCCGCAACTACCGCAAAGCGGACGTCCGCTTCCTCGGTCAGACGTACGACTCGGCCACGAAGAAGGTCGCACTTCGATATCGCGCCACGGCTGGACCGATCGTCCGCGTGGAAGTGGCGGGCGTCCCGCGAAGCGCCGTGCGCCGGCTCATTCCATTTCGCAAGAACCAGGCGTACAGCGAGGATGTGATCGACAAGGCAGCCACGGACATCGTCACGAGCTACCAGCAGCGCGGGTACTTCAACGCAGCGGCAGATACAGAAGAGCGGCTGGTCGATAACGCCTGGGTCATCACATTCAATTATCACCTCACAGCCGTCACATTCAGTGGGAATCAGACGATCCCGGAAAAGAAGCTCGCTGGCGTGGTCACTACATCGATCTCCGGTGGACTCCGCTCGTTCATCGCCGGTCTGTTGCGCAGACCGACCGGCATTACGCACGCGCAACTGAACTCCGACCGCGACGCGCTCGAGTCGTACTACCGGCTCCAGGGTTTCCCCGAAGCGCAGGTGGGAACGCCCGTCGTCGTCACGAGGAACGACGGCACCATGACGGTCGACTTCCCGATCGTCGAAGGCCCGCAGACCCTGCTGGCCGACGTTCGGATCGAAGGAAACGAACAGGTACCAACCAACAAGCTTCCCAAGCCGGCGCTAAAACCGGGCGATCCGCTCAATCCACAACTCGAGCGCGCAGACGTTGTGGCGTTGCAGACGTTCTACGCGGACCGTGGGAATGCCGAAGTTCAGATCAAGCCGCGCGAGGAGATCAGCGCGGACAAGACGTCGGCCAAGGTCACCTACACCATCGCCGAAGGACCGAAGATCAAACTCGACCAGGTTGTGGTGCGCGGGAACACGTACACAACTTCGAACGTCATCCTGCGTCAATCCGACCTCGATCGGGGCGAACCGTTCAGCTACACCTCAATCCTGGAAGCGCAGCGCAACCTGTACCGCCTCGGTATTTTCAACCGAGTCGAAGTGCAGCCGGAGCAGGCCGGCACCACGGTCGGCGACCGGAACGTGGTGATTGCGGTTCAGGAGGGAAAAAACCTGACGGTGGCCGGTTCGGTCGGTTTCACGTCGCCCATGCAGAGCGGAACGGGCCGCTTCTCCAATCTGTTCGGAACCGGCCGCTACCTCGGCCTCGAATTGATCGGCTCGCAGAACAAGTCGCGGCAGGAAGCCTTCATCACCTACCGTGAACCGTTCATCGGCCCCTATAGCGTTCCGGTGCAGGTCACGCTTTTTCAGAGCACCAATCTGCGTCGCGGTGCGCATTTGCGGCAGCGAGGCAGCTTTATCGAGGCCACGAAGGTGGCCCGCTGGCAGACCCGCTGGTCCCTGCGTTACGAGTACCGCCTTTCCGACTGCATTGTCGAAAAGGCCGGCGACATCTGCGACAAGGCCAAGCACTCTCTTTTGCCCGGCGACCGCACGATCGCCAATGTCAAGATCTCCAGTCTCACACCGACGTTCTACTGGGATAAGCGCGATGACGCGATCGATCCGCACCGCGGCTTCTACACCAGCGCCTCGGTGCAATACGCCTTCCGCGCGTTCGCCGCGGATGCCAACTTCCTCAAAGAGTTCACGCAGGGCACATGGTATCTGCCGCTGACCGCGCGCACCGTGTTCGCTGTTTCCGGACGAGCGGGTCTGATTCAAGACATCGGTAGGCGGGTGCTCGAAGACGGGACGATTCTGAGCGGCGTGCCGCTCTCTGAAGGATTCACGGCGGGCGGTGACTCATCCCATCGGGCCTATCCGCTCGACCTCCTCGGCACGATCTGCCCGGATCCAGCCGACACGAGCTGTCATCCCACTCTGATCCGCCTGTCCGACGGCACGGTCGCTCCGGTCGGAGGAAAAGGGATCTTCGTTACCAACGCCGAGTATCGCTTCCCGATCTTCAGCAGCGTCGGCGGTGCCGTCTTCGTGGACGCCGGCAATGTTTTTGCCGACAGCACAATCCACTTCGGCGATCTGCGCTACGGCATTGGCACCGGCGTCCGGTATCTGTCGCCGGTCGGCCCCATCCGGTTCGACGTCGGCTACAAGCTCAAACGGCAGGTGATTGGCTTCGACGTTGTAACCGGCCAGCCGATTTTTGAGCGGCCGTTCGCCTACTTCATCACCCTGGGATACGCCTTCTAGAGTTAAAACGACGACTGAATGCTGTCGGCGGCAGCTTGTGCGCGCTCCGATTCGAGCGTGGCCACGCGCGCTCGGAGCTCCGCGACTTCGCTGTGCAGCCGGGTCAGCTCGTCTTTGACCGCCTCCCGGGCCAGTTCCTGCAGCTTTCCCTGCAATTTCTTCATCTGCTCGGACTGGTACTGGCTAAGACGGCTAAGCGGCTCACCAAACAGATCTTTCAGCAGCTGTTCGAGATCAGCGGGCATGCCATACGAGCCGAGCAATTGAAGTGCCACGGCGGTTCATGGGAAAATTCGCGGCGGTTCTTAATGGCAATCAGCGGTTTCGCCGAGTTCTGGCCGCAGTATGTCCGGGCGCACTCACGCGATCGGACGCGGCTGCTACATGCCATCGGCTCGGTGCTCGCCGTGGTCATGCTCGGCGTCGCCTTCGCCATCAGCCTCTGGTTCTTAATCGCCGTCCCCATCGTGGGTTACGCGTTCGCCTGGTACGCGCACTACTTTGTGGAGAAGAACCGGCCCCCGACATTCGCGCATCCTTTCTACTCGGTACTGGCCGACTACCGCATGACCTTCCTCATGATGGCCGGCCGGATGGAAAGGGAGGTCACCCGCTACGCGCCCAGTGCGCTCCCGGACGACACCACGGAGCGGGAAGCGTCGCAGGCGACGCGATAATCCGCGCGTTATGATGCGCCTCCGACAAGAGGTACATCCATGCCGTTGTTGAGCAACAAGACCGGCATCATCTTCGGCGTCGCCAACAAGCGCTCCATTGCCTGGGCCATCGCCCAGGCCCTGTCGCGCGAAGGAATGCGCCTGGCGTTCACGTATCAGGGTGAACGGCTGAAGGAAAGCGTTGAAGAGTTGACGGCCGCGATGAGCGGCTCGCTCCTGCTGCCCTGCGATGTGACCAATGACGGCGAGATCGACTCGGTATTCAACAGCGTGGAGCGCGAGTTCGGTAAGCTGGACACCCTGGTGCATTCCGTCGCATTCGCCCCGCGCGAGGATCTGGAGAACGAGTTCGTCAAAACGTCTCGGGACGGCTTCAAGATGGCTCAGGACATCTCCGCGTACTCGCTTGTTGTCCTCACGCGCGCAGCGCTGCCTCTGATGGAGAAGGCGGGCGGCGGCTCGGTCATCGCCATGACGTATTACGGCGCGGAGAAGGTCGTCGAAGGCTATAACGTGATGGGTGTGGCCAAGGCCTCACTGGAAGCTTCGATCCGCTATCTCGCCGCGAATCTCGGCCCGCGGAACGTGAGGGTCAACGCGATCTCCGCGGGGCCGGTCAACA
>QHVS01000240.1 GCA_003223635.1 Acidobacteriota bacterium | reverse complement strand
TTCCCATCTCCATCGCCTCTTTTCCAGCACGTGGGTGAAGAGTTTCAGGAACCCGGCGAGGCCGGACCGCGGTACGCCCTTTCCCCGGCGATGCGCAACGTGTTCCTTCCCCATCGGATGGAAATCCTTCGCCGATTCCTCAGCTCGGGCGCGCCGCCGATTCACTCCAATGGAGTGACGATCGGCGGCGGTCGCGATTGAACCATTCCCACCGCGATCCGTAGTCACATTGCAGACAATCTCTGCGAAAGGATCGAGCATGAAGTCGCGAATCCGGCGGGTCTGGACCTTCGGCCTCATCACGTTCTGCCTCGGATCGTTCGGCGCGCTGGCCAGTGAGTCGGGGCCAATTCCAATCCCTGCTGCCGCGCGCCCCTCCGCGCACTTCGATCCTGAATCTGCTACCAATGCCTACCTGGCCCTGATTCCTCCCAGCGCGAAGTCGCGCTCCGACGCGTACTTCGAGGGCGGCTACTGGCTCCAGCTCTGGGACTTTGTGTACGGAGCGGCGATCGCTCTTCTCCTGCTGAACCTGCGCTGGTCAGCCGCAATGCGCAACCTTGCGGAGCGCATCACTCCCTTCGGCCCAATCAGGACGGCGCTGTATTGGACGCAATACATCCTGCTCATCGCTGTGCTTGGATTCCCGCTGACTGTCTACGAGCAATTTATCCGCGAACACCAGTACGGTTTGGCCACGCAGACATTCGGCCCCTGGCTCTTCGATCAGTTCAAAGGCCTGCTTCTCAACGTCGTTCTCGGCGCCATCATGACGGCAGTGCTGTTTGGTGTGGTCCGCCGACTGCCGCGCACGTGGTGGATCTGGGGCGCGCTCGTCACTGTCGCGTTTCTGATCTTCGTCGTTCTGATCGGACCGGTGTTCATCGTTCCGATCTTCAATAAAGTGACGCGCCTCCAGGATCCAAAGGTGACGGAGCCGATCCTGAGACTCGCGCGGGCCAATGGCATCCCGGCGCACGATGTTTTCCAGATCGACGCCTCACGCCAGACCACACGGATCAGCGCCAACGTCTCGGGGTTCGGCAAGACGATGAGGATCACGCTCAACGATAACCTCCTGCGGCGCGGCTCCCCGGAGGAAATCCAGGCGGTGATGGGACATGAGATGGGCCACTACGTGCTCAATCACGTCTACAAGTTCATCGTCTATTCTCTTGTCATCATCGTGGTGTGGTTCGCGGCCCTGCAATGGGCTGTGAACTGGGCACTGGCCCGCTGGGGAGAGAAATGGCGGATCCGTAGCATCGGCGATACCGCCGTTCTCCCACTCGTGCTCCTGGTCAGCGCCATATTCTTTTTCGTGCTCACTCCCGTCGTGAATACGATCACCCGTGTTGAGGAATATGAAGCTGACATCTTCGGCCTGAACGCGAGCCGCCAACCGGACGGCTTCGCGCAGGCTGCCATCCACCTCAGCGAATACCGCAAGATGAGCCCTGGCCGTCTCGAGGAGTGGATCTTCTACGATCATCCCAGCGGCCGAAATCGAATCCTAGCCGCGATGCGCTGGAAGGGAGAGAACCTCGAGCTGTTCGAGGCCCATCGCGCGAACAGCCGATAGGCCTTTGGAGTGCGGCGGCTTGCCGCCGCCTTCAAAAAAGGAAAGAGAAAAAAGCGGCGGCAAGCCGCGCACTCCAAAGGCGCTCCGCGCGGGTCGGTCAATACGCCTAGCTCTTTCGCCCGCCGCTCAGGGCGATGTGATCGAGCCGAAGAGACCGTTCGCCTCGTCGTTCGGACCGGCTGTGAAAAACAGCGTGTTGGTTGGGCCGTTGTTCGGTGTGCCGTGACCGAACTGAAGTGCCCACAGCCCATCGATCGTGATGGACTTCCCGTCCGCGTCACGCAACTCGCCGCGGTGCTCGAAGTGTCCGTTCGAGAGTTCTTCGTAGGCGTTGATCTGCCCGTCGCCGAAGTTGCCGACAAGCAGGTCTCCGCTGAAGCGGCCGAAGTCCGACGGAGCCATGGCCAACCCCCAAGGTGCGTTCAGTTGGCCATGTTGTGCGACACGGGAGACCAGCGTTCCAGCCGTGTCGTAGACGTCGACGAACCCGAGTCCCTGCCCGGCAATCTCGTCCTCGGCGTCTTCATCCTGTTTCCCGTAGGTCACGAAAACTCGCGAGCCGATCGTCTGAATCCCGAACGGCGCGTAACCCGCGGGAAGACGCGGGTCAACGAATGCGCCCGGGCTCGTAATGAGATTGAAGTTGCCGTCGAAGACGTCGACACGGCCGTTGTGGAAGTCGGTGGCATAGAAGCGGTCACCGGCCGTGGTTGACGCGATGGCCAACCCTTTGTAGATCGCCCCCACAGCCGAGCGATCGGCGAGGACGACAGTCTGATTGCCCTGCGACGGATGCCAACCGCGAATCTGCCCTGCTTCCGTATCGAACACGAAGACCGCTCTGGTAGTGAACGACCAGAAGACGGCGCCGGTTGGACGAATTGGTACCTGGACGACCAGCGGGACGATCGTCCCATTGGCCCGGTAAATCGTGGAGACGTTGGTGCCGTTATCGGCGACCCACCACGGCGACGTCGCCGAAGCGGTCAGGCCCCAGGCGTTCACGAGGTTCGGATCAGTCGTCGGTGCTGCTCCAGGGACGTTCGAGACGAGTGGGTGCACCGAATAAACGTTGTCCGACGCTGCAGAAGCAGGCACGGCCGCGACGACCGCTGTCGCCACAATTGCGAAGAGCCAGGCGAGAAGCCTGGACGAACTCGATTGCATGACTGCCCTCCTATCAGGTGAGGCTGACTGCGAACAATGATTCCGCCTCTGCCTGGTGTTGGCGAGCATGAACCATTCCCGTTGCACTTGGAGAAAGTAGCTAGCTCTTCCTTCTCCCGGCCATGTCGAACCCCACCGCGGCCACGAGCACTGCTCCTTTAATGATGTACTGCGTGGCGTTCTCCACGCTCAGGAGCGACATGCCGTTATCGAGGCTGGCCATCACCAGCGCGCCGAGCAGCGCGCCCGACACTTTTCCTCGGCCGCCCATGAGGCTCGTTCCGCCGATGACACACGCTGCGATGGCATCGAGCTCCATCAATGTTCCCGCATCGGGAGACGCGCTCCCGACTCGCCCCGTATGGAGGAGCGACGCGATCCCCACGAGCGCGCCGAGGAGCGCGAACGCCGCGAGAATGTGCCTTCGCAAATCGATTCCCGACAGCCGCGCCGCGTCAGGGTTACTGCCGATCGCGTAGAGATAGCGTCCGAACGTCGTGCTTTGCGTCAGGAAGTTCCCCACGATCGCGACGGCCAGAAGAACGATGACCGGCAGTGGCACGCCGCCCTGGCGATTCATCATGTAGATGAAGACCACGATCAGCACCGAGGGGACGAGGATGCGGGCCACGATCGCTGCGGTGCCCGAGCCAGGCAAATCGTTGCGGCGCCGCGCCCGCTCCCGGCGAATGGTGAGCCAGATGACGGCGACGATGGCGACCGCCGCGAGCGCGATCCCCGACGCGGGTGTCAGCAACGCAACGCCGAGCTGACGGAACACCGGCAGACGAACTGGAATCGTTTCACCTTTGCTCAAATAGAGGATCACGCCGCGCCACGTCAGCAACCCGCCGAGGGTCACGATGAACGATGGAATGTTCGCGTAGGCGACGAGCGACCCCTGCAGCGCGCCGACCGCAATCCCGATGACGATCGCTGAAGCCAGCGCGGGTACCAAGCCCCAGCCCTGGGTCATCGCCGCGATGCCGCCCGCCAGCCCAAGCGCCGAGCCGACCGAGAGATCGATCTGCCGCGCCACGATGACGAACAGCATGCCGACGGCCAGCACGCCAGTGACCGACATCTGCTTGAGCAAATTGGCAAGGTTGACCGGATGCAGGAACAGCCCATACGGATAGAGATCGCTGACCGTCTTCCATTGAAAAAAGATCCAGATGGCGATGAGCGCGAACACCATCGTGTACGCGCGCAATGCTGCCGTGGAAACGCGCCAGCGTCCGAGGCGCGTCTCTCCCAGCTCAGGACTGACCAGACTGGCTTCGTCATCGCGATCGACTGTGGTCATGAGTTTCCCCTCATCCGGCCTTCGGCCACGAGAACGAGGGGCCGCGCCATCATCGCACCATCGCCGCTGCGCCCTGCCCGGTCGCGGCGGCCATGACCGCCTCGGCGGTCGCCTCCTCGCGTCGAAACTCCCCGGTGATTCGCCCCTCGTGGAGCACCATGATCCGGTCGGACAGGCCGAGAACTTCGGGGAGCTCCGAGGAAACGAGCACGATGGCCATCCCCTCGGACGCCAGCCGATTGATGTGCAGATAGATCTCCTGCTTCGCTCCGACATCGATGCCGCGCGTCGGCTCGTCGAGAAAGAGCACCTTCGGATCGGTCAGCAACCACTTCGCCAGAACCACCTTCTGTTGATTGCCCCCCGATAGCGTTCCGGCGACCGTGAACACCGAGCGAGCCTTGATGTGCATTTCTTTCATCGAACGCTGCCCGGCCGCCGTCTCCGCATCGGGGTGAGTGACCACGGGTCCGGAGAGTCGCTTCAACGCGGCGAGCGTCAGATTGACGACGATGCTTTGATCCAGCAGAAGTCCGAATCGTTTTCTGTCTTCGGTGACGAAGCCGATCCCTGCGGCGATCGCATCCGAGGGCTGATCAATGTGCACGCGCGATCCGGCCACGAAGAATTCGGCATGCCTTCTGCCGGGATGTGCGCCGAAGATGGCCATCATCAGTTCGCTGCGTCCGGCACCGACCAGGCCGGCGATTCCCAGGACCTCTCCGCGCCGAACGCCGAAGCTCACGTTGTCGACGAGCAGTTTTCCAGGCACATTCGGGTCGTGGACCGTCACCGCTCGCGCTTCGAAGACGACGTTTTCCGGCTTGTGTCGCGTGGTCGGGAAAATGTCGGTGACCTCACGGCCGACCATGCGCGCGATCATCCGTTTTGCATCGAGTGCCGAAGTGGCGTCCGTGCTGACGGTCCGCCCATCGCGCAGCACGGTGATCCGATCAGAGAGACGCAGCACTTCGTCCAGCTTGTGCGAGATGTAGATCATCCCGGTGCCGCCTTCCCGCAGACGCCGGAGAATTCCGAACAGGGACTCCGCTTCCGGATCAGTCAGCGCTGCGGTCGGCTCGTCGAGGACGAGAATCCGCGCGTTGCGCGCCAGAGCCTTGGCGATTTCGACGAGGTGCTGCTGACCGATGCCGAGGTATCCCACGGGAACGTACCTGTTGTGCACGGCTGTAGAGCTCCTCCCGCTGAATCATTCCGAAGCGGCGGGGCTCACGGCCGAGAAAAATGTTCTCGGCGATCGTGAACTCGGGAATGAGCGACAACTCCTGATGGACCACCGCGATCCCTGCATCCTCGGCTGCTCGAACGCCGCCGAAACGACCGACCTCGCCGCTGAGCCGGATCTCACCCTCGTACGTCCCATGCGGATAGACGCCTCCCAGGACATTCATCAGCGTCGATTTGCCAGCGCCGTTCTCGCCGACCAGGGCATGAATCTCGCCCGAATGCAGATCGAAAGAAACCCGATCCAGCGCCAGGACACCCGGGAAGCGCTTGGAGATGCCGCGCATCTCCAGAAGAGGGGCCGTGGTCATCGTCAGTGCCCGTAAATGTCTTCGCGAGTGTGGTATCCGTCTTTGATCGTGATGTCGACGTTGCTTTTATCGACGACGATCGGTGGGATCAGGATGGACGGAACATCTTTCTTCCCGTTGTTGATCTTGTCCCGCGTCTCGACCGGCTCCTTGCGCGCGAGCTTGATCGCGGCGTCGACGGCACCAAAGGCCAGGGGCTGGATCGGTTTGTAAACCGTCATCGTCTGAGTGCCCTTCACGATTCGTTGCATGGCGTCCTTTTGCGCGTCCTGTCCGGTGACCAGAACTTTTCCGGCCAGCCCTGCCGCGTCGAGCGCGGAAATGGCACCGCCGGCGGTGCCGTCGTTCGAAGCGACGATCGCGTGGATCTTGTTGCCGGTCCTGGTCAGCGCATCCTCGGTGATGCGCAGCGCCTCCTCGGCCTTCCACTCTCTGGCGAATTGTTCCGAAATGATCCTGACGTCGCCGCGGGCGATGGCCGGCTTGAGGATGTTCATCTGCCCCTTGCGCAACAAGAGCGCGTTGTAATCGGTCGGCGAGCCGCCGATCAACACGTAGTTGCCTTTCGGTACGTGCTTCAGCGCGTAGTCGGCCTGCATCTCGCCGATGCGCTCGACCTGATGGGAGAGATACAGATCGACATCGGAATCGCGGATCAATCGGTCGTAGGAGATCACCGGCACTCCTTTGCGATGTGCCGCTTCGACGATCGAGGCGGCGATCTCGCCGTTGTGCGGTGCGACGATCAGGACATCGACGCCCTTGGTCAGCATGTTGTCCGCCTGCTTGGTCTGCACCGCGTCGTCGCCGTTCGCAACCTGGACGTCGAGCACGGCGCCGATCTCTTTGGCCCGCTGCTCGACGAGACGCTTGTCGCGCTGCCAGCGCTCTTCCTTCAACGTGTCCATCGAAAAGCCGATCCGAATCGGCCCGCTGTGCGGCGCCCGCGTTGTGCCGGCGGTGGAAGTCTCCTGTGGCTCCTTCACGCAGGATGCGCTCAGCAGAAGGCAGAACAGGACAAACATTTTCCTCATCGCTCGCTCCTTCGCGCCGCTCTTGTACCAAACGCCTGCCTTCGAAGTCGAGTCATTCGATCGCGGGCCGCTGGGCCGCGGGGTATCATTCGCGCCACTGCGAGGAGGAACGATGAGAACTCCGAATCTGCTGCAGCTCCTCATCATGGGCGTCACCGCAGTAGGAGCGCACGAGGTGAGTGCTGCGGTCACGACCCAGAAGCCGACCATTCAGGTATTCCAAATCAACAACGTCGGGCTGACGCCAACCAGCGTGATCGGGGGCGGGCAGGCAACCGGCGTTGTGACGCTGGTCCAGGCAGGTTCAGGGACTGCGACCGTGACCTTGCGAAGCAGCAGCCCGCAGATAGCTGCCGTGCCGCCAAGCGTCATCATCCAACCTGGCGCCACATCGGCGACGTTCATTGTGCAGACGTATCCGATCGCGGTGAATCCGAACACGGCGACGCCGGCTCCTTCCGTTCAGATCTCTGCTGCGATCGGACCGTTCCCGCCGAAGGTCGTCAGCCTTACCGTCAACCCCGCGACACTGAGCGCTCTTGGTCTCAACCCGGCCAACGTTGCCGGTGGGACCAACGCAACGGGCACGGTGACGATCAGTGGTCCTGCGCCATCGGGAGGGATCACGATCGCGCTTTCGAGTGCTGGAAGCTCGAGCGCTCCATCCATTCGGGGAACAACACCGATTCAGCGTGTGCCGGTCGGGATCAACATGCCTTCGCAAGTCGTCGTCGCGGCCGGCGCCACGTCCGCAACGTTTCCCATCAACACGAGACCGGTGTCAGCATCGACGACCTATCAGATCAATGCCAGTTGGGGCACATTCGTTACGAAGACGGCCACACTGACCGTATCGCCTCCAGATCTGGCCTCCATATCGGTTTCTAAGGATGAGGTGTTCGGCGGCAACTCGATCACAGCAACAGTAAGGTTGACAGCCCCGGCGCCCTCCGAAGGCGTCACGATCAACTTACGGACCTGGCTCGCGACTGGCGGCACGACTGGTACGTTCGCCCAGTGCGGGCAGTTTCCTTCAGTACCGTCAACCGTTACCATCGCCGGCGGAACAGCGTCTGCCGACTTCACGGTGACGACCTATCCGGGCTATGGGGTGTACTGGGTTGAGGCTTCTTCCACGACAACAACACAATCCTCTAAAGATGATCTTGACGTTGACGCACCACATTTCGAGCCGGTACTGCCGTCAATTGTAAAAGGAGGCACAGTCGCTCAAGGCACAATCCAGTTGAGCGGTCCGGCGATGCCTCCAAATTGCACGAATCGGTACTCGGTGGTCAGCAGTAACACGAATTTTGCCCAGGTCCCTGCATATGTCGACGTGACCCCTGGCTCAACTCAAGCTGCGTTGCCGGTGACAACGAGCGCTCTCCCCGCAAACGCGGCACCGGTGACCATCACTATTTCCGTCACCGGGACCGCTGCTGGCCACGGAGCCGCGGCTCCTCGACACGAGACATATAGCGCGAACTTGACGATCACACCCTAGGATCGATTGCCGTGACTCTTAGTCGCCTCTTCCGCCGCATCCTCGCCGTCGCGGTTCTCCTGCTTGTCTCCTGCGGCAGCACGAACGCGAATGCCGGCCGGCAACGGGCCGTCCGTACCGTTCCCGCGAATCGCGAGTGGGCGCGCGGCGCGGTCTTCTACGAAATCTTCGTCCGGAGCTTTGCCGATTCGGACGGCGACGGCAACGGTGATCTGAACGGCCTGATCTCGAAGCTCGACTACCTCAACGACGGCAACCCTGCCACCACCACCGACCTCGGCATCGACGCCATCTGGCTGACGCCGATCTTTCAGTCACCGAGCTACCACGGGTACGACACCACCGACTACGAGACGATCGAGAAGGATTACGGCAGCAATGCCGATTTCCAGCGCTTCCTCGCGGAAGCGCACAAGCGCGGAATCCGAGTGATCCTCGATTTCGTGATGAACCACACCAGCTCGGAGCATCCGTGGTTCATCGATTCAGCCTCCTCCCCTACTTCACCCAAGCGCGACTGGTACATCTGGAGCGCGACCAATCCCAGGTGGACGCAGCCGTGGGGCGGAGATGCTTCGTGGCATTTCCTCAACGGCGCGTATTACTACGGCGTCTTCTGGAGCGGCATGCCCGACTTGAATTACCGCACTCCCGAGGTGAAAGCGGAGATGTTTCGGCTGGCGCGGTACTGGCTGGCGCAGGGCGTCGATGGTTATCGGCTCGACGCGACGCGCTATCTCGTCGAGACCGGACCTGGGACGGGACAGGCGGACACTCCGGAGACGCATCAGGTCCTGAAAGAGCTATCCGCCGAAGTGCGACAGACGAAACCGGAGTCCATTCTCGTCGCGGAGAACACGGTCGACACGCGGACGCTCGCGACATATTTCGACGACGGCCTGATGAACTTCAACTTTCCGCTCGCATCATCGGTACTCGACGGCGTGAACAGCAGCAACGCGAATCGGATCCGCCAGACTCTGCAGGACGTGATCGCCGCATACCCGCAAGGCGCCATCGACGCGCCATTCCTGACCAATCACGATCAGACGCGGCTGGCCAATGTGCTGGGCAACGACGCCGGCAAACTGCGAAACGCCGCGGCGATTCTTCTCACGCTTCCCGGCGCGCCGTTCCTCTACTACGGCGAGGAGGTCGGCCTGCAGAACGGCCCCACATCGGC
>QHVS01000156.1:33316-36014 GCA_003223635.1 Acidobacteriota bacterium | reverse complement strand
GGCGTGTAGGTCGGACGCCCTCGCTGATCATCCACCACGCGCAGCGGGTTCGTTCCCTTTCCAATCTGATTGCGGATGGCTTCGACGAAATTGTGCCCGTGGACCCCGAACAGCCAGGCCGTTCGGACGATCAGATGTTTTCGCGCATGCGTTGCAGCCTGCTCGCCGAGTTGTTTCGAGCGCCCGTAGGCTGAGATGGCCCCGGTTGCGTCATCGACTTCGTAGGGCGCCTTCTTGCGCCCGTCGAAGACGAAGTCGGTGGAGATTTGAATCAGCAGCGCGTCGATGCTGTTGGCCGCCTGCGCCAATAGCTCGACCGAAGATGCGTTGACTGCGTTGGCGGTCGAGGCGTTGGATTCGGCGTCATCCACCCTGGTGAACGCGGCGCAGTTGACGATGATCGACGGCCGCGCCTCGCGGATGACCGCGTCGACCATCCGCCCGTTGGTGATGTCGAGATCGGATTTGGTGAGCGCGACGACTTCGGCGTTGCCCTTCTGCAGCGTGTGAAGGAGGTCGGTGCCGACCATCCCCCCGGCGCCGGTGATCAGCCAGCGCGCCGCTCGCGTCACGCGTTGGTTTTCTTCTCGCCCTCGATGGTCTTCTTCTCGTCGCGCCCGCGAAGTCCGTCGCGAAAGTTGGCGATCCCCTCGCCCAGGCCTTTACCGAGGTGAGGAAGCCGGCTGGCGCCGAAGACCACCAGCACGATGGCGAAGATGATGAGCAGTTCGGGTAATCCCAGTGAGCCAAACATTGAGCCTCCGTTTTCCTTTGCCGTCGCGGTGGGCTCTCCGCCGATGGCTGAGCCGACAGTGTAGTACGAATCGTCAGGATCGTCTGCTGCCACACCTGCATGTTGACGCGTTGACTGCGGATTTCGTGTACGGCGACGGCTGTTACCATGCGCCGCAGTGCTCGACCTCAGCGGCCTCAATCCGCAACAGCGCGAAGCGGTTACTCATGGCGACGGCCCTCTGCTCGTGCTGGCCGGCGCAGGTTCAGGGAAGACGCGGGCCATCACTTACCGCATCGCCTGGCTGATCGCCGAGCGCGGGGTTCAGCCCTCCAACATTCTGGCCGTCACCTTCACCAACAAGGCGGCCAACGAGATGCTCAGCCGCGTGCAGCGCCTCGTTCCGAACATCGGCGCGCGACCGTGGATCGGCACGTTCCACTCCACCTCGCTTCGCTCACTCCGCCGCTATGCCGACCGCCTCGGATTCAGCAAGTCCTTCGCCGTCTACGACACCGCCGATCAACTGACGCTGGTCCGACGCTGCATGCGTGAGCTGCAGATGAACGACGACGCCTTTCCGCCTCGGGCTATCCTGACCCGGATCTCCAACGCCAAGAACGTGCTGATGGGGCCGGCGGAGTACGAGAAGGAAAGCGCCGACTTCTTCGGCGCGCGAGTCGCAGAAGTTTATCGCCTCTATCAGCGCCGTCTGAAAGAGTACGACGCGATGGACTTCGACGACCTGATCGGACAGTACGTGCAGCTCCTGGAGAAGAACGACGATGTGCGGCACGAGTTGCAGGAGCGTTTTCAGCATCTGCTGATCGACGAGTATCAGGACACCAACCGCGCGCAGTACGTGCTGATCAAATTGCTGGCCGGGACGAGGAGAAATGTCGTCGCCGTGGGCGACGAAGATCAGTCCATCTATCGCTTTCGCGGCGCGGACATCAACAACATCCTGAATTTCGAGAGGGACTTTCCCGGCGCACGGATCGTCAAGCTGGAGCAGAACTATCGCTCCACCGGCAACATCCTCGATGCGGCCACGGGCGTGGTGTCGCGCAATGTGGCCCGAAAAGGAAAGCGGCTCTTCACCGACGCAGGCAGCGGGCAGCCGGTGCGCATCGTCACCAGCAGCAACGAGCGGGAAGAGGCTCAATTCGTCCTGGAGCGGATCTCGGCGATGCAATCGGACCACGCGCTCTCCGACTTCGCCGTGCTGTTCCGCACGAACGCCCAATCACGGCCTTTCGAAGAAGAGCTGCTGAGGGCGAACATGCCGTACTCCGTGGTCGGCGGCGTGAAGTTCTACGAGCGCGCGGAGATCAAGGACGTTCTGGCCTATCTGCGTCTGGCGGTGCGGCCGCATGACACGCCATCGATCGAGCGGGTGATCAACGTGCCGGCGCGCGGAATCGGCGATACGACGCTGAAGGCGCTGGATGACGAAGCGCAGCGGCGCAGCGCCTCGCTGTGGACGGTGATCGAAGACGACCTCGCATTTCTCCCGCCGCGCGCATCGAAGGCGGTGCGTGAATTTCGCGAAATCGTGCATGACCTGCAGCGCGCCTCGAGCAATCCGATCCCCGAGTTGCTGGATTACCTTCTCCTGCGCACCGGCTACCGGCGCATGCTTCAGGAGTCGCGAGACGTGCAGGATGAATCGCGGCTGCAGAACATCGACGAGCTGCTCAACTCCGCCCGGGAGTTCTCGGACGGCAATCCGTCGGCGACGCTGGGCGATTACCTCGACTCGCTGACCCTGATGACCGACCTCGATCGCTACGAGTCGCAGAAGGGCGTGACATTGATGACTCTGCACGCGGCGAAGGGGCTGGAGTTCAAAATCGTCTTCCTCACCGGCATGGAAGAAGGCATCCTGCCGCATTCGCAGTCGCTCGAAGAAAACGAGGACATCGAAGAGGAGCGGCGGCTCTGCTACGTCGGCATGACCCGCGC
>QHVS01000156.1:0-33222 GCA_003223635.1 Acidobacteriota bacterium | reverse complement strand
CCTGGCACGCAAGGCATCGTATGGCGGCAGTTGGCGCGAGAGGCCTCTCAGCGGGACGCCGGCGCCCGCGCAGGCGCTCGACACGGTCAAGAACATCGCGTCGTTCTTCGAGAACGCGCCCGTGCAATTCGATCCGTCCGCGATTCGAGCGATGCCTCCGGATGGGCAGCGCGCGGAGCTCAAGCGAGGCGCGCGCGTCCGCCACGAGCAGTTCGGCGAGGGAACCATCCTGACCATTGAGGGGAATGGTCCCGATGCCAAGCTGACGGTCTACTTCGACCGCGCCGGCTCCAAGAAATTCATCGCCAAGTACGCCAGGCTCACGCGGATCTAAGCAATGAAGTAACGCGCCGCGCCCGCCGGGAACTATGTTTCGCACTGGGAGAACGCTATGCGCATGAGCCATCGGCTTTTCGTGGGATTCTCGACGCTTCTGATCGTCACGTCCGCCTTGGCCCAGGGCGGTCTCACTGTCTCGGGATTTAAGAAAGGGCAGGTCTCACCGCCCTCGGAGAACGAGGACAACAAGCCCGATTCACCACCGCCAGCCAGGATTGCACTACCCATCAGTGTCAGTGCCGGGGCAAGCACCGCCGCCGCGAAGCATGTCAGCGATCTGCAGAACGCGCAGCAGTTCTTTCAGGCTCTCGGCCACGAAGTGGCGAACTGGCAGATCAACATGGCGCTGATCGGCGGAAACAAGTACATGATCAACGACTGCCTGGGGATCAAGGCCAGCGCAGGCGAGTTCAACTTCCGTCCCGGCGCGCCATCGCTTCGCATGGACGGTACCGGCGTCCTGCTTCAGTTTGTGGTCGATCGCATCACCATGAATGCCCTGATGGTGCGCGTCCGGCCGAACCTCACCAATCCGACGAAGCTCTGTCACTTCAGCAAGCGTTTCGGCGTCGGCGGATCGGCGTCGGACGTTCGATTCGAAATCCGCTTCGATCCGCTGCTGGATATCAAGCAGTGCCGAGTCATGACCGCAGGCGCGATCCGGACGAAGTTTGCGATCGGCGGCCTCAATCTGAAGCCGCTGCAGAACAATCTCGATCCGGTGGCCAAGAACATGATCGAGGACGCCATCAACTTCTACCTCGAGAATGGTTCATTCGGCATGCAGGTGCTGAATGGGACCGTGCGCGCGTTGAACACCACCTGCAAGAGCGCGGGCACCTAGTAGGTCACGCGGTTCTCGGATGCCGGACGGCCGCTGAGCGAGCCCGGCGCGTCGAGGTGCGCGCCGTCGGCGACGCCGACGCCATAGCGGTCGACCAGCTCTCCGCCGAGCCAGCTCGTGATCAGTGCGATGCCCATGCCGATCGCCGAGAGAATGATCGTTAGGATCGCCGGATCGGCGGGATCAGGCCGGCGGAGAAACCAGCTCGCGGCAAACAGGCCGGCGACGATGATGTTGCCCAGGCCGTGCCAGAAACCGACTTTCTTCGCGCGCGTTCGGCGCGGAATGTAGAGCCAGTCGATGAGCCCGAACACTGCGGCGATGACGGCGCCGATCACGCCGGCGAAGATCATCCAGTCGGAGACCACTGCCAGCTCACTGCGATGGACGATCAGATATGCGACATCGAAGAAGAAGGAGGTTGCCAGCAGTCCGAGCGGGAAGACGACCAGCATCTGATGGACGGGATGCCCGAAGAGTCTTGCCTTTGCCTCCATAAAGCCTCCCTCTGAGTTTACCGGCGAGCGAGAGCGCATGCGAGAAAGAGCGCTGCCGCTCCCGCCAGGATCCAGCCGCGCCGTTGATTCAGCTCGAACGTGATGCTTCGATCGGTGGCCCGATCGTCGAACACGCCATGCGCACCGTGATCGCCCGGCAGTGGACTCCACAGATTATCCGGGCGATTCGGATTCTCAGGCTCGTCGATCATCTGTGCTTCGTAGCCGTGCTTCGCCAGGTAGAGGTCGCCCAATCCGGGCATGAAACTGTTTCCGACGATTGCCGCCGTCGTCGGCCAGCCGACATTGACCTCCCGGCGGTTGCCGTATGCCGCCCACACGATCGCCTCGGCGGCGACCTCGGGTTGAAAGATCGGCGGCACCGGCTGCGCCTTGCGCGGCAGACGGCTCTTCACCCACCGAAACTGCGGCGTGTTCAGGGCCGGCATCTGCACCATCACCACGCGTACCTTGCTCTTGTCATGAATCAGCTCGCAGCGGAGCGAGTCGTGAAATCCCTGCATGGCATGTTTCGCTGCGCAATACGCCGATTGCAGCGGGATTCCGCGGTAGGCGAGCGCCGAGCCGACCTGCACAATGGTGCCGCGGTCGCGCGGTTTCATCCGCCGTAGGGCGGCCAACGTTCCCCACACGGTTCCGAGATACGTCACATCGGTGACGCGGCGATATTCGTCCGGCTCCATCTGCATGATCGGTGAGAAGACCGAGAGCATCGCGTTGTTGATCCAGATGTCGATCGGGCCGAACGCGTCCTCCACTTCGCCGGCGGCGCGCTCGACCGCATCGTGATTGGAGACGTCGAGCGGAAGCACGATGGCCTCGCCGCCCGCCTCTTCGATCTCCCGCTTCGCCGCGTCGAGGCCGTCGCGGCCCCGAGCGATCAGTCCCACGTTTGCCCGGCGTCGTCCAAACGCCCGCGCCGTGGCCCGCCCCACCCCGGCCGAGGCGCCGGTGATGACAACGACCTCCGGTTTGTATTGCATACTTCGGAGTCGAAGCAAAACATGAACCTTCCATCCATTTTGTTGTGGGGATTTGCCGCGACGGTCATTCTCACCACGCTGACCATCGCCGGGCAGGCGCTGGGGCTGACCCGTATCGACATTCCTTTCATCGTGGGAACGATGATCACTGCGGATCGAGATCGAGCGAAAGTGATCGGCTATGTTCTGCACCTCTTCAACGGCTGGATCTTCGCCATCGTCTATGCGCTCTTCTTCGAGAACGTGCACTTGGCGACGTGGTGGTTCGGCGCGGTGCTCGGTGCGATCCAGGGGACCGTCGTGGTCGTGGTGGTTCTGCCGTTGCTGCCCGGCGTGCACCCGCGGATGGTCTCCGATTCTCGCGGTCCTGAGCCGACGCGGCTTCTGGAGCCTCCCGGGTTTCTGGCCACGAACTACGGGCGCAACACGCCGATCATCACCATCCTGGTCCACATCGTCTATGGCGCAATTCTCGGCGCGTTCTACGTGCCGCGCCTATGAGTGCCTTCTCCCCGCCCGAGCGGGGAGAAGGTGGCCGAAGGCCGGATGAGGGGCGCCCCTCACCCGGCGCTTCGCTCATGAACGCAATCGCTGACTCCGACCGGTCATCGTCTTGTGCAGGCAGAACGCCGCGTTCATGAATCCGACGTGTGTGAGCGCCTGCGGGAAGTTGCCGAGGAGGGCGCCGCTGTCAACGTCGATCTCTTCCGAAAAGAGCCCGAGATCGTTGGCCCGTCCGACGAGCGTCTCGAAGATGTCACGCGCCTCGTGCTCTCGTCCAGCGAGGGCCAGCGCCTCGACGAGCCAGAAGCTGCAGGGAAGAAATGCCCCTTGGCCAGGCGGCAGACCGTCGTCCGTGCGTATCTCATAGCGATACAGCAGATCTTCGCGGCCGAGTGTACGACGGATCGCGTCGATGGTTCCGAGGATGCGCCGGTCGTCCGGTTTCAGAAAACCGACGCGCGAAAGGGAGAGAAGGCTGGCATCCAACTCGTCGCCATCCAGAATGGCGACGAAGCTGCCGATCTCCCTGTTGAATCCATGCTCGAGAACGGTGTCTCGGATTTCGTCCTTTGTGCGCTGCCAGCGAAGTGTGTCGACGCCGCGAATGAGACTCTTCTTCACCAGACGCTCCACGCAATCGAGTGCGGCCCAGGCCATCACCTTGGCGTGGACGTGTTGTTGACGCGCGGAACGCTTCTCCCAGATACCGCTGTCGGGCTCTTTCCATCGCCGGACCACGACGTCCGCAATGCGGCAGAGCACGCCCTGCACGTCGCGGTTGAAACCGTCGCCATTGCGTTGGAAGTGCTCTTCCACGGCGCCGAGAACCTCTCCGTAGACATCGAGTTGAAATTGATGGTGCGCATCATTTCCGATGCGCACCGGAGCGGAGCGGTCATAGCCCTCCAGGTGGCCGAGGATCGATTCAGGCAGCCTCGCCTCGCCGAACACGTCGTAGAGGATCTGCAGGCTGGGATGAGTCAGGCGCGTGGCATACAGCATCCAATCGACGAATGCACCTCCTTCAATCTGGAATCCGCAGTCGTCGAGCGCGGCGACCGTGAAGGCGGCATCGCGCAGCCAGCAATATCGATAGTCCCAATTCCGAACACCGCCGGGACGCTCAGGAAGTGATGTGGTGGGCGCGGCCACGATCGCTCCTGATGGGGCGTAGGTCAGGAGTTTCAGGACCAGGGCGCTGCGGAGGACCCGGTCGGCGTGCGGGCCTTCGTACGCACAGTTCGACGACCATTGCCGCCAGAAATCAACTGTCCGTTCGATCTCACCCTGAGCCTCAGCACCGATGTGCGGAAAAACCGCGGGCGCGTGGTCGTCGAAGCTGAGGGCAAAGAAACGGCGCTCGCCCTTCCGAAGAGTGAAGCGCACTTCGGCCGTCCCCCCTGCACACGCGAACTCGACATCGCTGCGCAGATGAAAGACGGCCGGTCCCTTTTCGCAGACGATGATGTCGCGCGATTTCGCCCGAATCTCCGGAACGACCCGGGCGTAATCGGGTCTCGGCTCGAAGTGCGCTACGAGCGGCACTTCGCCGTCGATGGTCTCGATGCGGCGCAGCAGTTGTCGGAATGGCGTCAGGCGCCGCTTCTTTTCCTCCTCGCGCATGACCGGCATGAGATCGAGGAGACGGGCGATTCCGCTCTCCGTTTCGAACGTTGTCTCCAGCACATTCGTGCGATCGATGTATTTGCGCGTTGCAGTGAAAGCGACCGACGGCTGGACGGCGAAATAGCCCCCGTGTTCGTAGTCGAGGATTCTGGCGAAGAGGGATCGGCTGTCGAATCGGGGCCAGCAGAGCCAGTCGATCGATCCCTGCAGCGAGACGAGCGCTGCCGACCGCGTGTCGCCGATGATTCCGTATTCGCCGATGGGCCGGTAGCGCATTACGTGCGGAGCGCCATCTGTAGAACCTGCGAGAGATGCAGCGCCTCGCGACCGGTGGCTTGCGCGATCTGCTCGCGGCAACTGAATCCGTCGGCGATGATGATCGTGTCCGCCGAGGCCTGCCGTACTTTCGGCAGCAGGACGCGCTCGCCGACGCGCATGGAGATCTCGAAGTGACGGCGTTCGAAGCCGAATGCGCCGGCCATCCCGCAACATCCGGAGTCGGGATGCTCGACGTCCAGCCCCATCGTGCGCAGCAGCTCCACTTCCGGCTCGAACTTCATGATGGCGGCGTGGTGACAATGGGCCTGCACGATCGCTTTGCCTTTCAATCGAGGGAGCTTGAACCGGTCACCTTCGCGTCGAATGAATTCGCTGAGGGTCACGGCAGCGCTGCCCAGCCGGCGTGCGGTTTCGTTCGTGGGAAAGAGATTGTGCAGCTCGTCGCGAAAGACCGAAACGCAGCTCGGCTCGAGACCGATGATGGGCAGACCCTCGTCCAGCGCCGGCTTGAGTTCCTTCATCGCGCCGCGCAGAAGCGACTTCGCCGTCCCAAGAAAGCCCCAGTCATAGAGTGGCCGTCCGCAGCAGAGCGACTTTCGCGGAATGGTGACCTGATAGCCGGCGGCCTCGAGCACGTCCACCGCAGCCATCGCCGTCTCCGGATGAAAGTAGTTGTTGAAGGTGTCGGGCCACAGGACGACGCGGCGATCGGACGGAGCGCCGCTCGTCGCTCCACGTTTGCGGAATCGCTTCACGAAGGTCTCGGCCGCGTATTGTGGCATCCGCCGCTCCGGTGCCACGCCGCCGAGTGTCTTGATCATCGGCAGTGACAGGATGTGATTCGCCAGGTCTGGCGCGAGCGACGCGAGGCGCGACCACCGATGGATCCAACCCATGGTGTAGGCGCCGATCGGTCGCAGGCGTCCCGCGTAGTAGTGGGAGAGGAACTCGGCCTTGTACGTGGCGATGTCGACATTGACCGGGCAGTCGCCTTTGCATCCCTTGCACGACATGCAGAGATCGAGCGCGTCCTTCACCGTTTCATTGCGCCAGGTCGCCGGAACGTCTTTGCCGGCGAACATCTCGAAGAGCAGACGCGCGCGGCCCCGCGTGGAATGCTCTTCCTCGCGCGTGGCCATGAAGCTCGGGCACATCGTGCCTGCTTCCATGCGCCGGCACTTGCCGACGCCCACGCAGCGCAAGACAGCTCGATCGATGCGCCCTTCGTCTTCCGGAAAATGAAAGTGCGTCTCCGGTGACCAGGGCCGGAACTCCGGGCCGAGACGGAGGTTCTCAGTGGGACGGTAAGGAGTCACCACTTTTCCGGGATTCATCTTCCATTGAGGATCCCAGATGGATTTGAACTCCCGGAACGCGGTGATCAGCTCCTGCCCGAACATCTTCGGCAGCAGATCCGCGCGCGATTGCCCGTCGCCGTGCTCGCCGGAGAGCGATCCGTTGTACTTGACGCAAAGATCCGCCGCCTCTTCGATGTAGGCGCGAAACGTGGCGATTCCCCGCGCACTCTCCAGATCGAAGTTGTTTCGTGTGTGAACGCAAGCCTGGCCGAAGTGACCGTAGAGATCGCCGATGTAGCCGTACTTGTCCATGAGTCGGCGCAGATCGCGAAGGTATTTGCCGAGATGCTTCGGATCGACCGCCGAGTCTTCCCATCCTTCCCAGGTGCGCGGCTTGCCGGGAACGAAGGCGGTGGCGCCGAGGCCGGACTCGCGGATCTGCCAGACCATCTTTTCCTGCCGCTTGTCCTCGTAGAGTCTCGGGGATGGCGCGTCCTTCCACGACTTCAGGGCGTCGATCAATCGCTGCGCCCCCGCGTCGGATTCCTGCTTCGTCTCGCCTCCGAACTCCACCAGCAGCCAGCCGCGTCCTTCCGGTAGAAGCCGGAGGTTGTCGATGTTCAACCCCTTGGCTTTCATGTCATCGACCAGACGATCGTCGATCCCCTCCAGCCCGATGGGCTTGAACTCCAGCAGTTGCGGGACGTGGTCGGCTGCGATGTAAATGTCCTTGTAGCCGAGGACGACCAGCCTGCGAGAAGGGGGGCTATGGACGAGGTGGCACTTCGCTTCCAGGACGATGACGCACGTGCTCTCGGTCCCGACCAGGGCTCGGGCGACGTTGAATCCGTTTTCCGGCAGCAGCTCGTCGAGGTTGTAGCCCGACACGCGCCGGGGGATTTTCGGGTAGCGGATGCGAATCTGGTCGGCGTACCGATCGCGGATGTCTCGGAGTGCGCGATAGATCTCCCCGCGGCGGCCGCCTTCGTCGATGAAGGCGGTGAGCTGAGCCTCCGACGTGGGGCCGACGCGGAGGCGCAGGCCGTCGTAGGTGAGGACGTCCAGCTCGTCGATGTTATCGACCGTCTTGCCGGCCATCAGCGCATGCACGCCGCAGGAGTTGTTGCCGATCATTCCGCCGATGGTGCAGTGAGTGTGGGTGGCGGGATCGGGGCCGAAAGTCAGGCTGTGCTTTTCCGCCTCGTTGCGCAGATCGTCGAGGATGATGCCCGGCTCGACCCAGGCGTGTCGCTGCGTCGGATCGAGCTCGCGGATGCCGTGCATGTACTTCGAGAAATCGAGCACCACGGCGACGTTGCAGCACTGCCCGGCCAGGGACGTGCCTCCGCCGCGGGCCAGGATCGGCGCGCCGAACTGGCGCGCCAATGCCACGGTGGCCATGACGTCGTCGGCGTCGCGGGGCAGAACGACGCCGATGGGGACCTGCCGGTAATTGGAGGCATCGGTGGCGTAGAGCGCGCGCGAGCCGTCATCGAAGCGCACTTCCCCACGGATCTGCTGCCGCAGCGCCGCGGCCAGCGCCGCGGCATCGACATTGACGTTCTGCACGCGGTCGTAGTGCTCGATGCGCGGGCGAACCGGCCGCCCATTCTCGAACGAAATCGGCTCGAACCTGCGGATCTCGTCGCGCTCGGACGGGTGGGCCGCGTCCGATGTTGCGACGTTGCGAGCGATCTCTCGTTCCGACACTTGGCCGATCTTACTTCCTGAACGCCTCCAGCATCTCTTTGAGGGACTGCTTCAGCATGTGGCCCCTGTCAGGATCATGGAGCAGTGACTTAATGAAGTTACGAGCCTGCTCGGGGCTGATGTGTGGCGGCAGAGGCGGCACTTCCGGATCGGTGATGAACTCGATCACGCACGGTCGGTCGGCGGCCAGCGCCTCATCCCATGCCGGGCCGACGCGCTCGGGGCGGTCGACCCGAATTCCTTTCAGTCCGATCGACTCGGCGTACCGGGCACATGGAAAATCGGGAACGTCCTGCGATGCCTCGAACTTCGGATCGCCGGCCAGGACCCGCTGCTCCCAGGTCACCATGTTCAGATCGCGATTGGCCAGCACGCAGATGACCAGGCGCGGATCGCTCCACTCGCGCCAGTACTTGGCGATGGTGATCAGCTCGTTCATGCCGTTCATCTGGAATGCGCCGTCGCCGACGCAGGCGATGGCCACCCGGTCGGGGAACGCGAACTTGGCGGCGATTACATAGGGAACGCCCGGTCCCATGGTGGCCAGATTTCCGGAGAGCGATCCCATCATTCCCTCGCGGAACTTCAAGTCGCGCGCGTACCAGCTGGCCGCCGATCCGGAGTCGGCAGCCACGATGCATCGCTCCGGGAGGCGCGGCGAGAGCTCCCAGAACACGCGCTGCGGATTGACCGGCTTGGCGTCGATCATGGCTCGCGCTTCGAGCAACTTCCACCAGTCGACGATTTCCTTTTCCAGCTTTTCGCGCCACTGCCGATTCCGCTTGCGCTTCAGCAGCGGGATCACCGCGCGCAGGGTCTCCTTGCTGTCGCCGGTCAGATTCACTTCCATCGGATAGCGAAGGGAAAGCATCCGTGAGTCGATGTCGATCTGGACGCCGCGCGCTTGACCCTC
Source organism: Acidobacteriota bacterium (assembly GCA_003223635.1). Classification (GTDB taxonomy): domain Bacteria; phylum Acidobacteriota; class Thermoanaerobaculia; order Gp7-AA8; family Gp7-AA8; genus QHVS01. The sequence continues at coordinate 24,208 of QHVS01000156.1, read as the reverse complement.
GTCCGGCAGGAACTCCGAATAGGGGAAGCTCGAGCCGACCATGAGCAGCGTGTCGCACTGGCTCATCATGACGAAGCTCGGCTTCGTGCCCAGGAGGCCGATCGAACCGGTGACAAAGGGGAGGGCGTCGGGGAGCACGGCTTTTCCCAGGAGTGCCTTGGCCACGCCGCTGCCGAGGAGATCGGCGACCTCGATCACTTCAGCAGCTGCACCGGCGGCGCCGATTCCGATGAGCATCGCCACCCGCCCGCCGGCATTGAGCACGTCGGCGGCGCGGCGAAGATCCTCGTCCCGCGGCACGACGCGAGGCGTGGAGAAGCCGATGCCGGAATGGACGGTGGAGTGCTTGTGAGGCGGCTCCGCCATCTTCTCCTCCTGCAGATCGTGCGGAACGATGATGCAGGTGACGGTGCGCTCCGCGCGCGCGATGCGGATGGCCCGATCGATGAGGTGCCGCATCTGGGCGGGCACCATTGCCGTGTGGACGTATTCGGAGGCCACATCCTTGAAGAGCGTCTGCAGATCGACTTCCTGCTGGTACGAGCCGCCCATGGCCATCCGCGATGATTGCCCGACAATGGCCACCACCGGCTGGTGATCGAGCTTGGCGTCATAGAGTCCGTTGAGAAGATGAATCGCTCCCGGTCCTGAGGTGGCCAGGCATACGCCGACCTCGCCCGTGAACTTGGCGTGGGCGCAGGCCATGAACGCCGCCATTTCCTCGTGACGCACCTGAACGAAGTCGATCTTGCCGTCGGCTCGATCGAGCGCTCCCATGATTCCGTTGATTCCGTCGCCGGGATATCCGTAGACGCGGCGGACGCCCCAGTCGAAGAGGCGCTGCACGAGGAAATCAGATGTGGTGTGGCTCATCGTCGCGTGCCCCATCAAGCACGAGGCGTACCGCTACAGATCGAATCGAAGTCCCACAATCGTTCGCCGGCCGGGCGATACGAATCCGAGAACCTCCTGATAGCGCTCGTTGCGCAGGTTTTCCACCTTTGCAAATGGCGTAAGGCGGCCGAGGTGGATTTGAAGGTTCGTGTCGATGGTCGTGTACGCGCTATTGACGGCACGAGAGTATGGCGCGATCGGGATGAGATCGAAACGCGCTCCGCTGTGGATCAGAGCGACGTTTGCATCCAATGATCCGGAGCGCCAGCCGACAAAAACGGAGCCGCTGTGCTTCGGCCGTCGCGGCAGGCGCTCGCCGGTCGATTCGTCCTCGTCACGATGCAGATTGGTGTAGCTGAGCGCGGCGTAGAGGGCCGGCGTCAGATGGTCTTCGATTCCCAGCTCGATCCCGTCGCTTCGCGCGCGGCCAATGTTGCCGAACGCGTAGCTGCGATTGTCGAAGACGATCAGATCGCGGAAGCGGCTGCTGAACAACGTCATCGAGAAGAGTCCATTGCCGATGACCGCGTCGTAGCCTGCCTCGGCGCTGCGGGTGTGCTCGGCCCGCAGATTGGGATTGCCGGAGAACGGGAAGTAGAGCTCGCCCACGGATGGCGCTCGGAATCCTTCTCCATACGCGATTCGCCATTTGTTCGGCCCGCTGATCCAGGCTGCGCCGACGCGGGGCGAGGTCTGGCTGCCGAATGTGTCGAATCGATCGTAGCGGACGCCGGCGCTCAGCTCGATCCGCGACGCCGGGCCAGTGGCGCTTCGCCAGCGATCCTCGATGAAGAGCGATCGCGCATCGCGGCGGCTGTTGTCGAGATTCACGCCGAAGTTGCTCATGTCGTCGACCGTCGCTCGCTGCATCTCGCCGCCGGCGATGATCGTTCCAGCAGCGGTCTGCGCCTGCCCGGACAGACGGACCCGGCGCTGCGTCGAATCCGTCCGCGCGTTGACAAATCCGAACGGATCCTGCGGATCGCGGAAATCATCGCGGCGCCGGCTGTCGGACAGAGTCAGATCAAACGTGAGCGGCCCGACGGTCTTCTGCAGCGGAACGGCGACCTGCAATTCGTTTCCATCCTGGCGACGCTGCAGACTCGGCACCAGCGCATCGCCTGTCGCGTTGACGTCGAAGGGAATCCCCAGATCGTACGATGTGTAGCGCGCGGCCAGGCCGAGCGAGAACGTGGGCGAGGGCGACCATTTCCCGAAGAGATTGCCGCTGGTTTCGCGGAAGTCGTCATTTGGATCGAAGCCGTCGTCCTGCCGATGCTCGAACGCGGCGCTAACCTGTGTCGTTGAGCCGACGTAGGCGCCGGAGAGGAGTGCGTTGCGCAGACCATGACTTCCGCCCTGCACCTCTCCGCGCAGGCCGCTCCCCCGCGGCGTAGTGAGCACGTTCACCACGCCAGCCATCGCTTCGGATCCATAGAGCGCGGAGAAGGGCCCTCGCACGACTTCCACCTGCTCCACGCCGGCGGTGGAGAAGCGTCCCCAATCGTAGCCCGCGAAGTAAGGATTGTTGATGGGGATGCCGTTCCACATCACCAGGGTCTGCGTGGAGGCCGCTCCGCGAGTGAAGAGCGATGTCGCTTTTCCCAGCGAACCACTGCGGCTGATGGCCAATCCTGGAACTTCACGGAGCACATCGGCGAGATCGCGCGCCGCATGGCGATCGATGTCCTCCCGGGTTACGACGGTGACCGCCGCGGGAGTCGACTCGACCGTCTCCGGCAACTGCGAAGCGGTGACGATGATCTCTTCGGTGACTTTGGTCTGCGAAAAAGCGAGCGAGGAAACGAATAGAAGGAGGATGGATGAGATGAGCGGTTTCACGACGACTTCCCTCCGAAGCTGGTGAGCTTTCTGTGTCCGAAACAGCCGGTCTCCTGGCTTCCGGGTCATCCTTCTCACGCTCCCTTCCCGCTTTTCGCAGTGGGGCGCCACGCGCGCATGGCGTGAGTCGTCTCCGGTCACAGTGGCGGGGGCCGCGCCGGCATTGAACCGGCTTCCCGTTCGCTGTTTCAGACTGGGTTGCTAATGAGCTGGGCGGATTATAGCCGCGCCGCGTTGACTCACGATAACTGCTTCGCTACGCTCAATCGACAGCCATGGTCCTCTTCAATTACGCCACCAAGGAGATCACCGCCAAGATCGTCTACTACGGACCAGGGCTCTGCGGGAAGACCACGAACCTGCAGTTCATCTACGACTCTCTGCCGTCGAACAGCAAGAGCAAGATGCTTTCTCTGTCCACCAAGACCGATCGCACTCTCTTCTTCGACTTCCTCCCCCTCGACCTCGGCAAGATCCGCGGCATGCGCACCAAGCTGCAGCTCTACACGGTGCCGGGGCAGGTCTACTACAACTCCACACGCCAGCTCGTGCTCAAAGGAGCCGACGGCCTCGTGTTTGTGGCCGACAGTCAGGACATCGCGCTCGACGCCAATCTGGAATCACTGCAGAACCTGGAGGACAACCTCAAGCGTCAGGGCGTGCGCATGCGCGAGATCCCCACGGTGTTCCAGTACAACAAGCGCGACCTGCCCAACGCTCTGCCGGTGGCGCAGCTTCAGCGCGATGTCAACAAGCTCGGCGTTCCACATTTCGAATCCGTGGCCACGAGTGGGTTCGGCGTCGAGGAGACGTTGAAGGGCATGACGCAACTCGTCCTCGGTAATCTGGTCAAGAAGTACGGATTGGAAGGATCGGAGCCGCTGGAACGGGAGATTCGGGTCCTCAACGCCGACGCGCCGGCGGAAGAGCGGCCGTTGCCGACCGTGTGGGACGAAGAATCGGCACTTCCGCGAGCCGAGGAGGTCGTCGCGGAGAAGAGCCCGTTTGATGATGTCGATTTCTCGCCACCGCCGGAGATGGCAGCGGCGTCGATCGAGATTCCGCTGCCCGATGGCATCCTCGATTCGCTGCCGGAGCTCGGCGGCGTTGCCGCACCACCCAAACCAGAGCGCCGCGCCGCCGACAGTCTGGTCAAAGAGGTGACCGTGCCGCTTGCGCTGACGGCCGAGGAGCTGCGCGAGCATCGGAAGCTGAAGCTGAAGATCACGCTCGACGTCACGCTCATTCCGTAGAAATTCGCCGTCGCGCGACGCCGTTCAACAAACGTTCCGTCCGGAGGAGTGGTCGAGTGGTTTAAGGCAGCGGTCTTGAAAACCGCCGTACGGCAAACCGTACCGTGGGTTCGAATCCCACCTCCTCCGCCAAATGAAAGTAGAATGCGGCGGGAATCGCGCGCGCTCTTTCTTAACGTTCCAAGTTTTTCTTCAATCTCGAGCCACGGAGAGATGGGTGAGTGGCTTAAACCAGCGGTTTGCTAAACCGCCGTAGGGTCCAAAAGCTCTACCGAGGGTTCGAATCCCTCTCTCTCCGCCAAATCCGCCCTCTTTCTCCCTACTCACCGATATCCTGTTGTTCTTCGTCTGCTCGATCCGCGTCGATGTGACGCGGCGTTTCTGAGCGCGCGGTGCTCAACGCAAAGGTTCGAAAACACACGGATTTCCGCGGGTTACTGGCACATTTCGTGAACCGCCTAAGCCTGGTTCAAGGTGGTGCAAAAACAGTCGCGCAATACCAAACTGGACACCAAAGGAGACACCTTCATGGCAAACACGAGTAAGCGCGGTTTTGCGTCCATGGACCCGGCCAAACAGCGTGAGATTGCGAGCAAGGGCGGAAGGGCAGCTCATGCCAAGGGAACTGCTCATGAGTTTTCGTCCGATGAAGCGCGCGTGGCCGGACGCAAAGGTGGAGAAGCCGTAAGTCGCGATCGCGCGCATATGTCGGCGATCGGGCGCGAGGGAGGTCACAGCCGCGGACGAGCGCGCCAGACCTCCGGAGATGGTTCGATGGAGGCCGGAGCGGCCAGTCACACCGATACGGAGCAGCAGTCGTACATCGGACACGCCTCCGATCGAGGCTCGGCCAACACGAGCAGCGGAAATTCGCGCGAACGCGCATCGAACGAGAGCGGCTCCAATCGCAACGAGCCCTTCACCGGACGCAGTCAAGTCTGATCGCATCCTGGAGATCGGGAGCGCCGCCGTCTGTCCCTCCGGCGGCGTTCCACAGTTGTCCTCATCGTCCTTGTCCCATGACTAGTAGTACGATTCGCGCCCGGTGGAGCGCACGCGCTCCACAAAAAGGAGGAGTGCGTGAAACGACTGGTCTATCTCTCGCTGGCGCTGATGCTTCTCGCCGGCTCGCAAATCATCGCCGCCACGAAGTCGACGGCAAAGACAAAGACGGCGAAAAAGAAGGGAACGATGAGCGACTACCAGAACAAAGTAGCCGAAATCCACACCACCGCCGGCGAGATCGACATTCGGTTTTTCCCTGAGGCGGCTCCGAATCACGTCAAGAACTTCATCGACCTGGCCCAGAAGGGGTTCTACAACGGCACGAAGTTTCATCGGGTCATTCCCGGATTCATGATTCAGGGCGGGGATCCGAATACGAAGAGCCCTGACGTCAATACCTGGGGGACGGGCGGGTCCGGCACCCACCTCAAAGCGGAATTCAACGCCATCCCGCACAAGCGGGGAGTCGTGTCCATGGCTCGAGCGCAGGATCCGAACAGCGCCTCCTCTCAATTCTTCATCGTGGTGAAGGACTCCAATTTCCTCGACCGCCAATACACGGTGTTCGGACAGGCGACGAAGGGAATGGACGTCGCGGACAAGATCGTCAACGCGCCGCGTGGTGCGAACGACCGTCCGAACTCGCCGACCACCATCGAGCGGATCGTCATCCGCGACGCGCGCGCGGACGAGAAGGGACCCGCACCTAAGTGAGGCGAGCCTCATCCTGAGGCGCGCAGCGCCGAAGGATCCCGACGTGATCACAAGCCCGTAGACCATGGCCGAACCAGGACTCCCCGACGAAGCGGCGAGGTTCCTTCGCGAATGGCTTGGGGAGGGGTGGAGCGTCGAGGCGCTGCCCGGCGATGCTTCGGTGCGGCGGTACTTCCGGATTCGCCTTCCCGACGGCTCGACCCACATGCTGGCCTACTACCCCAATGAGGTCCGGGCCCAACTGCGGCAATTCCTGGATGCCTATGGGGCGGTGGTCTCCCACGGCCAGGTCCCGGAGGTGTTGCAGCATTCCGACGCGGTCGTACTGCAGCGCGACGTCGGGGGCCGGACATTGTTCGACTTGCTCCACGAAGATCGCCAGGAAGGCATTCGCCTCTATCGCAAAGCCATTGAAACTCTGGTGGCGTTTCAGCGGGCAACGGCCGGCTCGGTCAATCCTCCGTTCTCCGCCGACTTCTTCACGGCCGAACTGGAGATGACGCGGGAGTTCTATGTAGAAAAGCTGATGGGAGTGCGGCCGGAAACAAGCCGGCGGCTGGAACCGCTCTTCCGCCGGTTGGCCGAGAATATATCGCGACATCCATATGTGCTATGTCACCGTGATTATCATGGCCAGAATATACACATCCTAAGAGGAACGCTTTATATCATCGATTATCAAGACTTGAGAATGGGACCTGATACGTACGATCTGGCCTCCCTGCTGCGCGATCGCGGAGTGGCCAGAATTCTGGGAGAGACCCTGGAACTGGAGCTGGTCAGCTACTACGCCGTTCTGCGCGCTGCGGATGACGGCTTGCGTTCCCGCTACTTTGGAACCCTCCTCCAGCGCTCGATGAAGATCCTCGGCACCTTCTCCCGCCAGCCGATCGAACGCGGGCGGCTGCATTACCTCGAGTTCATCCCTGCCACGCTGGAGAGCGTGCAGCAATGTCTGCGCGAACTGCCCGAGTTTGTCGAGCTGGGTATGCTGTTTCCGCTCGATTTTTCACTCGACGACGCGCAGCGGCGCGTGAAACGATGGCTCGATGGCTCCGCACAAGATCACGCTTCTGCCGGGTGACGGCATCGGCCCGGAGGTCACTGCCTCCGTCGTGGCGATCATCGAATGCACAGGGGTCAAGGTCGACTGGGAGACCTATTTCGTCGGCTCCGAGGCCCTGGCGCGATTCGGGGATCCCCTGCCGCAGGAGGTTCTTGACTCGATCCTGCGGAACAAGGTGGCCCTGAAGGGCCCGGTCACCACGCCGGTGGGGACCGGATTCACCTCGGTCAACGTCCGGCTGCGCAAAATGCTCGATTTGTACGCCAATCTGCGCCCTGTGAAATCGATGCCGAACATCATCACCAGGTTCGAGAATGTCGATCTCGTCGTCGTGAGGGAGAACACTGAAGATCTGTATAGCGGTCTGGAACACGAGGTCGTCCCCGGCGTGGTGGAGTCGCTGAAGATCATCACTGAGCGGGCCTCGACTCGCATCGCCCGCTTCGCCTTCGAGTACGCTCGCGCGCACGGCCGCCAGAAAGTCACCGCTGTGCACAAGGCCAACATCATGACAAGGTGTCCAAGGCGTATCCGAACATCGAGGCGGACGACAAGATCGTCGACAACCTCTGCATGCAGTTGGTCATCAATCCGAACCAGTTCGACGTCCTGCTGCTGGAGAATCTCTACGGCGACATCGTCTCTGATCTGGCGGCAGGGCTGGTGGGCGGGCTGGGGGTGGTGGCAGGAGCCAACATCGGCGAGAACGGCGCGCTTTTCGAAGCCGTGCATGGCAGTGCCCCTGACATTGCCGGGCAGAACAAGGCGAATCCGCTGGCGATGCTGCAGTCTGCCGTCCTGATGTTGCAGCACATCGGCGAAATGTCAGCCGCCAAGCGCATCCAGGACTCCATCGTCAAGGTTCTGGACTCCGGTCCCGAGCATCGGACGCGCGACATCGGCGGAAAGGGGACCACTTCGGACTTCACCGCGGCGATGTGTGCAACATTGAGAAGGGGAACGCGCGCCGGAGATTAGTGCTTGGTGCTCAGTGCTTAGTAGAGTACCGAGCACCGAGTACCGAGTACCGAGCACCGAGTACCGAGCACCGAGCACTGAGCACCATGTCCAAGCCCGATTTCGTCACCCACTTCACGGCGGGCATGGATCATTTCAACCGCCGCGAATTCTGGGAAGCCCACGAGGCATGGGAGACGCTGTGGCTCGCGGCGGAGACCGACATCGAGCAGTTTTTGCAGGGAATGATTCAGATTGCGGCGGCCTATCATCACGTTCAGCGCGGGACGTACCGGGGCGCTGGGCGTCTTTTTGATGCCGCCCTCAAGCGATTGGAGCCATTCCCTCCCGTCTTTTGTGGCGTTGATCGAGGAGCTGTGGAGAAAGCCTCTCGGCACCACCTGGCCTGGCTGGCCGCTGCCGGCGGCACGCCGAATGAGCGCCTTTCGTCGGCGGAATACCCGATTCTCACCGTGCCGGACGCCGGCGCGATTGCACCGCCTTCATTGCAGTGGTGACAATTGTGTCGATCACGCTACAATGCAGTTCATCCCCACGCCGACAAAAAAGCTCTTCGAGCCGAGGATCCATATGCAGGAAATCGATCAACGGGACCGGGAGTTGTTGGGTGCTCTGCAAGGTGAGCTTCCGCTCGTTTCAACTCCGTTTGCCTTCATCGGACAGACCATCGACATGTCCGAAAAAGAGGTGATCAAACGCACCGAGCGTCTCAAACGCGAAGGGATTGTGCGGCAGCTTTCCGCGCAATTCGATGCCCGCGCGCTCGGCTATCGTTCATCTCTGGTGGCCGCGAAAGTCGAGCCGGAACGAATCGATGAGGCGGCGTCCGTGATCAATGCCTACCCCGGCGTGAGCCAGAACTATCGACGGAACAATGACTTCAACCTGTGGTTCACCATTGCCGTAGCCCCTGCCTCCAGGCTCGGTTTGGAGAAGACCATCCAGATCCTGGGCGACGAGGCGGGATGCTCGACGGTGCGCTCCCTGCCGACGCTCAAGCTGTTCAAGCACAGCGGCGGCGACGGTGGCGAAGGGCAGGGAACGGAAGACGGGCACAGCGACGAGAAATATGTTCCGCTGACTCCGTTGGAGATCGAATGCGTTCGTCTGCTGCAGCGCGATCTGCCGCTGCAGCCGCGCCCGTTCGATGCGCTGGCCAAGAACGGCGAAGTCGCCGCGGACGAGTTGCTCGCCGCAGCGAAGAATCTCCTCAAGCGCGGCCAGATCCGGCGCTTCGGAGCGGTGGTCCAGTCACGAAAGCCGGGCTTCTCCGCCAGCGCGATGGGCGTGTGGGTGGTTCCCGAGAACCGAGTGGACGACTTTGGCTCGAAGATGTCCCAGAATCGCGCAGTCTCCCATTGTTATCTGCGTCCAACGTACGAGGATTGGCCCTACAACCTCTACACGATCGTTCACGGCCGCTCAGTCGATGAATGCGAGTCGATCATCAACGATCTGGCCATCGATAGCGGCTTGACGGAGAAGCAAGCGCTTTATCCGACGCGGGAGTACAAGAAGGCAAGGATCAACCTCTTCTCCCCGGAAGCCGAGGATTGGGAGAGCGCACACGGGGCCAAACGAGCCGCCACCGCCGTCTCCTAGCCGACTCGGCATCGAATTTGGACACCGCGGTCCGGCATGTTGAAGGATCGAAGCGGCGCTCTCGTCTTTTTCGGGATCATTCACCTCATCGGAGGGGCGATCTGCCTGCTGATCATCCTGGCCACGGTGGCAGTTTCAACGGTTCCGCAGGCCTCCATCGCCCAGAATCTGCTCGTCTACGCGGTATTCGCCGCGTATTTGTTCGCGGTTGGAATCGGATCCATTCGCAAGCGCCGCTGGGCCCGGGCGTTGGCTCTCGTTGTGAGCTGGATCTGGTTGATCAGCGGCGTCATCTCTGGCGCGATGCTCATTCTCGTCATGCCCCACATCATGGTACTGGTGCCGCCATCGGCCGCTCGGATGGTCACCGTTTTCGTGACCGCGCTGGTCGCGTTGATCTACGTCATCCTGCCGCTGGTGTTCATCCTGTTTTACGGTCGACGGGACGTGCGAGCGACCGTCGAAACGAATGACACCCAGGTGCGCTGGACCGATCGCGTTCCGCTCCCGGTTCTCGGCGTCTCGCTGGTGCTGGCCTTTGGCGCGGTGGTGTTGATTGCCAACGCCGCGCGCCCTGTCATCCCACTGTTCGGCACGGTGCTCAGCGGCGCGCCTGCCACGCTCACCGCGCTGGCGTTGGCCGCGCTACTCGCCTTCGTCGCCGTGCAGCTCTATCGATTGAAGGAATCGGCGTGGTGGACGCTCGTGCTGTTGCAGCTCATTGGCGGCGTTTTCGCCGCTCTGATGCTGGCCAGAACCGATATAAACCGGGTCTACGAACAGATGGGGGTGATGACGCCGCAGATTCGGGCCATGCACCTCGAGCAGATCTTCGGCAATCCGCTGCTGTGGGGCCTCGCCGCGGTGGCCTGGATCGCCTACTTCGCATTCCTGATCTGGATCCGGCGCTACTTCGGCCGGTTCGCTCCACGGACCAGGGCGGAGGATGCGTAGGGGTTACCGGATGTTCTCGGGATGCAGGGCGATCTTGCTGTTCGCCTTCAGCTCGTTCGTCAGCTTCGTCACCGCGCTCATCACGTCCGCGGCGTGCTGGTTCATGAGGAACTCTCGAATCGACGGCTGGGCCTGCTCGAACGGCTCTGTGCCGACCGGCTTCTTGTCTTCCACAAAGATGAGGTGGTAGCCGAAGTTCGTCTGGATCACGCCGCTGGTAACGCCCTTCTTCATCTGGAAGGCGGCCTCCTCGAAGGTTGCATCGAGCTGGCCTCGATTGACCCATCCGAGGTCACCACCCGACTCCGCGGAGCCATCCTGCGAGTACTTGCGCGCCAGTTCGGCAAAGTTCCGGGCGCGTATCTGCGCTGCGACGACAGGGTCGGTCGACTTCACGGCCGCATTCTGGGCATGCAGCTGAGCGGCGATCTGCTCGATCGCCATCTGCGCTTCCTCCTTGTTTCGTGCCCGCGGACCGATGACGATGTGGCGCACCTTCACCTGCTCGGGAGTGAGGAAGTCGTCGGGATGCTGGTCATAGTACTGGCGAATTTCCGCGCTGGTAACGATCGGAGCGGCGACGACGTCGCGGACATAGCGGTCGAAGAGCGCCGATTCTTTCGCGGCTTCGAAGTCGGCCTGCACGTCCGGCCGCTTGTCGAAGCCAGCCTTGAGCGCTTCCTGAATCATCAGCCGCTTGCGAAGGTAGGTCTCCAGAAACGCGGCCTTGCCGCCGGTCCTGGCGTACTGTGCGCGCATCTGCGCGCCCATGTGGTCGTAGAGGCGGTCGAGCTTCTCGGCGGTGATCACCTCGCCGTTGATGATGGCCACCGGCCTTTGCGCATCCGGCACGGGGGCGGGCTGCTGCTGCGGCGCTTGGGCGAACATCGGCAGGGCGACCGCGATGAGCGGCGCGAGAACGATTCGTTTCATGTTTCCTCCTGACGGAGTTTCGACGACCCGGTGACCAACATGGTTCGGGTGGGGCCAATTCCGATCCTCTACCAAGAGTAGATCGGGAAGTTCGAATGAAGAATGAAGAACGCGCTGACGAACCGACAACCCTGAATCGAATCGTGAGATTTTTCGAACGATCGTCTCGTCTTGAGCGAAAATAGTTCGTGCCCTGCTTTTCCGTGTCAAGACGGTTTGCAGCACAATCGAAAAACTTAGAAAGAAAAGGTGTGGAGGGCGTGGGATCAACAGTTTGCGGCCAGCGCGGCCTGCGGATGCGCTGCGGAATGGGCTGCGAGTTTCCTTCTGAAAACTTTTTCGGAAGAAAACCGGAAGGAAAATTCCCGGCAATCGTCCAATGAGTGCGGTTCAACTCGATACGGTTCTCGATCGGCCGCTTCCGCAAAGCCCTGACGCCGAACGTGCCGTTCTCGGCTCCATTCTCATGAACAACCACGCGTTCTACCGCGTGATCGGTCTGGTACAGACCGAGGATTTCTTCAAAGACTCTCACCGCGCGATTTTCGCCACGATGCGTCAGCTGGCTGAGCAGAGTCGGGAGATCGATGCCCTGACCCTGAAAGAGGAACTGTTCAGGCGCGCCCAACTCGATGGCATCGGCGGTTTCGCCTACATCACTTCCCTGGTGGATGGCATCCCGGACATCGCCAACGTCGAGCGATACGCGCGGATCGTCAAGGAAAAGTCGATGCTGCGGCGGCTGATCGTAATGGGCAACAGCGTCATGCGCGCCGCGCTCGACGCGCCCGGCGAATCGACCGAGGTGATGTCCATCGCCGAGCGATCGCTCTACGAGATCGCCGAAGGGAGCATCGACAAGGGTTTCGTCGCTCTCGATCGCATCAACCGCCAGAACATGGCGGCGATCGAGCAGCTTCAGCATGCCGGGAAACTCATCACCGGTATCCCCACCGGCTACGACCGGTTCAACGAATACACCTCCGGCTTCCAGCCGCAGGACCTGATCATCCTCGCCGCGCGTCCCTCCATGGGCAAGACGAGCTTCATGATGAACATCGCGGAGGCGATCGCCATCCCCGATCGCGCCGGAACGCCCCGCGCGCCGGCGCAGCGGCTCTACTCGGTGGGGGTTTTCTCGCTGGAGATGTCGAGGGAGCAGATCGGCTTGCGTATCCTCTCCTCCGAGTCAGGCGTTCCCAATCACTTGATTCGAGGGGGCATGCTCTCCGAGCGCAACTGGCGCGATCTGGCCGAAGCATCGGCCCGGTTGGCGAAAGCGAAGATCTTTGTCGATGACACGCCCGGCATCGACGTCATGGAGATGCGGGCCAAAGCGCGGCGTTTGAAGATGGAAGCGGGCCTCGACCTGATCATGATCGACTACCTGCAGCTCATGTCGGTCAGAGGAAAGGTCGAGTCGCGCAACCAGGAGATCTCCCAGATCTCGCGCGGCCTGAAGGCCGTGGCCAAGGAGCTGAACGTACCGCTTGTGTCGCTGTCGCAATTATCGCGGCGGCCGGAGCAGCGCACCGGCGATCATCGCCCGCAGCTGGCCGATCTGCGCGAGTCGGGTTCGATCGAGCAGGATGCCGATCTGGTGGCCTTCATCTATCGCGATGAGGTCTACAACAGGGACACTGAGGAGAAGGGAATCGCCGAAATCATCATCGCCAAGCAGCGCAACGGGCCGATCGGCGATTTCAAGCTCGTTTTCCGCAACGACATCACCAAATTCTTCAACTACGAACCGTCGCCCGACTTCGCGCCGGAGTAGGAGGGATCCGATGCCAATTCCTCACATCAATTACTGGGCCGTCCTGGTGAGCGGTGTCGTCATCTTCATCCTCGGTGGACTCTGGTACTCCAAGGCTCTCTTCGCCAAGCCGTGGATCCGGCTGATGGGGAAAAGCGAAGAGGAGATGAAGGCCGCCTCTGGCCCCATGCCCCTGCTGCTTCTGATGGCATTCATCTGCGGACTGCTCATCGCTGCCTCGCTCGCCGTGGTCATCAGACATCTTCCCCCGGTCACTCCCCTCCGCGGCGCTCTGGTCGGGGTTTTCTGCTGGGTGGGATTCGCCGCTGCGACGAGCCTGGCCACCGCGCTCTTCTCGTCGCAACCGAAAGCGCTCTGGCTCATCAACTCCGGGTACAACCTCGTCTCCTTCGTGATCGCGGGAATCATTCTGGCGCTATGGAGATGACTTCAAAGGAGGCTGGCGTGAACGAACGACGTTTCGAAATCCGAACGACCCGTTCTCCAAACGAGTGGTCGCATTGGTGTCGGGCGAAATCGGCCGACGCGGTTCGCTTCATCGCGCGGGCCCTGTCGCTTGCCCGTCGCGCCGAGAGTTCGGCCGAGTTGTCAGAGGACCTCGAGTTTTATCTCCGCCTGGCCCTCGGCGACGCAAAGAAGCTGCTCGAATTCTCCAGAGGCGAAGCGGCTGCCGGCCAGTTCACCGATCTGGTCGACGGTCCGCGCGACGACGATTACGAGCAGATCCTCTTCGATCTCCGCCTGATCGCCGAGACTCGAAGAATGAGAGAAGAACGCGAAATCGCGGAGGCGAGCTACGTTCCCAAATAGGAGTGCTGATGGAAGAGAGATTGGACATCGTGTGTGGGCTATGTTCATGCCGCTTCGCCGCGGCGGAGTTGGTCGATGAGGATCAGCTCTGCGCGGCCTGCGGTCATTCGCTCTATGACGATCACGCGGCGCTGCGTCGCGAAGCGACCTCGTCCCGTCGCCGTCTGGAAGCCGCACACAGTTATTTGAAATAACTGCAGCGCCCGCCGAGTTATAGGCGAGCACGGCTGCGGAGAGTCTCCGATGCCGTTCCCCACGGAACGCTAGAAGTCGGAGGTACCGGCCGTTGTCGGTTGCTCGTAAGAGGGTGCTCGTCGGCGACGCTGACGAAATCGTCCTCGCCCTCATCCTCCATATTCTCCAGAGACAAGGCTACGCCGTCGACGTGACGGCCGAGGCGGCTGCGTTCACTCAGAAACTGCGCACGGGCCGCTATGACGCCATTCTGGTCGACCCGGCGATGTCACCGAGCGGCGCGCAGTGGATTCGGGACCTGGTCGCCACCATGCCTGAGCTCCGGAACCGCCTGATCGTCGCCGGCACGGCAGCGGGCTCCGATCTCCCGGTCCGGGCGACCCTGCGAAAGCCGCTCGAGTTCGGACTGCTCATCGATACCGTTCACGACTGCGCAGAGCAGTAGAATTCGTGCATGCCGCGTCGATTTCTGCTCAGCGCACTCGCTTTCGCCATCCCCCTCTGCGCGCAGGCCGCGATTCTGAAGATCACGGTCGACGACATGATTCATCCGATCAGCGACGAGTTCATCGGACGGGCGTTGACTGAAGCGGCCCGCACGAATGACGACGCGGTGGTCATCGAACTGCGAACCCCCGGCGGACTGATCGACTCCACCCGCTCCATCGTGGAGAAGATCATGACCTCCCGCGTGCCGGTGATTGTCTATGTGGCGCCGGCGGGGGCCCGGGCGGCATCGGCAGGCTTTTTCATCCTCGAATCCGCGGACATCGCGGCGATGGCGCCGGGCACGAACACCGGCGCGGCGCATCCTGTCGTCTTCGGCGAAAAGATGGATGAGATCATGAAGACGAAGATGGAGAACGATGCGGCGGCATTCATGCGCACGATCGCTGCGCGTCGCGGCCGCAACGTCACGGTGGCCGAGAGCGCCGTGCGCGAATCGAAGTCGTTCACCGAAGACGAGGCCCTGCACCAGAAGTTGATCGACGTGGTGGCGCCCAATCTGCCATCGCTTTTCCAGGCCTTCGACGGGAAAACACTGCGTCGATACAACGGCTCCACGACCACGCTGCATCTCGTCGGAAAGCCCCTTCGAACCTATGACATGTCGCTCAAGGAGCGGCTGCTCTCGAAGTTGATGGACCCCAACATCGCTTTCCTGCTGTTCGCCCTTGGCGCGCTGGCGATTTTTGCGGAGTTCAATCATCCCGGCGCGGTCGTGCCGGGAGTGGTAGGCGTCATCTCCATTCTTCTGGCGCTCTTCGCGCTCAATTTGCTGCCCACCCGCTACGCCTCCCTGGCCCTGCTGCTCCTCGCATTCACGCTTTTCGCTCTCGAGGCCAAGTACGCCACCCATGGCGTTCTGGGCATCGGCGGGATCATCTGCATGATTTTCGGCGCCCTCTTCCTGGTCGACGGTCCGATTCCGGAGATGCGGGTCCATCTCCTAACGGCACTGATCGTCAGCGTGCCGATCGGCCTGATCGCCATCTTCCTGACCACTCTCGTCCTTCGCGCGCGACGTGTGCGGGTGGCCACGGGACGGGAGGGGATGATCGGTGAGATCGGCGTGGCGCGAACACAGCTCGGTCCGGAAGGGAAAGTATTCGTGCACGGTGAGTTGTGGAACGCCGTGGCGCCGACATCCCTGCCGGAAGGGACGCGCGTGCGGGTCAGCGGCGTCGACGGGCTGCACCTGCGCGTAGAACCCGCAGAGTAGCGCCGGTTAGCAGCCGGCATCCGATACAATCTCGCCGCCCAACTGGTCAGGAGAGAACTATGAGCGTCGGTCTGCTCGTCATCATCATCATCCTCGGCATCTATATCCTCAGCTCGATCAAGATCCTTCCGGAGTACGAGCGAGGAGTGATCTTCCGGCTGGGCCGGCTGCTGCAGGAGGCGAAGGGGCCGGGGATTTTCCTGGTCTTCGCCCCGATCGATCGCATGGTGCGCGTGTCGCTGCGACAGGAGGCCTTCGAGGTGCCGCCGCAGGACATCATCACTCGCGACAACGTGACGCTGAAGGTGAATGCGGTCGTCTTTCTCCGCGTGGTCGACCCCCGCCGCGCCGTGGTCGAGGTTTTCGATTACCGGTACCAGACGTCCCAGTTCGCGCAGACGACGCTCCGCTCGGTCCTGGGCGAGGTCGAGCTCGACGGGCTGCTGGCACATCGCGATGCGCTCAACACCCGCGTGCAGAGCATCCTCGATCAACACACCGAGCCGTGGGGAGTGAAGGTCGCCGACGTCGCGGTGAAGCAGGTCGACCTGCCGGAGTCGATGCTGCGGGCCATGGCCAAGCAGGCGGAGGCCGAGCGCGAGAAGCGGGCGAAGACGATCCATGCCGAAGGCGAGTTTGCCGCTTCGCAGCGGCTGGCCGACGCGGCCAAGATCCTGGCTAGCGAACCGGTGGCGCTGCAGCTCCGCTATCTGCAGACGCTGACGGAGATCGGAGTTGAAAAGAACACCACGATCGTGTTCCCGCTCCCCATCGACATCCTGAGCGGCCTTGCCGAGCTGGTGAAACGTCAATGAACGATGTGGTCATGCTGGAAGCAGCGGTCTTCCAATTGAAGACGGTAGTCGACGCTGTGACCGATGAGATGTTCGCCTCGCAGTTGCGCCTGTCGATGACCGTTCTCATGAACGCGGTGGAAATGGCCGGTCAGTCGTTGAGCGCCGCGGCCGTCAACGACATCGACTTCGCGTTGAATGATGTTGCGGCCATCGTCAACGAGCTGAGCGCCGCAGACGCAACGAATGTCATCCCGGCGCTGGAGATGCTTCAGGCCGATGTGGCGCAGTTGAAACAGGCGACGTCGCTCTCGCCTGCAGTCAGCAACGCGATTCGCGCGTTTCAATCGAAACTCCGTGCGCGGCGGGTGGCCATCGAGCGCCAGACCTATCGACCGGAAGGGGCAGCGCAAGAGCCGCTGCCGCACCCGCCCGATCAGTTGCGGGCGGAAGCGCTTCCGCTGCGCCAGCAAGTGGCCGCTGCCGGCTTCGCCACACCGGCGCTCGACGGGCTGATCTCCGACCCGGCGTCGCTTCGCTTCCACTCGATCAACGAGATCATCAACGAGCTGGATGTGATCGTGGGGTGATCGGTACCGCCGGCTTCCAGCGGCAGGTTGCCAGCGGTACTAATGCCGTTCGTAAATCACGCGACCGTCGAAGATTGTGTAATCCACTTTGACGCCGTCGATTCTCTCCGGCGCGATCTTGAAGAGGTCATCGGACAGCACGACCACGTCGGCCAGCATGCCGGGCGCGATCTTCCCGATCTCCTTCTCCCGGAACATGGCCCAGGCGTTGTTCGCGGTGTAGCAGCGCAGCGCTTCCTCCACGGTGATCTTCTGCTCGGGAATCCACCCGTTGGGATTCTTTCCGTCGAGCGTTCGCCGGGTGACCGCGGCGTAAACGCCCAGGATGGGATTGAGTGGTGCGACGGTCCAGTCGGATCCAAACGTCACGACTGCGCCGGAATCGAGCAACGACCGGAACGCGTAGGTCCAGCGCGAACGCTCGTGGCCGATCTTCTTCTCCGCCCACCGCCCGTCATCGATGGCGTGATAGGGCTGCATGGAGGCGATCACGCGGTCGTCGGCAAAGCGTCTGATCAGCGCCGGGCTCAGATGCTGGGCATGCTCGATCCGGAAGCGCCGCTCTCGCTCGTTGGGAATCGTTTCGTAGATCCTGAGCACTTCGTCATTCGCGCGATCGCCGATGGCGTGAATGGCGATCTGAAGGTTGCTGGAGTTCGCGTCGGTCACAAACGACTTCATCCTGCCGTCGGCCATCGCCTCCATCGTCAAGCCGCGGTTGTTGGGGTCATCGGAGAACGGCTCGAAAAACGCCGCGGTCGACGAGCCGAGCGAACCGTCAGCAAATCCTTTCAGTCCGCCGACGCGCAGGCGATCGCTGCCGAAGGCTTTCTCCACAGATGCGGCGACGAGCCGTTTGTATTCGGCGATCGGCGTGAACAGATAGACACGCGCCGTCAGCAAGCCATCCTTTTCCAGGCGCTGATAGGCTCTGAAGTCTTCGAACGCTTCCCCACTGGACATGTCGCCGAACGCCGTCACGCCGAAGCGGGCCGCTTCGGCCAACGCCGCGCGAGCGGCAGCGATGCGCTCGTCCGTCGTCGCCGAAGGGATCACTCGTTCGACGTACGATGTCGCCGCGTCTTTCAGGATGCCGGTCGGTTCGCCGCTCGAATCGCGCACGATCGTTCCGCCGGAGGGATCGGGAGTGTCCCGCGTGACGCCGCCGAGTTTCAGGGCCAGCGAATTGGCCAAGGCCATATGGCCATCCAGGCGGTACACGAAGACCGGATTCTCGGGCGTTCGGGCGTCGATGAGCTGCCTCGTTGGCAAGGCCGGCGGGTTCCAGATGGTGTGATCCCACTCGCCACCAGTCACCCATTTTCCTTTCCCCACCTTTCCCGCGTATTCGCCGATTCGGCGGGCGAACTCCTGCGGTGTCGCGGCATCGCGAAGTTGGACGCGCGAGAGCTCGAATCCACCCTCGATGAAGTGCGTGTGGTTGTCGATGAAGCCGGGAACGGCGAGACGGCCGTGAAGATCGATGACTTGATCGCTCGCGGTCGTGAGTTTGGCGATCGTGGCGTTGGACCCCACAGCGATGATCCGATTTCCCTCGATGGCCATCGCCGCGGCCATGGAAGCGTCGCCGATCCAGATCTTTCCGTTGGTGAGGATCAAAGCGGCGAGGATAGCGGGCAGCACTGCCCCGTGCAGTCTATCCTGAGCGAGTGTGTGTGTGGTGGGTGGGAGCGAAGGATCTACGGTGGCACAGCGATCCTCTTCGCCACGCGCGCTGACCATGGCACTCGCCCCGCTGCGCCACCGGAGATCCTTCGCTCCCACCCCTCGGCCCGCCCGCGCTCAGGATGAACTCTGATTACCGCAGCGATCGCAAAATATTGCGCAGCTCCGTCGCCGCGCTGCGGGCCTCCTGGCATCGCTCCTCGCGGTTGCGAGCGAGCAAGCGAAGGATGAATTCGTCGACCGCGGCCGGGATCTTCGCGTTGTAGCGCGACGGCGGCAACGGATCTCGATGCAGCCGCGACGTAACGGCCGTCGCGCGGTCGGAGTCATCAAACGGAAGCGACCCGGTCAGCAACTCGTACAGCATTACGCCGGCGGAGTAAATGTCGGTGCGCGCATCGAGTTTCTGCCCCACGAGCTGTTCGGGACTCATGTAGTCAGGCGTTCCGATCACGCTCGTGGTGACGGTGTGGTCCGGTCGCTCGGGGTCCAGTCCCTGGGCGATGCCGAAATCGAGAATCTTGACCCGGCCTCCGCTCAGAAGAAAAACGTTGTGCGGCTTGATGCCGCGGTGCACGACGCCGAGCTCGTGTGCGGCGGCGAGACCCTCGAAGAATTCTGCGGCGATGCGCAGCCCTACCGGTAGCGGAAACGCTCCCCGCCGTTCGATTTCGTTCGCCAGATCGGTTCCCGGCAAGAACTCCATGGTTACGAATTTCAACGGGCCGACTTCCCAGAAGTCGAAGATGCGGACGACGGCCGGATGAGAAATCTTGCGCGCCAGACGGATTTCGCGTTTGAAGTGCTCGAGCGTCTTCGGATCGCCGGTCAGCGATTCCTTCATCACCTTGATCACGACGTCTTCTTCCAGCCGCTCGTCGCGCGCGCGGAATACCTTGCCCATGCCGCCCTCGCCGAGATCGGCGACGAGACGGAAACGCCCGAGGATGGAAACGCCCGGCTCGAGCTGGGCGTACGTGACGGTCGGGTGCTGTTGCGACCCGCTGCTGACGTCGGAGAGGGAAATGCGCGCCGAGACCTCTGCGGCCGCAAGCGCCTGTCCCAGGAGCTTCTGCAGCTTCGTCATCAGGACTTCGGTGTTGATCGGCTTGGCCAGGAAGTCGGCCGCGCCAAGGAGCAGTCCCTTGTTCATGGAGAGGGCATCATTGCGCGCGGAAAGAAAGACGAACGGAATGTTGCGCCCTTCCCGCCGGAGCGTGTCCAGCAGCGTGAAGCCGTCCATTCCTGCCAGGACCGTCTCGCTGATAATCAGCGCCGGTGGCTCACGGCGGATGATCTCCAGCGCCGCGCGGCCATCGGCAGCGGCATCGGTGCCATAACCTTCATTGGCCAGGCGCAAGGCGAGGAGGTTCCGCGCGCCGGCATCGCTGTCGATGATGAGAATGCGGCCGCGAGCTGCGGCATCGGTTTCCTGCGCGGCGGCCTTGATGATCGCCTCGACAGCGATTGGATGCAGGTCGCCTGACACAGCGAGTTTGCGAAGGGCCACCGCGGCCTGCGGAATCCGGGCTTCCTGGAGCAGAGCGAAGGCCCCCGCCGCTTCCACGATCTCCAGCGGCACGGGAAGCCGCTGCGCGGGATCGCCGGGCGATGGCGAGACGATGATCGGGAATGGCGACTGGAGGCCGGCGATAAACTCCGCGAGGAGCGAACGGTGAGTGTCTCGCTCACGTCTTCGTGTTTCGTGGTCACGTTCGGTTCGCGCGCCGCTCTCATCTCCGGAGAGCGCCTGCGGCACGTCGTAAAGCGCGGCGATCACCCGAGCGGCAGCAGCGTCGGTATCGGAGAAGCGCATCGCCGCTGTAGCGCCCTCCGTCAATTGGAGAATGCGCACCGTCCGCTCCCGCGGTGTCTTTCGTGACGCGGAAATCACGCCGGCGGCGGCCACGATGGTCCGGATGGCGAATTCGAACGCGTCGCGCGGCCGCACCACCGCATCTTCGAGCATCGGCGTCAGCCCGGGAAGCGCCCGGATCTCGGCGTTCGGAGCATGTTTCCGGAACAGCTCACGCAATTCGTCGCCCAGCACCGGCACCAACGCGATGATCAGCGCGGGAGAAGCGTTGGACAGGAGTACCGCGGCGCTGTCCATGCTGTTCGCCACGAGTACGTCGAGGCCCTCGGATTCCAGGATCGTGAGATACGGCGCGGCCGCGACGGGCGGTGGCGCGTACAGCAATGCCTGACGTCGGGCTGGGCGGGGGGACACGACCGTTCGCTCCAGCCGCTGCGTCGGCGTGTTCGCCGCGCTCGGCGGCGTCCCGGTCATTCCGGCAAGACGATCGCGCCGATCGACCATGAGTTACTGTGTCACTCCCGCGCTGCCGGCGACGAACGCGGAGGTCTGCAGACCATACTTTGCCGGATCTTCGGATGCTGTGACGGTGCGCTTGTAACTGCCTGAGGGCGCGCGTTCGGCGAGATCGACGGTTCCTGCCGGTTTCCCATCGCGCCCCAGAAGGGCGACGATCGGCCGGCTGATGCGCTCGCCTTCGCCGCCGCTGTAGACCACGACTGCAAGCTCACCGCTGTCCAGTCGGACGAGCGTGCCGATCGGATAAAGCCCCAGAGTATTGACGAACACGGAGAGAAGCGCCGGATCAAATCGCTTTCCCGACTCGCGCATCATCATTCCCAGCGCCTCGTCGGGCAGATGGGCCTTTCGCCAGGGACGTTGGGTCGTCAGGGCGTCGTACACGTCGGCAATGGTCACGATACGCGCCATCAGGTCGGGCCGGCGGCTGCCGAAGGGATATCCGGCGCCGTCGTACGTCCGGTGATGCTCGAAGGCCACCACGATGCGGGAAAGCACGGACTTGCTGAACGTGCGTTCCTGCAGAAGATACTCGACCGAACGGAGCGGATGCTGCTCGATGACCGCCCGTTCGCTCGCGTCAAGGGCCTGCCGCTTTTCCAGAAGTTCGGCGGGGCAGGACCGGATGCCTACGTCATGAAACACCGCGGCCAGACCAAGATCGGCCAGAGCGACTTTGGAGAGGCCGAGCTTCTCGCCGAGGGCGATCGACAAGACCGCGACGTTGGCGGCGTGATGCGGCGCGTAGGCTTCGCCGCTCTTCACCGAAGACGATCCCAGGAACGTGTGGTCGTCCTCGATGCAGATGTCGACGAGCGCCTGTATGGTGCGCGCGATCTTCTTCAAGTAATACGTTCGCCGCTGCATGTTCAGCTTGTCGTCGCTGATCAGGCTGCGATAGAGGACGACGAGCTTCGAGTAAGTGAAGAACGTGTAACTGCGGCGCTCGAGCGCCATTTCTTCATTGCTCTTTGATGCGCCGAGCGGCTTGTTGAGGCGAAACGGAATGCCCGCCGCTTTGAGCGCCGCGTCCAGCTTCTCGAACTTTCGATCGGCCGGCGGTGTGTATACCAGCACCGCCAGGAGCTTGCGCACTGCGTCTGCGTCCATCGGCTTGCTGATGGTGAAGCCCCCCATCCCGCGCTCTTCGAAGAAATCGAAGACTGCCCCGGCCAGCTCGTATTCATCCGTCGAGAGGCGAAGCTTCGCGCCGTTGACGAAAATGGATTTGTCTTTCGCCTGGAATGACACGTGGCCTTCACGTGGAACCACGTCGTTCGTCATTTCAACCATGGCCACGATCGGCCGCTGCAGCGCCTGATTGTCGATGGCGTGAATCTGCGCGGTGCGAAAGAGCTGAAACCAGGTGTGCATCACGGCATTCGGGCCTTCTCCGAGCACGTTGTCCGCGCCGCGCAGGGCGAGGTCGTCGATCGTGACGCGCTGGGTCGGCTGCTGCGACTTCGTCGGGTCGGTCATGGCTTGCTCGAGCCGGCCAGGGTTCGCTTCCCTTCGAGACCCCCTTCGCCAGAGAGGCTCTCCAGGACCTTCCTCGCGACCTCGGCAGGCTTCCCGCCGCCCGCTGCGAGCGCCCGCACCCGTTCCAATCCGCTGGCTCCGGTCGAGCCGAGCCCTCGCAGCGCCAGCTCGAGCATCTCCAGGTCCTTCGTCTGCCACAACCAGCGCTTCGACGGGATCCATGATTCGAATAGAGGCTGAGCCTGCGGGCCGGCGATTGCGCCAAGAAGGCGCACGTATTTCTCGCGCTCCCACGCTGGCCGCTGGGCGAATTGAGAGTCGGTCACCAGCGCTTGCAGCCGCGGTGCAAATCCCGGCCACTGCGTCGTGGAAACCGCGCGAAAGGCATAGAGGCGAACGGATTTCGAAGGGTCGCTCTCCATCGCTTTCCACAGGACTTCGAATCCTGCCGGCCCACCCACTCGCGCCGCTGCCGCCAGCCCCTTGATCCGGATCGACTCCTCCGGGTGCTCGGCCAGGCGGATGACGTCATTGATGAAGATCTTTTCCGTCTTCGCATCGAGCAGCGCCAGTGCGGCCCGGATGCGAGCGGGCTCCGGAGAGGAGAGCGTCTGCCGCAGCAGGTCGAGGTTTCTGGCCAGACGGGTGCGCAGTGCGTTGAGTACCAGCGTCCGCGTTTCACCTTCCGGAAGACGCGACCAGGCGTCGAGCAGAATCGGCCAGACAACCTCGTCGGGCACGAAGTCCCAGAAGCGCATGGCGATCTTTGGCGCGAGCGCTCCGCCGACAAAATCGAGAAGGATGATGTTCAGCCGCTCCGGAGTGACGAAGCGGCGAACCACATCCGCCATCGCCGCCCGATGCTCGGGAGTAGGAGCATCGCTGGCAGCCGCGAGGACGGGCGTCAGAATCGCCGCCACACGAGCGTAGTCGTGTGCGTTCCAATATGCGTCGGCCAGCTGCTGGAAGACTGGAGCGAGCACCGCCCCGTCGATCGACTTTCCCGGTGAACGAACGATCACCAGCAGGATCTCGATGAAGCGTTCCACAAGAATTTGATCGCGATCCTCTCCAAGCTCCGCGCGGAGCTGCGCGGCTTGCTCGTCCGACAACCGCAGAACGGCCGGATTCTCTTCGAACGTGCGACGCATCGTCGTGGCGTCATAGTGGAGGTCCTGAGCAGCCACCTTCATGTCGGCATCGAGCACGAACGCGTAGGATTGGCCCAGGGTGGGGGCGGCTGGATTCTTGATCTTGTCCGCCAACTCGGCGATCAGGCCGTGCAGCTCGCTGGCTCCTCCCTCTCCCGCGTCTTCTGACTCACCGATACCATCGATCGCGCTGTGAGTGATTGTGGTCAGATCGCGACGCCAGAGATGATTGACCATGTCGTCGCCCGGTCCGAGATCGCGGTCCTTGATTTCCAGTGTGGAGAGGAGGCCGTTCAAATCGGCTTGCGTCACCTGAGGAGTGAACGTGAGCTCCCGCAGCCCGTCGCGGTACAAGGGAAAGAAGTAGGACTCCTCGCGCTTTGGCCGGTTCAGGACGGACGCCTTGTCGACGTAGAGATCGGTGGAG
>QHVS01000155.1:501-35496 GCA_003223635.1 Acidobacteriota bacterium | reverse complement strand
GGCCGCTGGTGAAACGCATCGACGAGATGGGTGGTGTGCGCCGGCTGCTGCTCACACATCAGGATGATGTCGCCGATCATGAGAAATTTCATCAGCGATTCGGATGCGAGCGCGTTCTGCACCGCGATGACGTGCGAGCGCGTACTTCGGCAATCGAGATGCAGCCTTCCGGCCTCGATCCCATCGACATCGACGATCAGCTCGTGATGATCCCCACGCCGGGCCACACGAAAGGTCACGCCGTCTATCTCTATCGGAACAAGTTTCTCTTCACCGGCGACCATCTGGCGTGGGACGAGACGGGCGACCGGCTGTATGCGTTCCGCAACGCGTGCTGGTACTCATGGGGCGAACAGATCGAGTCGATGCGCAGACTCCTCCACTACCGTTTCGAATGGGTGCTTCCCGGCCACGGCCGCCCGATGCGGTTGACTGCAGACCGCATGCACGAAGAGCTCGAGCGATGCGTCGCCTGGATGGCTCGGCGCACTTGACTTCACGCTCGGCGAACGCAAGGCTACTGGCGGAGGTGTCCGTGCGATTGGCTGTGACGCTGTCGGCGTTTTTTCTCCTGGTCACCGCCGCTTCCGCGGCCCCCGTGGACCTCGGACGAGCGGAGGGATCGCTCGTCATCAACGGCAAGTCGACTCCTCTTCGATTTGCGTACGCCCGATACGACAACAGCGTCCTGGAAGGCTCGGCCCGGGACCTGGTCGTTCTCCTGACCGATCGGCAGGTGGCGCCGTCAGCGCTGGCCAACAGCTCCGAATTGCTCCGTCTCGAGAGCGGCGGCCAACTGGTGCTCGTTGAAGTTCGGCTGACGGAAAGCGGACAGCCGGTCCGATTGGCCTTTCACAAAGGGAAAAAGTCGATCAGCGCGATGCAGTTCGATGCGAAGTCGATCGTCGTGACCGCGGCGGCGGTCGAAGGTACGGTTGGTATCGACCACATATTACTCGGCGACAAGGTCGTGATACGCGTGCGCTTTCGGGCGCCGATCGGCGCAGGCAGCGTGAGCATTCCCGCGCCGGAGATCGTCGACGCCACGACCATGTTCACCCCGCCTCCGCGCAGCCAGCAGAGCGGTGCGCACGCGTTGCCGCGCGGCGGAGGAGAACCGGGCAAGGTATGGCGAGCATACGACGCGGCGCTGCGCAAGAACGACAACGCGACTCTCTTTCAACTGGTGACCGCCGCTGCCGCGGATCGATTGCGCAGCGACCGAACGGTCTCGATGAAGGTGGCCTTTCGTCCGCGCAAGGTCGAAATCGTGAGCGGCAACGTCAACGGTGACATCGCCACTCTGCAGGTGCGCGGAACCGCGTTGAAGACCGGAAGCACCGCCACCACACGAATCGGCACAGTGACTCTGAAAAAGGAGTACGGCGCGTGGAAGGTGGATGACGAAGAGTGGAAGACAGCGCAGTCGTTCTAGGTACATGACTTGCTGACTCGGCCTGCGTCGTGAAGCCGTTCTTTCAGCTCCTCAAAGAGGCTTTTGCAGAATTCCAGCGAGACAAGGCGCTGCGCCTCGGCGCGGCGCTGGCCTATTACACGATTTTCTCCATCGCCCCGCTGCTGCTGATCGCCATCGCGATCGCTGGACTGATCTTCGGAAGATCCCACGCCCAGGCGCAGATCGTCGATCAGCTTCGGGCGTTGATGGGCGACGCGGGGGCCAAGGCCATCGCGGAGATGCTGGCCGGCGCAGCGAAACCGAAGACGGGAACGTTCGCGCTGGTCATCGGAATCGTGACGCTGCTCCTCGGTGCCGCCGGCGTCTTCGGCGCTCTGAAAGATGCGTTGAACACGATCTGGAACGTCGAGGAGAAGCCGAAAGGCGGCGTCCTGGCCATGATCAGGGAACGATTCCTCTCCTTCGCCATGGTCTTCGGTGTCGGATTCCTTCTGCTGGTCTCGCTGGTGATCGACGCAGCGATCGCCGCGATGGGGAAGTTCGCCGGGAACCGGCTGCCCGGCGGCGAGTCGCTGTGGCAAAGCCTGCAGCTCGCCGTCTCGTTCGCCGTAGTGACCGCGCTGTTCGCCTTGATCTTCCGCTACCTGCCGGACATCCGCATCGAGTGGCGGGACGTCCGGCTCGGCGCAGCATTCACCTCCTTTCTTTTCATCGTCGGCAAATTCGCGCTGGGGCTGTACATCGGAAAGAGCGCAGTGGGATCGAGCTTCGGAGCGGCGGGATCGCTGGTCGTAGTGCTGGTTTGGATCTACTGGTCGACGAACATTGTCTTCTTGGGCGCGGAGTTCACGAAGGTGTATGCGCGGACGCAGGGGAGTCGTGGAGCGGCGGCCTTCAGGCCGCCGGCCAGCAGGCTAAAGCCCGCCGCTCCACCGGAGCCGGCGAAACGCGGCGGCGGACTCAACCTGATCCTCGGAGGATGCGCCGGTCTCTTCGTCGGAGCCCTCATCGGATTGGTGAGCGGCGTGATTCTCCTTTTCAAATCGCTGAAAAAGTTCTTCACTTAGAGGTCTGAAACGTAAGTTCCTGAAACCGGCAATCGCGCTGGTCGCGCTGATCGCACTCATCGTCGCGCTGCGACTGCTGCCTATCGGCGATTGGCTGCGCCAATTCCAGGTTTACGTCCGCGGACTCGGCTCGCTCGGCTACGTCGTCTACACACTCGGATACGCCATCGCCGGCGTGATCGTGCCGGCCTCGATTCTGACCATCGGCGCGGGCGCGCTGTTTGGCGTCGTTGCCGGGAGCATCGTCGTGGCCATCGGAGCGACGATGGCGGCGACGATCGCCTTCTTGCTCGCTCGCACCGTGCTGCGAAAGCGAGTGGAGGCGATGGCGGCGGCCAATCCGAAGTTTCGCGCCGTCGATCGAGCTATCGCCCGCGAAGGGATGAAGATCGTCATCCTGGTGCGGCTGGCGGCTGTCTTCCCGTTCCTGTTCATGAATTACGCGTTCGGTCTGACCGGCATCGGGACCCTGCAATACGTGATCGCCACATTCATCGGCATTCTCCCGGGCGCGATCGCCTTCGTCTATCTCGGAGCGGCGGGAGCGGCGGTAGCCACGCAGAACACGACGAAGACGGTCATCACCGTTGTGGGAGTGGTGATCGCGTTCGCTGTTTCGATTTTCGTGGCCCGCATCGCGGCGCGCGC
This sequence comes from Acidobacteriota bacterium, assembly GCA_003223635.1. GTDB lineage: Bacteria > Acidobacteriota > Thermoanaerobaculia > Gp7-AA8 > Gp7-AA8 > QHVS01. Next base: position 32,364 of record QHVS01000155.1, on the reverse strand, counting down.
GATCAAGCGCGCCGGCGTCGAGGAGTGACTGTGCTGCACAGACAAAAGTGTCTGTGCCACAACTACTCTCTCGTGTGGCACAGGCACTCCTGCCTGTGCTGCACAGCTATCCCTTCGCCGCGATCGAGCGATATGCTCTCGCGCTGGTAGCGGAGGATCCCATGAGCAACCCACTTGCTGAACTCGCCAAAGTCGGCCAGAGCGTCTGGTACGACCAGATGGAACGCCGGCTGATCACTACCGGCAAGCTGAAACAGATGATCGAGGAGGATGACCTCCGCGGAATGACGTCCAATCCGACGATCTTCGAGAAGGCCATCGGAGGGAGCGAGGACTACGACGCTCAACTGCGCCAGCTCGCGTCGCAGAACAAATCGCGCGACGAGATCTACGACGCGCTGGTCCTCGACGACATCAGCAAGTCGGCCGATATTTTCCGGCCGGTGTACGAGCGCTGCAAAGGCGGCGACGGCTTCATCAGCATTGAAGTGAGCCCGCTACTGGCGAACGACACGAAGGGGACGATCGCCGAAGCGAAGCGGCTCTTCGAGTCCCTGAAGCGGCAGAACGTGATGGTGAAAATCCCCGGCACGCCGGCGGGCATCCCGGCCATCGAGGAGTCGATCTTCAACGGCATCAACATCAACATCACTCTGCTGTTCTCCAACGACGTCTATGGGCAGGTGATGGAGGCGTACTTGCGCGGGCTGGAGCGCCGCGTGGAAAAGAATCTGCCCATCGACAAGATTCGCTCCGTGGCCAGCTTCTTCGTCAGCCGCATCGACACGATGGCGGACAAGCAGATCGAAGCAAAGCTCGAGCAGGCCGGCGATCGGGAGCTGGAATCCGTGCTGGGCAAGGTGGCCATCGCCAACGCCAAGATGGCCTATCAGCAGTTCAAGAAGGTGTTCGCCAGCGCGCGCTTCCAGAAGTTGCGAGCAAAAGGCGCGAACGTTCAGCGGCCGCTGTGGGCGTCGACGGGGACGAAGAATCCGAAATACAGCAACGTGCTCTACGTCGAGTCGCTCATCGCGCCGGACACGGTGAACACTCTCCCTCCGGCGACCTACGAGGCCTTCAAGGATCACGGAAAGGTTCGAATCACGATCGAGGAAAACCTGGATGAAGCGCGGGAGGTGCTGCGGAAGTTCGAGCAGAAGGGATTCAGCCTCCAGAAGATCACGTCGCAGCTCACCATCGATGGCGTGAAGTCATTCGAGGATTCGTTCGCTTCACTCCTGAGCACGATCGAGGCCCGCCGCGACGCCGTCACCCGCGGCCTCGACGACCGGCAGACGGAGCATCTCGGCCCGCACCAGGCCGCCGTCGACGAAGCGATCAAGCGGGTGGAAAAAGAAAAGTTCGTCGAGCGGATCTGGAAGAAGGACGCCACGCTGTGGAAATCAGACGAGGCGCACAAGAAGATCATCGCCAACGCTCTCGGCTGGCTCGACGTCGTCGAGCAGATGTCGAAGAAGGCGAGCGAGCTTCGGGCCTTCGCCGACTCCGTGCGCCGCGACTTCGACGACGTCGTCATCCTGGGTATGGGGGGCTCGAGCCTCTGCTCGGAAGTGACCCGTCGCGTGTTCGGGAAGCGGAGCGGCTATCCGGCGCTCTCGGTTCTCGATTCCACCGTTCCGGAGGCGGTGCGCAATCTCGAGTCGCGTTTGAAGCTGGAGCGCGCGCTCTTCATCGTGGCCTCCAAGTCGGGCACCACGACCGAGCCGGCCGTCTTTCATCGCTACTTCTACGATCGCGTGAAGTCGGTCAAAGGTGATCGGGCCGGCGAGAACTTCATCGCCATCACCGATCCCGACACGCAGCTCGGACGCGACGCGCAGCGCGACAAGTTCCGCAAGATCTTCATCAATCCACCCGACATCGGCGGCCGCTATTCGGCGCTTTCGTACTTCGGGATGGTGCCTGCGGCGCTGGCCGGTGTCGACGTCGAGAAACTCCTCGACCGCGCCGTGCACGCCGCACACGTGGCCACGGTTCCCACGGTGAAGAAAAATCCTGCGGCCATGCTCGGCGTCGTCATCGGCGCGATGGCCCGACAGGGACGCGACAAGCTGACCCTGATCACACCCGCGCCGCTCGATACGCTCGGCCTGTGGGTTGAGCAGCTCATCGCAGAAAGCACGGGCAAGGAAGGGAAGGGCGTCGTGCCGGTTGCCGGCGAACCACTGCTCGCCGCACGCGACTACGGCAACGACCGGCTGTTCGTTGCCGTCCGGCTCCGTGGATCCGACGACGTGGCGCGGCTGAAAGAGCTCGCCGATGCCGGCCATCCCGTGGTCGATCAGGTCCTCGACGATCCGCTCGACCTCGGCGAGATCTTCTTCACCTGGGAATTCGCCACAGCCATCGCCGGCGCGCTCCTCAGCATCGACGCGTTCGATCAGCCGAACGTGCAGGAGTCGAAGGACAACACCAGGCGCCTGCTCGAGGAATTCAAGTCGACAGGCAAGATGACCATCACCGGCAAACAGATCAAACCCGACGATCCGGCCATCGCCGCGCTGCTGGCGGAAGTGAAGCCGGGCGACTACGTCGCGCTGACTGAATACTTCGCCGAAACGCCGAAGCGCGATCAGCGGATCGCAGAGATCCGCGAGAGCATCGCCCGCTCGCTGCATGTGGCCACGACCACCGGCTACGGGCCGCGTTTTCTCCACTCCACCGGCCAGTTGCACAAGGGCGGCCCGGACAAGGGCGTGTTCCTGCAGCTCACCGGCGGAGGGTCAGAGGACATCCCGATTCCGGGCGAGAAGTTCACGTTTGGCGTGCTCGTTCGCGCACAGGCCATCGGCGACCTGCAATCGCTGAGCAGCCGGAAGCGTCGCGCCGTCAGCATCGATCTCGGTCAGGACGTCGACCGCGGCCTGGAGCGTCTTGCGCAGTCGGTGAAGAACGCCGTCGTGGCCAAAGTATGACCGCGAAGTTCGGCATGATCGGCCTGGGTGTGATGGGGGAGAACCTCGCCCTCAACATCGAGGAGCACGGTTTTCCCGTCGCAGTGTGGAACCTGGATTCCGAGAAGGTCGACGAGTTCGTCACGAAAAACCGCGGAAAGAAAATCACCGGGACGAAGACGTTTCAAGACTTCACGAAAGCGATCGAGCGGCCGCGCCGAATCATGATGATGATCAAGGCCGGCTCGCCCGTCGATCAAACCATCGAGAAGATCATGCCCTTTCTCGACCGCGGCGACGTCCTGATCGACGGTGGCAACTCCTGGTTCAAGGACACTCAGGAGCGCGCGAAGCGGGTAGAAGCGAAAGGCTTTCACTTCGTCGGCTCCGGCGTCTCCGGCGGCGAGGAGGGAGCGCGCCACGGTCCCTCGCTGATGCCCGGCGGATCGGTGGAGTCGTGGAAGACGATTCAGCCGGTGTTCGAAGCGATCGCCGCGAAAAGCGACTCCGGCCCGTGTGTCACGCACGTGGGGCCGGATGGTGCCGGTCACTACGTGAAGATGGTGCACAACGGGATCGAGTACGGCGACATGGAGCTGATCGCCGAGGCGTACGAGATGCTGCGAAGGGTGATGGGGGCGAAGGCCAGCGAGCTGGCGGAGATTTTCGAGCAGTGGAACCGCGGCCCGCTGGAGTCGTTCCTCATCGAGATCACCGCCCGGATCTTCCGAGTGAAGGATCCGGAAACGGGCGCGCCTCTCCTGGACAAGGTGCTGGACAAGGCGGGACAGAAGGGGACAGGCAAATGGACCGCGCAGGTGGCGCTCGATCTTGCCGTGGCCATTCCCACGATCGCCGCGGCGATCGACGCGCGCGTGCTCTCCAGCATGAAAGAAGAGCGCATGGCCGCCAGCAAAGTGCTCGGTGGGGCGCCGCCGCCCTCGGCGGCGAAATTCGATCGCAAACAATTCATCCAGGACGTTCACGACGCGTTGTACGCATCGAAGATCTGCTCCTACGCGCAGGGTATGGCTCTCATTCAGGCCGGATCCGCGGAGTGGAAGTGGAACATCAACATGCGCGAGATGGCCCGCATCTGGAAGGCCGGCTGCATCATCCGCGCGAAGTTCCTCGACTCGATCATGCGCGCCTACGAGCGCAAGCCGCAGCTTCCGAATCTCCTGCTGGACGAAGAGTTCAGCGCGCGCGTCCGCGATTCACAGGTGGCGTGGCGGCGCGCCATTTCACTCGCCCAGTCCAGCGGGATTGCCGTGCCGGCGATGTCCGCCAGCCTGGCCTATTTCGATGCGTATCGCAGCGCCGAGCTTCCTCAGAATCTGACTCAGGCGCAGCGCGACTATTTCGGCGCGCACACGTATCAGCGGAACGACAAGGGACCGAACGCGCCGTTCCTGCACACGGACTGGGCGCATATGTGAGTGGAGCGACGGCCTTCAGGCCGCCGGCGGGCTAAAGCCCGCCGCTCCACCTACAACTGCGGCTTCAAGAGATCCGCCAGCTTCTCCTTCACCCTCGCCAGGCGCGGGCGACGGAACCAGTGCCGCAGCGTGATCTCGTTCGATTGCGCCAGGTCGTGGAAGAACATCGCCTCCATCTGCCGGGCGATTTCATCGTCGTAGACGTTGACGTTGACTTCGTCGTTGATGCGGAAGCTGCGATCGTCGAAGTTCGAGGAGCCGATGGTCGACCAGTAGCCGTCCACCACCATGGTCTTGGCGTGCATCATGGTGGGCTGATATTCGAAGATGCGGATGCCGCGGCGGAGGAGCAGCTCGTAGTGCATGCGGCTGGCCTGCCGGACCAGCGGAACGTCGGTGAATTCGCCGGGGACAATGACCCGCACGTCGACTCCGCGCCGCACCGCGCCTTCCAGCGCGCGAATCGTGTCGCGGTCGGGGACGAAGTAGGCGTTGCTGATGTAGATCGAGTGCGTGGCGCTGACGATGGAGACGATGTACAGCAGCTTCACGGCGGAGCTTCCCTCAGTCGGGGATGACTTGATCACCTGCGTGAGATGCGGTCCGCGCCGCTCCACCTGCGGAAAGTAATCGAGCCCAGTGAGCAGCTCGCCGCGGCTCTTCACCCAGTTGTCCAGGAAGGCGAACTGCATCTGTGTGACGACCGGTCCCTCAACCCCGGCCACAGTTTCGCGCCAGTGATCCTTGGAATCGGCGTTGCCCAGCCAGTTGTCGGCGATGCCCACACCGCCGGAGAAGCCGACCTCGCCATCGACGATGAGGAGCTTCCGATGTGTGCGATGGTTGAATCGCGAGAGCGTGTACCAGCGCAGGGGGTGATACCACTCCAGATCGATTCCGTTTCGGGTCATGAAGTCTATGAGCGATCGTGACATCGGCGCGGAGCCGACCGCATCAAGAATGACCTTCACCTGCACGCCTGCCCGGGCGCGCTCCGCAAGCGCTTCGGCGAAGGCGCGGCCGATCTCCCCATCCCAGTAAATGTAGAACTCCAGGTTGATGGTCTTTTTCGCCGCGCGAATGGCGGCCAGCATCGGCGGGAAGATCTCCACCCCGTTCTTGAGGATGGTCACGTGATTGCCTTCCGAGAGCGGCGCGCCGGTCAGCGCGTGCATGGTCTGCAGAAAGGCCAGATCGCGCACCCCGAACTGATGCTTCATCTGATAGCGCATCGGAAGCCGGCGCCGGATGATCGGCAGCGGCGGGCGCCGGGGATAGCGAGGCTGCTTGCGCTTTCGAAAGAGCATCAGCGTTGTCCGGCCAGCCACAAAACGGCGGCGATGGTCAGGCCTAGAAAGGTGAGGGCGACGGCGAGGATGAAACACGTGAGCAGAAGCGCGCTGACGGCGATGGAAGCGAACGAACGCGGTGGCCGCGAGCGGTCGCGATAGCGAAGCAGCAACTGCAGATTCATCACGTTCTCTTCGAACAGGAAATCGAAGATGTCTCCGATCACCGGGACTTCTCCAATCACCATATCGGCCAGAACGTTTACCACCATGCGCGTTACCTTCAGCAGCGGAACGCGATGGCGGAGCGCGCCGATGATGATCCACGTCGAGAGCAGCGCGCCGATGACATCCCCCACGCCGGGGATGAGTCCGATCGCGCCGTCCAGGCCGATTCGTCGCGTCGTGCCGGGAATCGCTACCGCCTCGTCCAACAGAAAGGCGAACCGGCGCAGCGCGACCAGATCGCGCGGCAGCTTCTCATCGGGCTCGATGACCTCCGGGATGATCACCTGGGGAGCCATGCGCGGCCATTATGCAAGGGGCCGCCCACCCCTTGGGACCGCCGCCAACTTGGCGGCGGGTGCGCCGGCAACTTGCCGGCGCGGGCTGGTAGCCCGCGCACCCGCCGGCGGGTCGCCAGCGCTCCAGGGTGGGCGCGCCAGTTGCGTCTATAGTTGAGCCGATGGTCGACCCTCCCGTGGAAGTCCCGCGCCGTTCCTTGCGGGACCGCTTCCTGGCCGCCCGCACATATTTCTGGTCGTGGGTGACCGACCCCGCGGTTCTGCTGTATCGCCGCGAGGCACACGGCCGCCGCCGCGCACGAATTCTGTTGGTGGAGTTTTTCCTCTTCGTGCGCGAGCTGAGTCGTGAGTTCTACACCATCGAAGGGACGTCGCGCGCGGCGTCGCTGGCCTACACGACGCTTCTTTCGCTCATCCCGCTCCTGGTGGCCTTCACCCAGGTGCTGCAACAGTATTTCAAGACGCTCTTTCCGAATTTTCAGAGCCAGATCGACAACATCCTCAACGTGGTGATCCCCTACCAGTCACCGGTGCTGACGTATCACCTGGCCCGATTCGCGGAAAACGCGCAGGCAGCATCGACATTCGGCGTGATCGTCTTCATCGTGATCGCGTTCCGCCTTTTTCTGGCCGTCGAGGCGACGATTAATCAGATCTGGAAGGTGCGAAGCAATCGCGGCTATCGCCAGAAGATCATGGCCTTCACCATGCTCTTCTTCTGGGGTCCGGTGCTGATGGGCCTCTCCTTCACCTCCACGAACATGCTGGAGCGGAACCGGTTGCTCCGCTTCTTCTTTCAGCATGACATCACCTTCCGCATCGTTCCGATCATCGTCCTGTTCATCGCCTTCACCATGCTCTTCTGGCTCGTTCCGTCGGCGCGCGTGCGCTTCAGCGCGGCCGCGGTCGGAGGGCTGTTCACGGCGATGCTTTTCTCGCTGGTGCGCTTCTTGTTCGGCTTTTACGCCGAACGCCTGGTGCACGGTCGCTTCAACCTCATCTACGGCACCCTCGGCCTGGCCATCATCTTCCTCATCGCCATCGAGGTGATGTGGGTGGTCATCCTGCTGGGCGTGGAGATCAGTTACGTGTACCAGAATCTGTACGGCGTGCTCCGCGCCAGCGAGCGGCAGGTGGAAGATCAGCCGCGCTTCGATCTCTACTTCGCGCTGCGCGCGCTGATCGAAATAGCCCGGCGATTCGAACGGAGAGAAGACGCACCGTCGTCGTATCGATTGGCGGAGCAGTTAGGGACCACCGACTCGCAGATGCTGCGCGTCCTGGCCAAACTGGAGGACGCCAAGCTGGTGAAGGAAATCCGTGGGGACTGGACCGGCTTCGTTCCCGGATGCGACCCCGACCGGATCAGCATCGAGGAAGTCGTGCTGACGATGGAAGGCGGATACCGCGTGATGCCGGAGATCACGCCAGGCGATCGCGAAGCGGCGGCGATCAGCGAGCTGTTCGAGCGGCTCAAGCAATCGACGCGCACTGCCCTCGACCGGTTGTCGGTTGGCCAGATCGTGCGCGAGCTTTACGCGCCGCGTGCGGCACGCACCGAAGACCGGGCTTCCCGCTGAATCGCGCGCAGCAGCCGAATCCTCCGCAGCGTCTCGTAGGCCATCGTGCTGACGACGACCCACAACGTGCCGGCCGCGATTCCGGCGACGACGTCGGAGATCCAGTGCACGCCGAGGTAAACGCGGGAGAGCGAGACGGCGAGAACGATCGTGGCGCCGAGGGCCACGGCAGCTGCTTTCCACCTCCATTGCGTGGCCGTGCGGAAGGCGAGGTAGCTCAGCGCGCCGAATACGACGGTCGATCCCATGGCGTGGCCGCTGGGAAATGAATATCCGTGGGCCTGACGGAGCATCTCGGCGATATCCGGTCGGGCCCGTGCGAAGAAGCGCTTCAATTCCTGATTGAACAGCGCCCCGCCGCCGACGGTCACGGCGAGATAGAGCACCCAGCCATAGCGGCGAAGCACCACCAGCACGATGGCCACCACGACTACCAGCGCCGCGAGTCCGATAGGCCCGCCGATAGTGGACATCGTGGCGAAGAACGTCGTCGCGCCGGGACTACGGCGCGAGATGGCCCAAGCGTGAACGACGCTGTCGATGTGCTGAAGTTTCGGGCTGTGGGAGTGGACCTCTTCGGCGAGATCGAGAAAGGTATCGCCTGCCCAACCTGTGAGCATCGCGCCGCCGATCACGATCAGGACGATGGGGCCGTAGGCCTTCGCCCAATCGGCGTATCCGGTCATGCGCGTGTAGCGGACCGAGAGTCGGGCCACGAGGCTCGCGCCGAAGCCCCTTCCCCTCCGAGTCAGCGGGAGTACGGCATAAAGGATGGCCCAGAGAATGAGGAAGAAAGTGACGAATGCGGCGACGAGGATCACGGTGTCATCCCGAGCGTTAGCGAGGGATCTGGGCGGTTGGGGCGCAGGAAACGCGCTCGGTCCGCGCCACCCGCCCAGGTCCCTCGCTACGCTCGGGATGACAAAGGCGTGTCATCAGAACCCGCCGGACATGTATTTCCACTGCACGATCTTGTCATTGATCTCTCGCAGGCGGCGGCTGATCATGCGGCAGAGAAGGTTGAGGAACTGCAGCGACGCGTTCGGATCCATCTCCAGGATCTCGTTGAGTGTGGCCCGATCGATGGAAAGGACGGTGGCGTCTTGTTCGTGTGCTTTGGCGTCCGCCGAGCGAACCTTGTCGTCGATCAGCGCCATCTCCCCGAAAAAGTCGCCTCGATCGAGCACCGTCAGCGCTTCTTCGCCCACGCCCGGAATGAACTTCGAAATGCGCACCCGGCCATCGAGCACGATGTAGAGCTTGTCCCCCTTCTCCCCCTCCCGGAAAATCATCGACCCTTCGCGGAAGCGCTCTTCGGTGGAGAACGTGGCCAACAGCTTCATTTCCGCTGCGGAGAGGCCGCGCTCTTTGAAGAGATCGACCTTGTCCTCCGACTTGACCGTCACTTCCTGAGTCTCGCGCTTTCCTTCTGCACGCTTTCGTCCCGCACCTCGCTTTGCGTCCTCCTGAAAGAAGAGCTTGAGCTGATCGTTCGCGTCCCGCACTTTGTCGCTGAGCGAGCGCCAGAACGACCAATGCAGACCGACGGCCAGCTCTTTCTCCTCGTTCATCAATTGATCGAGTGCGCTGAAGGAAAACGTGTAGCAGGCTGTGGGTTCCACGGCGACGGCGTCGCTGGAGCGATGCGTGCGGTCGATGAAGTTCATCTCCCCGAAGATGTGGTCGGGCCCCAGCGCGCCGAGGATCTGGGGGCCGAACGGCGTGTCCTTGCGGATCTCGATGTTGCCCTCTTTGACCACGTAGAAGTCCATGGAGCGATCCTCTTCCCGGAAGATGTAGTGGCCCTGATCGATCGGATCGACGTGCACGAACTTGGACAATCGGACGATCTGGTTGTCTTTCATGTGCTGAAAGACGGTCAGCTTCCGCAGGTCGGTTGACATGGTGGACTGGTTCTCGCGCTTCTGCGCATCGCGCGTGATCTTCTGAATGATCTCCTTGTAGTCCTTGCGTGTTTCGAACTTGAAGAGATTCTCCTTGCGCAGCTCGAGCCGCTCGGTGAGGAGCTGCAGGTTCTCCACGCGGTGCTTGATGCGGGTGTTCAGATCTTTGGTCTCGATGTTCTGAACGCGCTTGATGGTGTTGATCATGCGCCGCACCGGCTCGGTGCTCTCGCCCTTCTGATCGGTGGCCAGGAGAAAAGCGTCGATGAATTCGTTCAGGGCCTGGTCAAAGTTCTTCAGCTCGAACTCGATGCGTCCGGAGATGTCTGCCAGGCCGCGCTCGAATGGGTTGAGGCTGCGCGCGACCTTGATCTCTTCGTGAGCCATCTTCCACTCGCCTTGCGAGTAGTAGAGCCGTCCCAGGATCTCGAACGGGCGGTAGTTGTTGGGCGTTTTCAGCTTGGCGATCTCCAGAAGCTCGATGGCCTTGGAGGTCTGGTCCTTTTCCATGTAGTACTGGGCCAGGCCGACGTACTGCGACGAATCGATCTCATCGCGCGAGCGCTCCGAGCTCACCTCCCGGCGGACCGTCGAGTAGCGCGTCTCTTCCGCCTGGCGCTTGAGATCCTGCACACGAGCCAGATTGATGCGAAGAGAGACGGAGCCTGGCCTCAGCTTCTCCGCCATCTCGTACAAGTGAATCGACTCGTCATACATCCCCTGCTCCGCGTAGCGGCGAGCCAGGACGATCAGGTCGTCCGCTTCGATGGGGATTGTGGTTTCCGTCGCCAGGGTGCGGAAGCGTGACCGGGAGGGGACTGGCTGTTCGGCCATGGTTGGTTGATTATTATAGGTCGCCGTGAATGCAGAACGCAGAATGCAGAATTGAGAATGAAGAAAGGCATTCCTATCGCTGTTCTTTTCTCAATTCTTCATTCTGCAGTCTGCGTTCTGCATTCATCCGGTTCCGACTTCCAGCCCGCCCTTCCCGGCTACGAATTCGAATTTCCCCGCGATCACGGCAGTCATGACCAGTACCGCACGGAGTGGTGGTACTTCACTGGAAATCTACGCACGGAAAAGGGGCAGCGGTTTGGATTCGAGGTTACGTTCTTTCGCGTCGGCGTGACACCTCCGGACGTTCCGCCGGACAGCCGATGGGACCTCCGCAATCTGGCGCTGGCGCATTTCGCCATCACGGACGTAACCCGCGGACGCTTTCGCTACTACGAGAAGCTGAATCGCGCGTCGCCGTTCACCGCCTCCGCGGCCCACGACGTCCTCGACGTCTTCAATGAAGGCTGGCGGGTGGCGATGACGAACGATGGAGGGTGGCGTCTCGTAGCCTCCAGCGGCAACGATCGGCTCGACCTCATCCTCCGCTCGCGAAAACCGCCTGCCATTCACGGTGAGAATGGAGTGAGCGTGAAGGGGGAGGGGATCGGCGACGCGTCGCATTACTACTCGATGACGCGGCTCGACGCCACGGGGGCGATCGACGGTCAGCGCTGCCGCGGCAACGCGTGGATGGATCACGAGTTCGGCAGCTCGAAACTGCGGGAGAACCAGCAGGGATGGGATTGGTTCTCCGTTCAGCTCGACAACGACTCCGAGCTGATGCTCTATCAGATTCGCCGCAAGGATGGCACGCTCGATCCCGCTTCGTCCGGATCGCTGATCACCAGCGATGGCGGCGTCATTCACATCCGCCACGACCAGATGCGCATCGAGCCGCTGGGCCGCTGGCGTTCGCCGGCCAGCGGCGGAACGTATCCGATGGGTTGGCACGTCTCCATTCCGTCGTTCGGTGTGCGTCTGCTCATCGATCCGCTGCTGCGCAATCAGGAGTTGATCACCAGCGGCTCGACGCAGGTGACGTATTGGGAAGGCGCAGTCGATGTCAGCGGATCGTTCGGGAATGTCGCCGTCAGCGGTGCCGGCTACGTGGAGATGACGGGGTACGCGCCGTAACGCCGGCAGGTTGCCGGCGGACCCGCCGCCAAGTTGGCGGCGTTACGGGCGCGCCCAGCTCACATTCACCACTTGTCCCTTTGCATAGTTCTCGGCGTCGACGGTGAAACCGAGGAAGGCGATGCACATCTCGTCAGTGGTTTGCTCGCCCCACCACACCGGCTGGGGCGGATTGTTCGGATTCCGGAGATTGTTCGTCGAGTTGTCGTAGAAAGCTTCCAGCGACAGCTTCGTGCCGGCGGGAATGGCCACCGGATCGTTGTAGCGATACATCCCCTGCCAGTTGAAGTCCCAGTCGTCGATGTTGATCAGGCACTGCGTCTGTCCGGTCGGCAGCGTCGCGCTGACGTGCATCTTCCGTCCGAGAAGATGCATGTGCGGGGCGATCAGCCAGATGTGAGTGTCGAACGCGAATGGCCCCGTCAGCGAAAACTCTGCCGCAACGCGGTAATTCGAATCGTTCGGCGGAATCGTGAAGGTCTGATTGATGAGCGGCAGCACCCGCAGCAGCTTCGTCGGCTTCGTCTTCGAGTAATAGATGCCGATCTGCGTCTGATCGGGTTTCGGGCTGCCGCTGTGGGGATGGTAGTGGACCTGCAGGACGATTCGCGACATTCCCGGCAGCAGCAATGAGACGCCTTCAGGGAGTTTCACTGGACGCGCGCCCGGCGCCCACCCGCCTAACGTCGCGCTACTGAGGCTGGTGATGGCGAATCCGGGGCCGCCGAAACACTGATACCCGGTGCCGTCCTTGTCCTCCAGCTTTGCCGATTCTCCGTACGTGTCGATGAAGGCGATGACGTGATGCACCGTGTTGCGATCCCCGGGCTTCACGTCGATCGCTGCCACGTAGGCATCGGATGTCAGATTCGTGGGCATGGTGAAGCAGCGGTACATGTCGCCAGAAATCGGCGGGGTGTATGCCTGGGCGTTCGATAGCACGAGGTCGGGCTGCCCCAGCGCCCAGCCGCCGTCGAACTGGAGCGGCGCGGGCAGATCGGAAGCGTTGCCTTCCGGCGCGCCGTTGTCGACCCACTTGCCGAGGGTGTCGATCTGCTCCTGCGTCAGCACGCGCGGATCAGCAAAGTCGCCGCAGCCGCCGACCGGCTTCCAGGGCGGCATCTGGCGCGTTTGCGTCTTCAACTTGATGAGCGCCGCGTTGGGAAAGGCATCGCCGTAGGTCATCAGCGAGAACGGCGCGATGTCGCCGGGGTGATGACACGACTGGCACTGGGCCTGGAAGATGCGAACCACTTCCTTGTTGAACGTCGGCCCCAAGTTCGGCTGCGGCCTGGGCGATCGCACGGCGCGCTCGCGCGCTCCGAGCAGCGCTGCAGCGACGGCAGTAGCGAGGAGGAAGCGACGCACGGAGGCATCATACTCGCCGCTTGTTCGAAAGACGGTCATTCCCCCTGAATGGCTGTCGGCAATTGAATGCGGCCGGCCAGGCGCGAGGGAAAGATGCCAGCGAGGATCGAGGCTAGAAAGGTGATGGAGAGCGAAACGGCGATCAGCCGCAGCGGCGCGTGAAACTCAATCGTCCAGCCGAACGATTGCTTGTTGATGACATAGATGAGGATCCACGAAAGCACGTAGCCCGTGGCCAGCCCGACCACAATCGAGACGAAGCCCAGAATCGACGACTCCAGAAGGATCATGCGGCAATCCGCAAGAGCGCCAGCTCGCGACTGCGCTCCAGAATGAGCGCGGCGAGCGTGTTCACGATTCCCAGCACGGCGACGATCACCGCCACCGCGAGCAGCGCGTACGTGATCACGAACGTCTGATCGAAAATCTTCATCACCTCGGCTCGGATCTCGCGATTCAACACGGCGAAGGCGTGATACTTCGGCCCGAACGCCGCCTCCAGCTTTTTTCGAGCCTCTTCCGGAGCGACTCCTTTTTTCAGGTAGAGAACGACGGTGTTGATCTTGTCGTCCTGGAAGGCCCGGATGAACAGGCCTCGATCCATGACCACCACGCCGCGGTCGTTTGAGTAATCGCGATAGACACCGGTGATCGGGAACCGCTCCACGCCGCGAGTAGTGGGAAGTTCGACGCTGTCGCCGACACGTTTATGAAACTTGAGGGCGAAGCTCTCGGAGACGAACACGCCTTTTCGCCGAAGGGCGTCCTGCAGGGCCGGCTGCGACGATCGTGGCGTCACCATCGGGAGATTGCCGTAGCGTCCCACGACATCGAAGTCCCCGCTGCCGACGGCGATGATGCTGTCGCCGTAGGTCACATCCCGTCCTCGTATCGGATCGACGGCGGCGATGAATGGCACGCGCCGCAAATCGTCGACGATCGAAGCGGGGAAGAGGGCAATGTCGGCATTGGACAATCCTTTCGCGGGACGCAGCCAGAGGTCGGAACTCACGGTCTGATCGACCCACACCCGCACCGTTTCGCGGAAGCTCCCAACCATCAGCGCGACCGCCACCATCATTCCGGTGGCCAGGGCCAGCGCCGCGCACGCGATCGATGTCCGGCGCAGCGACGCCGGAATCGACGCGGATGCGAGCTGCCCGACCATTCCCCAGGCGGCGCGCATCGGCTTCCGAAGAGCTGATGAGACAACAGTCACGATCAGCGGCGAGAGCAACGAGAATCCAGCGACGACCAGCAGAACGGCGAGGTAACCGGCGATGGAAATCCCATCGACTGGCGGAAGTCGGCAGACTGCAGCGGCGGCGGCAAAGCAGAGAACCGCGCTGATCGCGAGCACGCTGCGGCGCGCGCGACCGACCCGCTGCTGAAGCCCGGTGCGGATCAGAATACTCGGTCGAACGTGCGCCGCTTCCACCGACGGCTGAATCGCCGCGATCAGCGACAGCAGCGTTCCCACCGCGGCACCGACCAGTGCGATCGTCGGTGTGAGCACGATGGCCTGCGGCTCTGATGTCACGTAAAGCGCATTGATCGTCCGGCCGATGAGGCGGAGGATCAAGAACGCCAGCGCGTCGCCGAGAAAGATTCCGATCACCGAGCCCGCCGCGCCGAACAGCAATCCCTCGGCAAGAAATGCAGCGAAGATCTGACCGGGCGACGCGCCGAGCGTCATCAGCACGCCGACGTCCTTGCGCCGGCGCAGAATCGAGATCAGCACCGTGTTGTACACGAGGAACATGCCGACCAGCAGAGCCACGCCGGCCAGGGCGAAGAGATTCACGCGAAAGGCGCGCAGCATTTTCTCCACGCGTTCGTTTCGCCGCGACGGCCGCTCCAGCCGCGCATTCGGCGGCAGAAGACGAGCGATCGCGCTTCGGACCTCTTCGCCTGGCACGATCAGATCGACGCGCGTGAGTTGCCCGAGCATTCCGAACTGCCTTTGTGCCGCAGCGATGTCGACGATTCCGATGCTGCCATTGAAAGCCGTGGCCGGACCGCGCGGCTCCAGGATGCCGCGCACGATCATCGTCGTCTGGTGCCCGAGGACCGACAGCGCGAGCGGGGAGCCGAGGCGGAGGCGGTGCTCGGCGGCGAAGGTGGCGGGGACGATGATGGAGTCGGTGCGAAAAAGATCGAGATAGCGCGCCGGCGAGGGCGCCGGCGCCCCACCAGCCGACGTCCCGCTGAGGATCGAGGCGTACCGGTAGTCGCGGAAGTGAATGTCGCTCAGCAGATCGACGCCCAGGATGCGGATCGGAGTCTGCGAGGCCTCCACCATGCCGTCGATATCGATCACCGGCGCGAAGCGCAAACCGCGGGACCAGAGCGGCTGCAGGGCGATCAACAGGTTCTCGTCGATGCCGACGTCCGAGGCGATCTGGTAATTCGCGCGCCCAGCGACGGCATCCACCGACTCGCGAAACGCGCGAAGCGCGCTCTGATTGGAAAGAGCGATGGCCACGACGACAGCCACGCCGACGGCGATGCCCAGCACGGTCAACGTCGTCCGGATCTTTTCCCGAACCATCGGCCGGAGCACCAGCGCCCGGAGCAGACTCAACGCGTCACCTGGCCATCGGCGATGTGAATGATGTAATCGCCGCGGCTGGCGGCGCGATCGGAATGCGTAGCCATCACGACCGTCGCTGCACTCTCATCGTGAAGGGAGCGGATCAGGTCGAGGACCATCTCACCATTGCGCGAGTCGAGATTCCCGGTCGGCTCGTCCGCGAGGATCAGCGAGGGCCGATGGATGATCGCTCTCCCGATGGCCACCCGCTGCATCTCGCCGCCGGCCAATTCACCGGGAAAGTGTGTGGCCCGGTGCGGCAGGCCGACGCGATCCAGCACCTCGCGCACACGGCCGTCGATCTCGCCGCGACCCCTGCCATTCAACGAAAGCGGGAACGCGACGTTCTCGAAGACGTTCAGCGTTGGGATCAGATTGAAGAATTGAAAGATGAAGCCGATCGACTGCCTGCGCAGCATGGTCAACGCTGACTCCGGGAGCGACGACGTTTCCTGATCGCCGAGAAACAGACGGCCGGAGGTGGGGCGATCGACGGCTCCGATCAGATTCAGCAGCGTCGACTTTCCGCTTCCCGAAGCGCCCATCACCACGACGAAATCGCCGGAGCGGATCTCCAAAGAAACGTCGGTGAGGACCTGGACGGGAGGAGATTCGTCAGTGGCCGGATAAATGTGAGTGACGTGCTCCAATCGCACGCGCATGTTCGCGGCGATTCTACCGGCACGGACAGTGCAGTATCGCTTCCATCGTGAGACCGGTTGTGGCTGTCATCGCCGTCGTCGCGCTTCTCGGCTGCGCGGGAAACATCAATCCGTCACGTCAGATCGACGACGCCGCGCTGGCCACGAGCGTTCGCGATGCGCTGCGCAGCGATCCCGCCCTGGCCGGTCTGAAGATCGATGTTTCTGCACGTCAGGGAAACGTCACGTTGACCGGAGTGGTGCGCAGCGCCTCCCAGCGCGACCGAGCATCGGCCGTGGCCCGGTCGGTCGTCAATGTAAGGACCGTAAACAACCTGTTGGCAGTGGAGTGAATCGATATGCTTTGGACCATCATCGTCATTCTTCTCATCTTGTGGGTGCTTGGCCTGGTGACAAAAGTGGCCGTCGGCGCCTTACTGCATCTGCTGCTTGTGATCGCCATCATCCTGGTGATCGTGCAGCTCGTGACCGGCCGTCGACGAGTCTGATAGGCTCCGCCAAGGAGGACGCCATGGAAGAGAGAACCAGAAGCGCAGGCGCAGGCGACGACAACGACTCTAGATTCGATCGCGCCAAGGAATACGTCAGCGATACCGCCTCTGCAGCGTCCGACGCGGTGAAGAATCAGTACAACCGCGTGCGCGAGCGCGTGGAAGACGCCGACATCGGCGCGATGATGGATCAGGTCCGCAGCTACGTGCGCTCGAATCCCGGCAAAGCGTTGTTGATCTCCGTCGGAGTGGGGTTCCTGGTGGGACTGCTGCTCCGGCGCGACGAGGGCGACGAAGACTAGAGGAACATCATGGTCACACCAAACGATCACGAGCGCGCAGCGGCAGGAATGGACTACGACTCACCGTTTCGGGATCGCGCCTCGCGATTGGGCAGCGCGCTCGCGGACGGGCCTCAGGCGCTGTTCGATGAGATCGAGAATCTTCTTCCTGAGTCCTGGCGCGAGCACATCAGCTCTTTTCCCATCACCGCGGTTCTTTTGGGTCTCGGCGTCGGCGTTTACCTCGGCATGCGGAAGAGCGACGAGATCATCGCCGCCGGAACGTCGATGATCACTTCCGTGGCCATGTCGAATATCACCGCGGCAAGGGGTCGCTCTGGCGGCGGCGACGAATAAGTCTTGCGCCACGGTTCGCCTCTCCCCACAATAATGGTGGATGGAGACGCAGTCGCTCCCACTGCCGCTGCCGGCCCTCGTCGGGCACCATCATCTCGCGTCGCTGGCCGCTGAAATCCATCGCACTTATTTCCTCAAATTTCCGACGCTCCAGGTGCGGTGGGGACATCAGATCATCCGCAAGAAACGCCGCAGTATCCGCCTCGGTTCCTACAACCACGATACGACTGAGATTCGCATCCATCCGCTGCTGAACGCTCCGAACATTCCGGCCTTCTTCATCCAGTCGATCATCCACCACGAATATCTTCACCACGTCCTCGGCCCGGGCCACAATCGTCGGTTCCACAAGCAGGAGCTGCTGTTCCACTATCACCGCGAGTCGAAGGAATGGATCCGCCGAAATCTTTTTCTGCTGCTGGGCCGGAAGGCCCGGCGGATCGCGCGGCTGCACGAGATTCCGCCGCAGTTGGCGTTGTTTTGAACTACATTGCCATCGGGAACGCCAGGCTGTAGATGTAGGGGCCGCGCGGCACATCGAGGACGATGGAAGAGCGCTCGGCGGACTTCTTCACCTCCTCGTTGAGCTCATCGATTGTGCTGACCGGATTCCCGTTCACGGCGACGATCGTGTCTCCGGGAGCCAGCCCGATCCTTTCGCTCCGCGAGCCGCTCGCCACTTCATCGATCACGACTCCGCGCGGCTGTCGGACGCGGAGGCCGGCCACTTCCCACAGGACTCGCAGGCCGAGATCGCGAGGAGGATCGACGGGCCGAAGATTCACTGTGCGCGCCGATCCCTCGCGAACGATCGAGACTTGTAGCGGCTGGCCGCTGGGAATCGTGGCTGTGTAGGTCGAAAACGCCTCGCGAGAGTCGACCGGCCGCCCGCCCACCGCGGTGATCACGTCGCCGCTGCGCAAGCCGGCGGCCTGCGCCGGCGACCCGCTGAACACTCGCGCCACCAGCGCTCCATGGCTGGCGCGCGCGCCGATCCGTTTTGCCTCCTCCGGAGTGATCGTCGCGGTCACTGCGCCGATCCACGCGCTACGCACCTGTCCGTACTGCAGGAGATCCTGGACGACTTTCTTTGCGCGATCGACGGGAATGGCGAAGCCGATGCCCTGGGCCATCGCGTAGATCGCCGTGTTGATTCCGATCACCTTTCCTTCGATGTTCAGCAGCGGTCCGCCGGAGTTCCCGGGATTGATCGAGGCGTCGGTCTGAATGTAATCGGTGAAGGTGCGCCCCGCTTCTTTGGATGGGACGGAGCGGCCGAGCGCGGAGACGACTCCTGTGGTTACGGTTCCGCTGAGGCCGAACGGATTTCCGACGGCGACGACGGTCTCACCGATCAGCAGATCGGAGGACGTCCCGATCTGCGCGGCGAGAAGACGCCTGGCGTCGACGCGCAAGACAGCAACGTCGCTGTCCGGATCGACGCCGATGAGTCTTGCCGGCAGTTGCGAGCCGTCGTTGAAGTTCACCGTAATGCGCGACGCGCCTTCCACGACGTGATTGTTGGTGACGATGATGCCGTCGCTCGACCAGACGAACCCGGAGCCGAGGGATTGCGAAGTGTAGGTGCGATCGCGGCCGCCGAAGGGATCGAAGAAGGGATCGACCTACCGGCGGCGGATCGTCGCTTCGGTTTGAATGTTGACGACGGCGGGGAGCGCGTCGTGGGCCACGACCGCGATGGGTGTCCGCCGCGCGCCGGTGACCGTGGGAGGAATCGGCGTGCGCTCCTGACGCGGCTGACGATCCGCGGTTTGCGATTCCGCGATCGGCTTGCAGGCGATGCTGGCTGCGAAGAGAAGGAAAACGAGTCGGAGCTGCCTCATGGCTTCGCATGTTATCGGTTGTCAACCTTCAAGCTACACTCTCCCACTCGGTGCGACTCAAGGTCATCTACAATCCCGCCGCCGGTCGCGGCCGTGCGCGGAACCACGCTCGCGAAGTCGAGCGGCATCTGCAGGCCCTCGGCGCCGAGTTCACGATGTACGCCAGCACGTCTCCCGCGGACCTGATGCGCGCGGCGGCGGAGAGTTCGCGCGCCGGCGAACGAGTGGTGGTTTGCGGCGGGGACGGGACAGTGAACCTGGCCATTCGCGATTTCAATCTGGCCCGCGGCACGCTGGCCATCATTCCCCTCGGATCCGGCGACGACTTCGCCAGACACCTGAAGATTCCCCGTGAAGTGAGCGCCGCGTGCGAGATCGCCGTCCGCGGCAATACGCGCGAGGTCGATATCGCTCTGGCCAACAATCTTCGATACGCAGGCGTCGCCGGCCTGGGCTTTGATTCCGTGGTGGCCAGGTACGCGAATGAACGAGTGAGATTCCTGCGCGGATCGGCCGTCTATCTCTATGCCACGCTTCGCGTGCTGCCGAGCTTCACGCCGCGCCGCGTGCGCATCAACGGCCATGAAGAGGAATTGATGTTCGTCGTCTTCGCCAATTCTCCGCGCTACGGCGGCGGATTCCATATCGCGCCTGACGCCTCGATCACCGACGCTTTGCTCGATGTTTGCGTCGTGCATCAGACATCGCGTTTTCAGTTGCTGAAGACCCTGCCGCGCGCCTACAGCGGCGGTCACGTGAAGAGCTCGTTCGTGGAAATGAGGCGCGGCGCGCAATTCCGCGTGGAATCGGAGGAGCCTCTGGATGTGTACGCTGACGGTGAGCTGCTCACGCAGACGCCGGTCACCTTTTGCATCGCGGCGGAGAAGCTGCGCATCGTCGCCCCGAACGGTTGAACCCGCCCACAACGGCATGGCTGTTGCGATTCTTCGGTGCAGGAGGGAACACAGCCATGCGAGACGACGGCCTTTGGGATCAGGTCAGAGGCAATTGGAATCAACTGAAGGGAAAGTTCCGCGAGAAATGGGGTCTGCTCACCGATGACGACCTGGAGCACATCGCCGGCCACAAGGATCGGCTGATCGGAAAGATCCAGGAAAAGTATGGCGAGGCCAAGTGGAACGCCGGGAGCATCGAGAACGAAGTTCGTTCCATGCAGCAGCAGTCTCCCGATCGCACGAAGCCAATGGGGCGATAAACTAAACAGCCCTCATCCGCCGCTCCGCGGCACCTTCTCCCGCTCGCGCGGGAGAAGGCACTCGAGAAATCGCAGTCGAGAACGAAGCGCCGGGTGAGGGGCGTTAATCGATCAGTACGATTCCGCCGTGCTCCTGTTTCGTCGGCGCGCTGGCCTGCGGGCCCGCGTCGATGGCGCGGGAGAGGAAGAGATCCGTGTCGGGCTTCCCGTCCGGGGAGAAGCCGATGACCAGGTAACGCGAGGGCTGCTGCAGGTAGCGGTACGAGTTTCCCCACGGATCATGGAGGAGCGTGGTGGAGGCGAAGTACGGCGCGAGATCCTGAAGGCGAGCGGGGAGATGTCCGGTGACCACGTTGTACTCCTCGATCGCGTTGCCGAGGGTGTGAATGCGCTCCACGGAGATCGCTTTTCTGGTCTCGACCGGCGCGGACGCTCGGCCGATGGGGCGCAGCGGGCTGAGGGAGTTCAGTGGATTCTTGAACGAGGTGGCGATCGAGGCCACTGCCACCAGAGCCAGAAAAAGTACCAGCGGCAGTGGCACTGGCGTCTCGGCCACTTCTGACTCATCGACCGGCGTTGGTGCTACGGCGGCGACGGCGGCTTGGCCGCGCACCTCCTCGATCAGATCGCGCGTCAGCAACTCGTAGAGCGCCTTGTTCGTGTCGAAATCCGACAGTCTGCTGACCTCCACGATCTCGGTAACCGTCTTTCGCCCGTCGACCAGCTCGTAGACCTGCTTTTCTTCCTGGGAGATGCGGATCTTGTCCGAGCCGCTGTGCGTCTTGCGACGCTTGACCGGCGGCGCGTTGTCGTCGAAGTCGACCTCGTCCGCCTCGTCGCCGCCGGTGACGACCACGATGTTGTCCTGGGCCATGGGTTTCTTGCGGAACACCAGGTCCGAGGAGCGGATCCGTTTCTCGATGATCGGCCACTCGTCGATCATCCGCGCCCCTTCCATGAGGATCGACTCGGCGGTGATCGGCGCGACGTTGTCGCGGTCGTACTCGATTGTCGTCTCCTGCGAGAAGTGGTAGTCGCCATCCTTCCAGCGGAAGAGGCGGTAGACGATTTGCAGGATCTGGAGCTGGAGGGCCTGCTTCAGCGCGTCGGCGGAGATGATCCCGTAGTGGGTGAGGATGAAGCCGAGGCGCTGCAGAGTCTCTTTCTGGATTTCGAGCGCGCGCGCGAGCTGCTCGTTGGTCAGCATCCCGCTCTTCATCAGAACCGTTCCCAGGCGGTTTTCCAGACGGTGGGTGAGCGAGTCGGCGCCGACTACCTTGCCGTCCAGAAACGTCACGGTCACCGTGTCGTCTTTGGTGCGGAGCGTGAGGACGCCGGTCTTCCGCTGCAGGCCGATGAGCTGAAAGATGTCGGCCAGGCTGAAGTCGCGAAGGGTTCCTTCCAGCGCCATGCTAAGCGGCCGCCCTTCTTCGATACACCGGCAGGGTCAGAAGGAACCAGGTCAGCACCGCCAGAGCGATGGCCAACGCGCGGAGCATCAACCTGGGCAGATCGCCCGGCACCAGGATCGGCGCGAGGCGACCGACGAGCAGGGCCAGGCCGACGAAAAAGAAAAACGCGAATAACCCGACGATCCCGGCGCCGGTGCGGCCTTCCAGGAGCTGAGCCGACCCGGGCAGAAACGTTCCGAAGAGTTTGTTGCGGCGCAGCACGCCGCTCTGATGATCGCCGACCTCTTCGAGTTTGGCGCGCTTGGTGTCGAGGGAGACGCCGTCGCGCTTCAGATAGATATGAATGCACTGCGTGCAGTACGTGCTGCTCTCCCGCGCGGACTTGCAGCGATGACAGAACGTGCGGCCGCACTTGATGCACGCTCCGGCGAATCCGTGGCGGCGTCGCTTCAGGAAAATCAGCGGCGCGAACACCAGCGCCAGCGCGCCGGCCAGGCTGATGGGGTTCTGAGCGCTGAGCAGGGGATCGAACCATGAGTAGTTGCCGAACAACGTGCGCGCTGTGCCGTTCCGGGCGATGGCGGAGGAGACGTCCCAGGCCTGCGAGATGGGCGGTCGGTACATGACGATCTTCTGCGACGGCGGATTCGATGAGAGCCGCTCGATGTAGGCTCGATCGATGCGCTTGGCCTGATCGAGCTTCTGGGCCTGCTCGTCGAACTTGTATGTCTCGCCGCTGGCGATGGAATGGTTGTAGAAGGCGATGGCCATCCGCGGATCGAGCTGCTCCGCACGCTGATACTCGGTGATGGCCGAGGAGAAATCATTGTCCAGGAAATGCAGATTGCCCAGATTGACGTGTGCGCCGGCCGAGTCGCGCAGCTCGAGCGATCGGCGGTAGTGGACCGCCGCCTGCGGCTCGTTTCCTTCCTGCAATAGCAGATTGCCCAGAAGCAGATGCAGGATGGCGTTGTCAGGAACGATATTCACCAGCTCCTGCATCCTTCGCAGCGCCTCGGGCTGATACGCCTGCTCCTCGCTGGCGATGGCCGACATGACTACCGGCCCGTCGACGCCGGCAATCCAGTGGGACAACAAGTCGAGCGTCAGCGGCGCGGCGGCAATCAATAACGCGAGCACGAGGATCAGCAGCCGCTCGCCGGCGCGTGCGTATCCGAAAAAGATCACGAACCAGTAGAAGATCAGCCAGACCGGTCCCAGCCACACGAACAAAGGCAGAAAGAGAAGGGCAAAGGCCAGCACCGATACCGATCCGCCGCGCAGACGCTTGCCGATGATCTCGCGAAAGTCGTGCGCCATCGACCGCGCGTAGCGGATGAAGAGAGCAAGGGAAAAAATCACGCCGGTGACCAGCAGGGCCAGCGTGATCACAATCAGAAGGTCGGACCGGCTGAGCAGCCGCGACCGATAGTTGGTGAAGAGCTTGGCGAATCCACTCGCCGCGGCGGGCAATGCGTTCGCCCACATCTGCTGGTCGCGCGCTGAATCCGCTCGTGTGAAGGCCACGGACGGCGATCCGGGATCGAGCGTGTCCGCCGCTTTGTATCCCCAATCGACTGCGATGCGGTTTCCTTTTGTCGAAGCTTGTCGCGCCAGCGCCGCCGCGGACACGGCGTATAACGGAAATGTTTTGATGCCGTACGCCTTGGCCAGGTCGATCAGTTCATTTGTCTTCTTGTTGGCCGTGTCGACATCCCCATTGTCGATCGCGGCGGTCGCCTGCGGCCAGATGTCCCGCGGCGCAATCTGCTCCGCGCGTGCCGCAATTGGTCCCAGGCACACCCACACAAGCAGGACCGAACAGATGAGCTGTCGCGCCATTTACAGGCTTTTCGTCCGTTGGACGTACGCCAGCTTTAATTCTCCCAGATGTGTGTCCAGGAAGTCTTGTTCATCCGGCGTGAGGTTGCCGGCAGTCTTCTCCTTCAACATGGTCATGATCTCGATCATCTGCCGGGCTGCTCCGACGTCGATGGTCGGCTTCGGCTGATACGGATTGCGCAGCATGCCCAGCGACATGTACGCCTGGGCGATGAGCGGCTCAACAAAGTCGGTGAAGGCCGTCCCCGGATTCTGAGCCTTGTCGGCGAGCGTGCGCCGGCGTTCTCCGCCCGGCGACGGCCCCTGCTCGCTTCGCGGCGGCGTCGTCTGCACTTTGGGCGCCGGTTTGACCGGGGGCGGCTCCGTTCGTTCCTCTTTCGCGAATTTCGGCTCGACCGGATTGATCTGTTGGCGGAACTCCTCGCGGATCTCTCCCTCCGGCGTGAAGATCCGCTTATCGGTGACCTTGATCTGCTCTTTCTGTGTGCTCTTGTCCTTGGACAACTCGATCTCCAATGAAATCAATAGCTTGGAATCTTATCACGACCGCTTCAGCGTCCTCTGGAAGAACGAATCGATCCGCATCCAGGCGTCTTTGGCCGCGCTCTTCACGTAGCCACCCTTGTTGTTCGGATTCATGAACGCGTGGCCAGCGCCAGGATAGAGCTTGATGTTGCTCTCCTTCCCTGCCGTCTTCAGCGCCGCATCGAACGCGCGGACATCATCGGCCGGAATGCCGCGATCCGCCTCGCCGAAGTTGCCGAGGATCGGCGGATGGATCGAGGCGATGGTGGTCGGGTCAGTGACCAGATGGCCATAGTTGATAACGGCGGCGGCGATTCGGGGCTCAGCGATCGCCAATTGCAGCGCGTAACCACCACCCATGCACCAGCCGATCACGCCGATCCGCGATGCGTCGACGTCGCTGCGCTGCGCGAGGTAGTCAAAGGCGCCTTTGAGGTCAGCGATCGCGCGATCCTCAGGCAATCCGCGCATCAGCTCGTGCGCCTCTGCGGCATCCGTGGTGCTCTTGCCGCGATAGAGGTCGGGCGCGAGCGCAACGTAGCCTTGTCGGACAAATCGGTCGGCTTGATCGCGGATCCAGTCGTTCACTCCCCAATACTCCTGAATGACGATGATGGCGGGATGCTTTCCCGCCTTTACGGGAACGGCGAGATAGCCTTCTCCCTGGCCTGGAGTCGAGTCGAAGTGCACGGTCGAGCCCTGCCTTGCCTCGGCGGCGGGAGCAAGGAGCACGGCGGAGAAAACGATGAGCGCAAGCAGAGAAAAGCGTCGCATCAATGGCTCCTTTGGAGGGGGAACGATACTGCAAGTTTGCGGCGCTTCGCTACCTTCGCCACTGCTGACGCAGGATTGTGATCAGCGCGTGCTGCGCGTTCGGATCGGCGGCGATTCCCTGATGTCCATCGCAGAAGAGCATGGCCTCGCCGCCGCCGCTGGCACTGCTGAGCGGCACCGTTCCGTCGCCAACCTCGAAGAGCAACGGTTCCAAACGGCGTTCTTGCGCCAGCAGCTCCTTTGGATAGAACACGAATGATCCGTCGCGTCGCATCAGCACGCGGTGTGCGGTGGCTACGCAGTCGCCTGCGATCACAGTCACCCTCACGCCGCTTGGGATCGATCGTCGTCGCAGCTCGTCGCGCAAAGTGTGCGCATCGGCCAGCGAGCGGGCGAAGGCGCGCTCCAGAGTCGAATCGAGTGGTCGGATGCGGCGCCAGCTCTCCGGCTGCCAGAGATCCAGATCAACCGTCTTCCCATTTTCATCGACGAGAAAGTGCCCGTCCTCCGGCAGGAGCTCGGGGACCGAAGGCCACGTCATCACCATTTCGGTCGTGAAGACACGGCGGAGAAATCGTTCCGGCCGGACGATCAGTCGAAATGCGTCGACCACGCCGAGCTGCGTCGGGGCGATGAGAACGAGGTGATCGACTTTCGACGCTCCATTGCCCAGCTTCAGGTAGGTCATGGCGACGATCGAGCCGGCGGAGTGGGTGACCAGATCGACTCGATCGCTGTGGCGTTCCCGGCGGACGCGCTCGACCAGCTCATCAAGCTTCGCGGCGTTCTCCCGCGCGCTCAAGCGCCAGTCGTATTGAAATCCGAAGACGTCGCGCTCCGGCGTGTAGCGACCGAATTTGCGCAGCCCCTCCATCAGCTGCCAGCCGATGTTGACCGGGCCGCGCGAGCCGACATAGCCCCGCGGGATCAATCGGTCGTGCCCAATGTTCCCCGCGGTATCGACCGGAAGATCGAGATCATCCTGGTAATGCCGCTGCACCGTCGTGTGCGGCGTCCCCCATACATACCGGTTACGTACCGGATCGAGCAGCCGCGTGACGCCGAAGCCGGGTATCACAATCACCGGCCGGGGCGGCTCTTCCAGTCCGGCGGCAATCGTCTTCAGATAACCGCGGCGGGTGTGATCGGTCGTGCAGGCAAAGCTCATGATCGCGGCGATCATGAGCATGCTTAGTGCTCGGTGCGCGGTACGGCGTACCGTAAAATCCGCGCTCACTGGGCACCAATGCGCATTTTCCAGATTCTCGAATTCAATCAATTCAACACCGGCTCGGTGCACCAGATGTTCCAGGCCGCGGCCGGACTGCGCGAGCGCGGACATGAGGTGACCATCGTGAGCCGGCCGGACGCGGTGTTGCAGTCGAAGAGCGAAGACGCCGGCGTCGCGTTCGTCGACCTGTCCATGCGCAGCGAATTCGATTTCGGAAGCGCGCGCAAGCTTTCCCGTCTCATCCGAGAGAGCAAGCCGGATGTGATCCATGTTCACAAAGGTGTGGCTCACGCGCTTGCGCTGGCGGCGACGTACACGCGACCGGTCGGCGCCTTCGTCGTGAACCGCGGCGTGTCGTTTCCACTCGACTTCTGGAATCGCCCCAAGTTCCGAACACGGCGCGTCGATCGCATCGTCACGGTGTGCGAGCAGATTCGCCAGGTGGTGATCGACAGCGGCAAGCTGCCTCCACAGAAAGTCGATGTCGTCTATGCCGGGACGGACGTGAATGTCTTCGATCCGCAGAAATGGGATCGGCGCGCGTTCCGGCGGGAGAAAAACATCCCCGCTGATGCGTTCCTCATCGCTCAGGTCGGCGTTCGCGACTGGAAGGGATGGAAAGAGCTTGTCGATGCGTTCGCAGGCGTTCATCGCGGCGGCAGGGCTTCTCACCTCGCCTTGATCGGGTGCCTGAACGACGCGGAGAGCCGCGAGGTGCTCGACTACGCGCGCAGCCGCGGCGTGAGCGAGCACGTGTCCGCGGTGGAGTACCGCAGCGACATGCCCAACGTGTTCGCCTCGTGCGATCTGGTCGTCGACTCCTCGTGGGCCGGAACGGGAATCACCGGGACGATCCGTGAGGCGATGTCCATGGGCAGGCCGGTCATTGCCACCGATTGCGGCGGCAACGCCGAGCTGGTGTCGTCGCCCGACGTCGGCTGGCTGGTTCGGCCGAAAGACGTGCGCGCGCTGAGCACGGCGATCGGCGAGGTGATTTCCGATCCGGCGCGCGCTGCGAGGGTCGGCCAGGCAGCGCGACGCCGCGTGGTGAGCGGATTCTCGAAGGAGAAGCGGATCGAAAAGCTTGAAGCGTTATACGCGGAGATTCTGAGCACGAAGGAGCGCCGCCAACCTGGCGGCGGGCCGATAGCCCCAAGATTCTTCGAAGGACCCCGGTAACCTGCGGCGCGGGCTGGTAGCCCGCGCACCCGCCGGCTGGGAGCCGGCGTTACGGAGATTCCAGCAGATTGATGGGCGACCCATTCTCGGGCGCCGCAGTCAATTCCGTGTAGTGCCAGCCGCTGGTGTCTCGCGTGGCAACGGCGCGAACGGTTCCCTTTCCTTTGGGGCCGCGAATCGGGAAGGTGACGTCCGCGTCGCCGCCTGCTCCGGTGACGTGCACGTTACCGCTGACAAAAAATCCGGCGGTGACGGGCGAGCCGAGCGTGGCGATCACACGCGGATCGTTCTGCGCGCGAGCCAGGGCCTGCTTGTACACATCGCTCGACTTGATCGCGCCGAAGACGATGACCACCAGCGCAGCGATGCCGATAGCGCCGAGGACGATGACGCCGAGGCACCCGAGAGCGCCCCACTTCCAGCAACCGCTTTTCTGGGCGGGTGGGGGTGCGCCCGGTGCGGGCGGAGGCATGTTGGTCATGGCGATAGTTTACGACAGAGCGCGTACATGCTCGTCGACACTCGCCGCCAACCCCTCCATGTCGTATCCGCCTTCCAGCAGGGAGAGCACGCGGCCGTGGGCGTGGCGATTCGCCACTTCGACGATGCGGCGTGTGATTTCGCCGTACGCCCTCTCGGTGACGCGCATCCCGCCCAGCGGATCGCGCCGGTGCGCGTCGAAGCCGGACGATAAGAGGATTGCGTCGGGGCGATAGTCGTCGATGATGCGCACGATGTCGTCTTCGACGGCGCGAAGGTAGTCCGCGTCCCCGGTGCCGCCGGGCATGGGAATGTTCTTCGTGAATCCGCGTCCGCCGCCCGTGCCCAGCTCATTCGCCGCTCCCGTCCCGGGATAGAACGGATAGCGGTGAATCGATGCGTAGAAGACATCCTCGCGTTCTTCGAAGAGATGTTGCGTTCCGTTGCCGTGATGGACGTCGAAGTCGAAGATGAACACGCGCTCGATTCCGTTCTGCTCGCGCAGCCATTCAGCGACACAGGCGATGGTGTTGAAGAAGCAGAACCCCATGGCTTGAATCCGCTCGGCGTGATGGCCGGGCGGGCGGGCGATGACGAACGCTCGCTGCGACTGGCGCAGCATGTCATCCGCGGCGGTGAGGGCGGTGGCCACCGCGGCACGCGCCGCGGCGAATGTCTGCGACGAGATCGGGTTGTCGAGCGAGTGAAAGAGTCGCAGGCCCATCCGGCAGGCCTGATCCAGCTCGCGCTCGTAGTCCGCCGAATGCACCTTGGCGATGATCCGCTCCGTATCAGCGTGCGGCGCCGCATCGCGCAGCGTCCGCGCCGCAAAGCCAGCGCGGTCCACTCCCTCCATCGCCGCATCGATGCGCGCGGAGCTCTCCGGATGACCGATGCCGGTGTCGTGTTTGTAGAAGATGGGATGCGTGTAGATGGAGAGCATTGCGTGAAAGCTTTTAGCTCTTAGCTGTTAGCTATTAGGAAAACCATACACCTGCGAGCCAAGAGCTAACAGCTAAGAGCTAACAGCTCGATATGGTAGAACCCTCAACAGCGTGCGACGCATTCTGCAGATCACCTCGGTCACGCTTCTGACCGTTGTTTTCCTGGCCCTCTTTCTCTGGAAGGCGAACCTCAGCGAAGTCTGGACCATCATGCGATCGGCCAACGGCGCGTGGATCACCGTCGGCCTGCTCGTCAATTTTTCCGCGCTCGTCTTTCGCGCCATCCGCTGGCGACTCCTGATTGACCCGCGCCGCCCGCCACCGTTCTATCCGACGTTCTTCGCCACGACCGTCGGCTACATGCTCTCCACCGTTCTGCCCATCCGGGCGGGCGATGTGGCCCGTCCCGCCCTGCTGGCTCGGCGCACTGACGTGCGTTTCGTCAATGCGCTGGGGCCGGTGCTCACGGAGCGCATCCTCGACCTGATCAGCATCCTCGCGCTCTTCCTCTTTTTCTGCGTTTACCGCTGGCGCGAGTTTGACAATGTGGTCGTGCACGGCGGAGCGCTCAGCGCCGGAGCGTTGCTGGCGGCGTTGATTCTTTTCATCCTCGGCATTTACTTTTACCGCGAATCCGTCCGTCGCGCGCACGCCTGGTTGGGCAAGCTGATCCCGGCGCGCTTCCGCGAGCCGTGGATGCGCTTCTTCGATGCGTTCGCCAACAGCCTGCAGGTCCGCACGCATCCCGGCGCGCTCGCCGTGGTCCTTCTGTCCACCGCCATCATCTGGGTCTGCCTGGTCACGCAATTCTGGTTCGTGATGCTGGCCATGCGCAGAGTCCTCCCCTTCGACTCGACGATCTTTCTTTGCGCAGTCACCGCAGTTGCGGTGGCCATCCCCACGCCCGGTGGAGTGGGTGGCTTCCACAAAGTATGTCAGTACGTGCTGACCACGTTTTACGGGTTCGACATCGACAGCTCGGTCGCCGCCGCCGTACTGTTTCATGTCGTTGGAACGGCGCCCGTGGTTGTGGCGGGTATCATTCTCTTTCTGCGCGAAGGGCTGAACTGGCGCGAGCTGAGGGAGGAGACCCGCGCGGAAGAAACGTGATATACGACGCGAGGCAGGGTATACGGGAATAGCCGTTGCAGGAGTGGACGGCAGCTCCCCCGCAACCTGAGGATGACATGACGGACGCGAACGAAACCGCGAAAGAAGAGGCGATCAAGATCCCGGACGTCCTTCCGGTGCTGCCGCTGAAGGACCTGGTGATCTTCCCCTTCATCATCGTTCCGCTGTCCGTGTCGCGCGAAAAGTCGATCAACGCCGTCGACCAGGCCCTGGCCGAAAACCGGGTCATCATGCTCACCGCGCAGAAGGATTTTCAGAACGAAGATCCAGGCGAGGACGATCTCTACCGCGTGGGCACGGTGGCCATCATCATGCGCATGCTCAAGCTCCCCGACGGGCGCATTCGCATCCTGGTGCAGGGCCTCTCTCGAGCGCGCATTGATTACTTCATCCAGACCGCGCCGTTTTTCAAGGCCAAGATCACCCGCATCGAAGAGACAGCGACGAAAGAACGCTCGCTGGAAATCGAGGCTCTGGTCCGCGCGGTCAAGCAGAACCTCGACCGCGCCGTCAGCCTGGGAAAGAACATTTCGCCGGAAGTGATGGTCATCGCCGCGAATCTGGACGATCCGGCGCGGCTGACGGACCTGGCGGCATCCAACCTCGACCTCAAGCTCGAAGAGGCGCAGCAGATCCTGGAGACCATCGATCCGGTGGAGCGGCTGAAGAAAGTCAATGAGCTGCTCACTCGCGAGATCAACCTCCTCACCATGCAGCAGGAGATCTCCTCTGCCGCGCAAGGGGAGATGAACAAAAGCCAGCGCGAGTACTTCCTCCGCCAACAGCTCAAGGCGATTCAGTCGGAGCTGGGCGAAGGGGAAGAGCTGACCGAGGAGGTCGAGAACTATCGCAAGAAAATCGAGGAGAAGATGATCCCGCAGGAGGCGCGGGAGGAAATCGAAAAGCAGATCAAGCGCCTTGAGCGGTCCCATCCCGATTCGGCGGAAACGTCGATCATTCGCACCTACCTCGACTGGATGACCGGTCTTCCCTGGGGCGTGATGTCAGCGGACAATCTCGAACTCAGCCGGGCCCGCACGATCCTTGACGAGGATCACTACGATCTGGAGAAGATCAAAGAGCGCATCCTCGAATATCTCGCCGTGCGCAAGCTGCGCGGCGCAAAGATGAAAGGTCCGATCCTCTGCTTCGTCGGCCCGCCCGGAGTAGGCAAGACATCGCTGGGACGCTCCATTGCCCGCGCGCTCGATCGCAAGTTCGTCCGCATCTCCCTCGGTGGAGTGCGCGACGAGGCGGAGATTCGCGGGCATCGCCGAACCTACGTCGGTGCGCTCCCCGGCCGCATCATCCAGGGAATCAATCAGGCCCAGACCTCGAATCCCGTTTTCATGCTCGACGAGGTCGACAAGATCGGCGCCGACTACCGCGGCGATCCATCCTCCGCTCTCCTCGAGGTTCTCGATCCCGAACAGAACCACACCTTCCGCGATCACTACCTCGGCGTGGCCTATGACCTCTCCAACGTGATGTTCATCGTCACCGCCAACCTGCTGGACACCATTCAGCCCGCTTTCCTCGACCGCATGGAAGTCATTCGCCTCTCCGGCTACACCGACGAGGAGAAGCTCTCCATCGCCAAGCAGCACCTCATCCCCAAGCAGATGGAAGAGAACGGGATCATGGAAACGGAAGTGGTGTGGACCGACTCCGGGATCATGAAGATCACCACCGGCTACACGAAGGAAGCCGGCCTGCGCAATCTGGAGCGGGAGATCGGCACGATCTGCCGCAAGATCGCCGTCGAAGTGGCGGAAGGAAAGGAAAAGAAGACCTATCGCATTACCGATGCGAACGTCGAAAAGTTCCTGGGGCCGATGAAACATTTCGCCGAGGAGCTGCTGGAGCGCGATCAGGTTGGCGTGGCTACAGGGCTGGCCTGGACCTCAGTGG
>QHVS01000155.1:0-406 GCA_003223635.1 Acidobacteriota bacterium | reverse complement strand
TTGACGTACGCGCGGGCGCACTCCGAAGAGCAGGGCATCAGCAGCGATTACTTCGAGAATCACGACATACACATTCACGTGCCAGCGGGAGCGATTCCCAAGGACGGTCCATCAGCGGGCATCACCATCACCACCGCGATCATCTCTATGATCAGCGGCCGGCCAGTGAGACGAAACGTGGCCATGACCGGTGAGGTGACGCTGCGCGGCGATGTGCTGCCGATCGGTGGGTTGAAGGAGAAAGTGCTCGCGGCCCGAGGGGCGAAGATCAGCACCGTGATCATGCCCAAGCTGAACGAGCGCGACCTGATCGACGTACCCGAGTCGATCAAACGCGACATGCAGTTCTACTTCGTCGAGCATGTCGAGGAAGTGCTGAAGATCGCTCTGCTCGATCGCAGCGCCG
>QHVS01000239.1 GCA_003223635.1 Acidobacteriota bacterium | reverse complement strand
AGTCGATGCAGGTCAAGCATCGCCAGCTCGTGCGGCAACTGACTCGGCGCAACGTTCGCGACGAGATCGACTCCTTCATCGATGATTTCGAGGAGAGGGCGCGCCGCCGGCGCGAGCTGCTGACCGATCCCGCGAAGGCCGGTTTCATTCCCGTTTTTCTCTCCGAAGAATGGGTCGTCGAACAGACGAAGCGGCTGATCGGCGAGGTGCGCGGTGACGGCATCGACGTTCCGCTGGCGATCCTCAACCGCGCCGCACACGATTGCGACTGTGCTCGCTGCCGGGCGCAGCAGAAGCGCGATCGCGCCGCGCGGACGTCTGTCGATGTCATGGTGAACGACGCGCCGCGGGCGTGCGTGCCGTTGGATAGCGCTGCGCGGATCGCCGCGTGGCTCAGTGGGGCGCCGGCGCCCTCGCCGGCGAGGGCACGCGCCGCCGGGGGCGGCGGCGCCCCACCGAGAGTAAACCGCCTCATGTTCCTCGCCGGCAAAGGCGGCGTGGGCAAGACAACTTGCGCTTCATCCATCGCCCTGCAACTCGCGCTTCGAAACCGCGTTGTCCGTCGATCCGGCCCACACACTGCGCGATGTCTTCGACCGCCAGCGGCCGCCGGAGAATCTAACCATCGAGACGATCGACACCCGCGAACGATGGCGTCGCTTCCGCGAGACTCTGGGCCAGGAGATCGACCGCGCCGTCGCAGGGCTCACGCCCAGCGGCGTGACGCTGGAGTACGACGCGGAGGCGATGCGCAATCTGGTCGAGATCGCTCCGCCCGGCGCGGACGAGCTCTTCGCCATCAGCCGGCTCGCCGATCTGATCGCCGACCGGTCGCAGGATGCGATCATCGTCGACACCGCGCCGACCGGCCACTTTCTCCGCCTGCTCGATCTACCTCGCACGGCAGGGGAGTGGGTGCGCGAGTTCATGCGCATTCTTCTTCGCTATCGCGAGCTGATTCCGGCCGGCTCGCTCGGGGAAGAGCTGGTCCACGCGTCGCGATCGCTCCACGCGCTGGAGGAAATGCTCCATTCGGCCGACTGCGGAGTGATTGTGGTGACCCGCCCCGAGCGAATCGTGGTCGCCGAGACGCGGCGTCTCATCGACGAGCTGCAGCGACGCGGCATCAATGTCTCCGGAGTGATCGCCAACTATGTGACGCCGGAGACCGACTGCTCCTGTGACCGCTCGATGCGCGCACACGAGAACGCCGCCCTCCGGGAGCTAGGGCGAGAGGCGGTGATGATCGAGCGCCAGGACGCCCCAATCACCTCGCTCGCTGAACTGGCCGCCCTCGTTCCGTTAGACTCACGCTCGTGACGCCCCAGGTGCTCTACGTCTACGCCATCGGACGCTCCGGCCACGCGGTTCCGGAGCGCATGGAGGTGGTCGACGGATCCAATCACATCGCAGCGGTGGATGTGGACGGCCTGACTGCGTTCTACACCGCGGTCGACGCAGTCGAGTTCTCCCAGCCGGTGATCGATAGCCGATCGAAGGACGTGGAATGGCTCGGTGCGATCGGCTATCGACATCAGTCGGTGATGGCCGCCCTGATGCAGGGTGGAACGGTGATTCCACTGCGGGCCTTCACGCTCTTCGCCACTGAAACGACGCTTCGCAACCATCTGCACAGCGAGCGGCAATTGTTCAAGAAGATCCTGGAGCGACTCGACGGAAAACAAGAGTGGACGCTGCGGATCGAGTTCGACCCGTCGCGATGGAGCGAAGCGCTGGTCCGCCGCGTCGATGAGCTTCGCCGGCTCGCCGGAGAAATCGATCGGGCCGCGGCGGGCAAAGCATTTCTACTGCGCAAAAAGCTGGACGAGGAGAAGAAGCGCGCATCGCGCGAGGCAGAGCAGAAGGTGGTGGCGTGGCCAGAAGACTGGCCTGCGACGCGGTGGCTGAATCGCGCCAACAGCGCAGCGGCGCCTTTCCGCAGATCAACGTGCTGATCAACCGCGACGAAGAGGCGAGGCTGCAGGAGCTGCGCAACGAACTGGAGCGACGCTACGACGCCGACGGCGTGACGCTTGCTCTCACCGGACCGTGGCCGCCGTACAGTTTCGCTGGAACGATGAACGACAATGCCTGATCAGAGCCAGGATCTTTCCCTCCTCGAGACACTTGATCACCTCCTCGATCGCGGCGTGGTGATCGCCGGCGAGGCGGTCATCTCCATCGGCGACGTCGATCTCCTCTACCTCGGCCTCAACATCGTCCTGGCCAATGTCGACGCGCTGATCCGCACCACGGAACGGCGATGAGGGCGGTGGTGATCGGCGTGCATCTTCGTCGCGAAGATATCGAGCCGGTCGCCGAAGCGATTCCGCTGGGTGAGCTGTTCCTCAGCGGCGCCGCAGTGGCTGACGATCAACCGCTCGGCGATCGCGATCTTGTGCTGCGAGTGGCCCAGATGCGCGCGAGCCTCCTCGAACGCGCCACGTTCATCGCCATCCGGTACGGATTTGCTGTTCGCAGTAGCGAAGAGGCAATGGCCAAATGCGCGCCGCAAATCGAACGTTGGCGGCGTCTACTGGCACTCCATCGAGATAACGTGGAGATGACGCTCAAAGTCGCCGTCGCTTCCACGAGGCCCCGTCCGGAGCGGCAGGCCTTCGCCTCGGGCGCCGACTATCTGCGCGCACTCCATGAGGCCACACGCGCTGCGGACGTTGACCCGCGGTTTCGAGAGGCAGCCTCCCGCTTGGGCAATTGTCGGTGGGTTCATCGGGATGGTCGCTCGCTCGAATGCGTGCTGCTTGTCGCGCGTGACGGCGTCGAGCGCGTCCGCGCTGCAGGCGAGCAACTCAAACGCGATTTTCCCGAAATCCCTTTTCTTCTCTCCGGTCCCTGGCCCTTGGAGGTGTTTGCCGATGATGATCACAAATGAGGAAGAACGGCTGCGCCAATCGCTCACCTTCACCGAGGCGACGATTCCCGAGCGCATCTCCGCTGATCCGGAGGTCGTCGAGAATGGCCTGGCCAAACTGGTTCTCTCCATCGTCGAGCTGATTCGACGGCTGCTGGAGAAGCAGGCCCTCCGCCGGATGGAAGCTGGCAATCTGACCGAGGCGGAGATCGAGCGCCTGGGGTCGGCGCTGATGAAGCTCGAGGAAAAAATGGAGGAGATGAAGAAGGTTTTCGGTCTGAATGAGGACGATCTGAACCTCTCGTTGGGGCCGATCAAGACGCTGGAGTGACAACTACAACGCTTGACGGCTAGGGTCCCAGCAACTACTGTTTGCCGGCCATGCCGATCGAGTCGCGACAGCCCCAGGGGCTCGTCGACATTCTGGACAAGATCCTGGACAAGGGTCTGGTCGTGGCCGGGGACATCAAGGTGTCGCTGGCCAACGTCGAACTGCTGACGATTCAGTTGCGCCTGGTGATCTGCTCCATCGACAAGGCGCAGGCGATCGGCATCAACTGGTGGCGTTCCGATCGGTTCTATGCGGGTGGGACGGCCATCAACGCCGAGGAGTACGATGCGCTGAAGGCGAAGGTCGCTCAGCTCGAGAAGCAGCTCAGCGCACGTCCGCTACCGCAAGGTAAGCCGGAGGAGAGGAAAGGCAGGTAACCAATGGCAGTCGAACGCGCCCCGGGCGGCAGCAGTCTGATCGACGTACTAGACCGGATCCTGGATAAAGGTATCGTCGTCGACGCCTGGGTCAGGATCTCGCTCGTTGGCATCGACCTGATCACCGTTGAAGCACGCGTCGTGATCGCATCGATCGACACGTACCTCAAGTACGCAGAGGCGGTGGGCATCACCCCGACGGTTTCCCGTCCGGCCCTCGGACCAGGCGAGGGTGGCGGCGGATTCTCTGGAGCGACCACCCCGGCTGGCGCGGGCACTCGCCGCACTTGAGCGGCTAGGAGCGCCGCCAACTTGGCGGCGGGAGCGCCGGCAACCTGCCGGCGCTACTTGAGCCACTGATCGAACCAGTCGCCGACGGTCTGGTACCACATCCTCGAATTCTGCGGCTTCAACACCCAGTGTCCCTCGTCCGGAAAGTAGAGGAGCTTCGAAGGGACGCCGCGCCGCTGCAGCGCGGTGAAAAGCTCCAGGCCCTGATTGATCGGGACGCGGTAGTCAAGCTCGCCGTGCGCGACCAGCGTCGGCGTCTTGAAGTTCTTCACGAATCGATCCGGGGACCACTTCTCGTACAGCTCAGGGTTGTCCCACGGATTTCCGTGGAACTCCCATTCCGGGAACCACAACTCCTCGGTTACGCCGTACATCGACTCGAGGTTGTAGACGCCGGCGTGCGAGACGAGCGCTTTGAATCGATCGGTGTGTCCCAGGATCCAGTCGACCATGTAGCCGCCGAAGGAGCCGCCGGCGGCGCCGATGCGAGTGCCGTCGACGAAGGGCATCGCGGCGAGCTGCTCGACCCCGTTCATGATGTCGACGTACGCCTTGCCGCCCCAGTCTCCGGAGATGTCCTCCACGAATTTCTGCCCGTAGCCGGTTGATCCACGCGGGTTGGGCATGAAGACGACGTAACCGCGCGCAGCGAACATCTGCGGATTCCACCGGTATCCCCACGAGTCGCTCCAGTTGCCCTGCGGTCCGCCGTGAATTAGAACGAGCGCCGGATATTTCTTCGTGGCGTCGAAATTCGGGGGCCGAACGATGAGCGCCTGAACGTTCGCGCCCTCGGCGCCTTTGTACCAGTAGTCCTGCGCGGTGCTGAGCGCCAGCGACCGCAGAAGCGAGTCGTTGTCATGGGTGAGCTGCTGCGCCGCGCCGCCGCGAGTTAGCGAATAGATGTCAGCCGGACGGGCCAGCGATGACCGCTCGAAGTAGAGCGTCTTGCCATCGTTGCTCGCGCTCACGCCATCTGCGGAAGCCTGGTTCCACACCACGCCGGTGCTACCGTCGCTGACCTTCACCTCGTAGATGGCGTTCTTCGCGCTCGCCGGAGCGGTGATGTAGATCGTCTTGCTGTCGGGCGACCAGGCGATGGAGCTGATCCAGTTGTCGAAGTTCGGCGCGAGCCGGCGCGCGACGCCGGTGGCCCGGTCAAGGAGCCACAACTCCCACAGATCGGATTCGTAGCCGGGACGTGCCTGAGAGAGCCAGGCGAGGGAGCGACCATCGGGTGAGTACTTCGGGCTCGTGTCAGCGCCGGCACGCGTGGTGATGCGCTTCGTGTCACCGCCGGCGATCGGCACGACGAACAGATCGGAATTCGTGGAAAGCTCGGGATGCTGCGACGTGTCGCGCGCATAGACGAGCTCTTTGCCGTCTGGCGAGATGTCGAACTCCTCGCCGCCGCCAACCGAGAATGGGGGAGCGTCGAATGCGCCGGGTGTCAGATCGCGAAGCGCGCCGCTCCCGAGCGGAACGTAGACGATGTGTGCGCGTGTCGGGTCCTGCCACGCCTTCCAGTGGCGGTAGAGCAGGCTGGTGATCACGCGCGCTTTGGTCGGCCGTTGCTCCTCGGCTTCCACTCTGCGCTTGATGCACGTCGGATCGACGCCGCAGTCCGGATAGATGTCCGAGACAACCACGACGCCGGAGCCATCCGGCATCCATCGGACGCTTCCCGCGCCGCCCTGAAGATCGGTCACCTTGCGCGATGTGCCGCCGGCGACATCGTAGAGATACACCTGATGCGCCGCACTGTCGCGGTTCGAAACATAGGCGATCGTCTTTCCATCCGGCGACCACGCCGGCGACGAGTCCTGCTTCTTGCCCTCGGTGATCTGCTTCGGCGCTCCGCCCGTCGACGGCATGAGGAACACAGCGCTTCGGCTGCTGTTCGCCGCGAGATCCGGCGTGGAGGAGTCGTAGGCGATCCACTTGCCGTCAGGGGAGACGCGCGGCGCGCCGATGCGATGGATCGCGGCGAGATCTTCGAAGGTAATGGGCCGTTGGGCCAAGGCGGATGATGCGAAGAGTGCGAGGCCAACTAGAAAACGTCTTGTCATAAGCACCTCAAAAGAAGTTCGAAGTTCGAAGTTCGAATTAAGAAGTCAGAATTTTCTTCATTCTTCATTCTTCATTCGAACGTCGAACTTCATCGTATATAGCCCAGCGATTTCAAGTTTTCGTAGTATTCCTCGTTCACTTTGACATTCTCCGTTTTCGCGACGCGCGATCCGTAGCTGGGGATTCGTGCCTGCGTTGCCGGAGCAAGCGACTTACCGACCATCTCTTCCGAGGCAGGAAAGCCAAGAAGCGCAGCCAGCGTGGGGGCAATGTCCAACGGTGACGCTCGCGCGGCGTCGATCACAAATGTCGATGACAAGACCGGCACCCCGCTCTGCCCCTCGCCGGGAATGCCGAGGAGCAGGACATCAAAGCGGCGAGCACGAATCGCGCCGACGACGGACGCGAGATGGTCCAGCGCGCGCACCGAGTCGGCGAGCTGGATGGAGCGGTCGCGCGAAAGGCGGTTCAGGATCACGTCGAGGGCGGGAAGGTAGACCGTGGCCAACTGCGGGCGGCTTTGATCGATGAGCGTCAGGAATCGGCTTGCCGCGCGATGGTCGACGGCCAGCGGATCCGCGGTGAAGATCGACGCCTGGCCCACCGAGTCGAGCGCGCCGATGTGCGCATCGTCGGATGTCCACCAATTGACGGCCACGCTGGGGACGCCTCGCTGGCCGAAGATCTCCCA
>QHVS01000154.1 GCA_003223635.1 Acidobacteriota bacterium | reverse complement strand
GAAGCGACGCTGCATGTTCGCCGTACGTCGCGCATCCCCGTCGTTCTCGGCGATCTGACCCGCCTCCCATTCCGGAGCGGCGTCTTTGATGGCGTGACCAGCGGCGAAACACTGGAGCATCTCGACGATGACGCTGCCGCCGCACGAGAGATCGGCCGGGTCATCCGGCGCGGCGGTCGTGTCGTAGTGACCGTTCCTGCGCTGCGCAGTCTCTGGTCGGCGAGCGATGATTACTACGAGCATCGCCGCCGCTATTCACGTCGGGAGTTGACTGACCTCTTCCGCGGCGCCGGATTGGAAGTGACGAAGGCGTCCTTCTGGGGATTTCCGCTGGTGCTCACGTACGACACGCTCTTCATGCTTCCGATGAACAAGCGCCGCGCCCGGCGGCAGGTCTCCGACGATGCGGCGCTGCAGTCGGTCGCGCGTGTGGGACGCTCGCGCTTTCTGGTGCGATTGGCACGAGCGCTGTTCGCCGTTGATCGGCTCTTCTCCTTCATCCCGTTCGGGCCGGGACTGTTGATGGTCGCTCGGAAGCCCGAAGAATAGGGGGCCCCTCACCCGGCGCGGGGCGCGCGTGTTGCACGGGACGCTGTGCTTCACGCATGATTCCCACGGAGTGACGTATGCGCCGCCCATCGACTGAGACGAACAAGACCGCCGTTCTTCCGCACCAGCCCGAGCCGAAGGAAGAACAGCTTTCCCTCTTTTCTCCGGAAGCGATCAACGCGATTCGCCGCGAGGCGGCGCGTTGGCGGCGCGAAGTGCATGATCCGCTGACCGCGAAGCGCGGCGCGTGGAAAAAAGACTTCACCACGGTGAGCGGAATGGAAGTGAATCCGCTGGCCACGCCGACCGATATCGCCCGGCTCGATTTCAACCGCGATCTCGCCTTCCCCGGCGAGTTTCCCTATACGCGAGGCATCCATCCCAGCGGCTACCGCGGAAGGCTGTGGACCATGCGGCAGTTCGCCGGCTTCGGCACAGCCAGGCAGACCAACGAGCGCTTTCACTACCTCCTGGACCATGGGCAGACCGGGCTCTCCGTGGCGTTTCATCTGCCGACGCTGTACGGCTACGACTCCGATCATCCGGCCAGCAACGGAGAAGTGGGCAAGTGCGGCGTGGCGGTCGACACGCTCGCCGATATGGAGACCATCTTCGACCGCATCAACCTCGAGGATGTAACCGTCTCCATGACCATCAACTCCACTGCGCCGATTTTGCTGGCCATGTATCTCGCGGTGGCCGAGAAGCAGGGCGCGGACTGGAAGAAAATCTCCGGCACGCTGCAGAACGACATCCTCAAGGAGTACATCGCCCAGAAGGAGTACATCTTCCCGCCGCGTCCCTCGATGCGTCTGATCACCGACATCTTCAAGTTCTGCGCGGAGAGTGTTCCGAAGTACAACACCATCTCCATCAGCGGCTATCACATTCGGGAAGCGGGATCGACGGCGCTGCAGGAGCTGGCCTTCACTCTGCGCGATGGGATGGAGTACGTGGAGTACGGCATCCGCGCCGGCCTGGATGTCGACGACTTCGCCCCGCGCCTCTCCTTCTTCTTCAACTCGCACAACGATCTGTTCGAAGAAGTGGCCAAGTTCCGCGCCGCCCGCCGGGTGTGGGCCAAGGTGATGCGCGACCGCTTCGGAGCGAAGGATCCTCGCTCCTGGATGCTGCGTTTCCATACCCAGACCGCCGGCTGCTCGCTCACTGCACAGCAGCCCTACAACAACATCGTCCGCGTGGCGATCCAGGGCCTCGCCGCCGTCCTGGGCGGGACGCAGTCGCTGCACACCAATTCTCTCGACGAAACGCTGGCGCTGCCCACTGAGGCGGCGGCTCGGATCGCATTGCGCACGCAACAAATCCTGGCCCACGAGTCGGGGGTCATCAACACCGTCGATCCCCTCGGCGGCTCGTTCTTCATCGAAGAGCTGACCGATCGCATGGAGAAGGGTTGCTTCGAGTACATCGAGAAGATCGACCAGTTCGGCGGGATGATCGAAGCGATCGAAGCGGGATTCCCGCAGCGCGAAATCTGGGACGCCTCCTATCAATATCAGCGCGCTGTCGACTCGGGCGAGAAGGTCGTCGTCGGCGTGAATGCCTTCAAAGCCGAAGACGAAGACCCGTACGACGCGCTCTACATCAGCGAGTCGGTGACCGGAGATCAGCTCGCTGCGCTGCAGCAGGCGAAATCGCGGCGCAACCCGAAGGCTGTCGCCGATTCACTGCAGCGCCTGCGCAGCGCAGCCGCTGATGAAAAAGTGAACACGATGCCGTTCATCCTCGATGCGGCGAGAGCCTATGCCACGGTCGGCGAGATCTCCGACGCGTTGCGCGACGCGTTCGGGACATACGCCGAGCCCGCTTTGTTCTGAACCTTCACCGACCCGTGTCGGCAGATGTGACGCAGATCACGTTCGCAACCGGTAGGATGGAGAATCCTCGGCAGCGGAAAGGGGCTTCTCTCTCATGCGTTTCCGACTCATCTCAATCTCCGCGCTTTTCTTTTTCGCAACCGCTGTCTTTGCAAAGGATGTCTACCTGTCGATCGGCGGCAGCGTCAACAACTTTCGCACAGACATGCGGATCTTCAATCCCTCGTCGACCAAAGACATTCAGATTCAGGCGTACCTGCTTCCGCTTGGTTCGATGTCCAACTTACCTGATAACTCCTCTGTTCAGCCCAAGACCATCACTGTTGCAAAACGGCAGATGCTTGATTTCGACGACGTCGTCGTTTCGCTTTTTAATGGCAGTGGAACGGCAGGAATACGGCTGAAATCCGACGACGACTTTGTTGCAACTCAGCGCATCTATGCGTTGGTGAACGGCGACACCCTCGGGCAGTTCGTTCCCGGTTTGGATGTCACCTCAGCAAAGAAGCAGGGCGTACTCATTCAATTGAAGGCAAACGGCGGGCCGGGCCAAAAAGGAACATTCCGGACGAACATCGGCGCGGTCAACCCGAACTCAACGGCTGCCAGCGTGACGTGGCGGTTGTATGACAAGAACAACGCCCTGGTGGGGACACCCAAGACGTTTACGATGCCTCCGTTTTCAGTTCTTACTCCGACCAGCCTATCCGGATTCAGCGACGGAATACCGGCGGCCGCTGATTTTTCAGATGCGTGGGCGAGCTACGTCTCTGATCAGCAGATCTTCGCGTACGCATCAGTAATCGATAACGGATCGACCGATCCGACCTTCATACCCATGTCCGAAGACACCGGCGTGCCTCCCACGGCGAAGACATTCGACGTCACGGTACAGAATTTCTCCATTACCATCTCGCCCGCGCCGAATACTCTGAAAGTGGGCGACCAGGTGATCTTCCACATCACGGTTAGCGGTTCGAACCACGGCTTCGAGTTGGACGGACCGAACGGATCAACAATCATCCCTGGTGCTATTTTTTCTCCCGGTACGATCGTCGACAAGACGTTCACGGTGCCGAGTCAAGGGACCTACAACTACTTCTGCACGAATTCGGGTTGTGGCGCCCACACAGGCATGCTTGGCAGTTTCGACGTCGGCAACCCCACCAACGATCCGGGCGGACCGCACTACTGATCTTGCTCCGCTTTTTCTGCTAATCTGTTGATCGCGCAGAACGTGGCGGGGCGTGATGGAGATTCTGCACTTCACAAAGAGCCGTTGGGGGGGAGAGCTGGTCGGGATCGTCGTCCTGGCCGTCGGCCTCAGCCTCGGCGCAGCCCTCGCCACCTATCACCCCGACGATTCCTCCGCGTTCTACACCTCCACGAACAGCGCGATCGCCAACGCCATCGGCTACTACGGCGCGACGGTCGCGTGGATCTTCGTCGGCTTCTTCGGATTCGCCAGCCTCCTCTTTCCCCTGGCCATGTTGGTCATCGGTTGGAATCGGTTCTGGGGAAAAGAGCTGGAGTTCATCCAGACCAAGCTGATTGGATTTCTGATTCTCGCCGTCTCGCTTCCGCCGCTGTTTGACCTGGCCATCGGCAAACTCTGGCTGCGCGGTGCGCTCATCGCGTCGGGCGGCTACCTTGGGCAGGAGATCGATCGCGCGACCGTCGGCAATCTGAATCGGAGCGGCGCCGCGATCGTGCTCTCCACTGCCGCCCTGGTCGGACTTCTGCTGACGACGCGAATCAGTCTGGCCGCGGTCTGCCTGGCCATCCAGCAGAAAGTGATGCTCGCGCTTCGTGCGCTGACGCTGCAGTGGGCGCGTTTCACGGAGCGCCGGCGAAAAGAGCGGATGAAAGAGGCGATCGTCCGCAAGCATATGGAGCGAGGTGACTCGCCACTGCGACTGGTGGCGCCATCCGAGGAGGCGCCTCCCGACGCGTCCGGCCCGGTGGTGCGCGAAGTGCGCGGCGCCGGGCGTTTTCAGATCCGAAAAGTGACGAAGGCGGATCTCCGCCGGGCGGCAGCGGCGTTGGCCCAGCAGGAGACGCAGGATCCGTTTGCGCTCTACCGCTCGCCCGAGCCTTCCCCCGATTTCGAGGATATCGAGCTGTCTCGCCGCATGCCGCACGTTCGTTCCGAGTTCGAGGACCCGCTGTTCATGTCGCCGCGTCCGAGGCCACAGTTGCCTCGCCCCATGACGCGCCGAGTAGCCGCGAACCGCGAAT
The DNA here is from genome assembly GCA_003223635.1 of Acidobacteriota bacterium. Taxonomy (GTDB): domain Bacteria; phylum Acidobacteriota; class Thermoanaerobaculia; order Gp7-AA8; family Gp7-AA8; genus QHVS01. The sequence goes on along the minus strand of QHVS01000154.1, from coordinate 20,030 downwards.
GGGCGTCGATCTGCTGCCGCCGGTCGTGCTGCTCTCGGGCGGCACGAAGCAGGATCAGATCAACGACGATGTCCATAAAAAGTACCTGGAGATCGGACGCCTGATCGAAGAGCGCTGCCGCGAATTCGCCGTGGAAGGCGAGGTGACCGCGTATCACCCCGGGCCGGTGGTGACGACATTCGAGTTCAAGCCGTCCGCGGGCGTGAAGTACGCCAAGGTGGTGAACCTGGGCGACGATCTGGCCCTGGCGCTGAAGGCGGAGTCGATCCGCATCGAGCGCATCTCAGGGTCGTCAACGGTAGGCATCGAAGTGCCCAATCGCAAGCGTGACCTCATCACCCTTCGCGACATCATCGACACGGAGGTCTTCGCACAGTCGCCGTCGCTGATGACGCTGGCGCTTGGGAAAGACATCCACGGCGAGCCGATGGTCACCGATCTCGCCCGCATGCCGCATCTTCTGGTGGCCGGCGCGACCGGCGCCGGAAAATCGGTCGGCCTCAACTCCATGATCGTGTCGCTGCTGTACAAGGCGCTTCCCAGGCAACTGGGCATGCTGATGATCGATCCAAAGATGGTGGAGCTGAAGATCTACGAGGACATTCCACATCTTCTGCACCCGATTGTCACCGATCCGAAGCTCGCTTCGAACGCGTTGATCTGGGCGGTGCAGGAGATGGAGAACCGCTATCGCACGCTGGCCGAATGCGGCGTGCGCAACATCGATCAGTACAACGCCCTGCTGAAGGATCCGGAGGCGCATCGCCGGGCCCGAAAGGCGGAGGAGGGCGCGCCGTCGCCCGAGCCGATGCAGTTCATCGTCATCATCATCGACGAATTCGCCGACCTGATGATGATCGCCCCGAAGGACGTCGAAGACTCCGTTACCCGTCTGGCTCAGAAAGCGCGCGCTGTCGGGATTCACCTGATCGTAGCCACGCAGCGGCCGTCGGTGGATGTGATCACCGGCGTGATCAAGGCCAACTTCCCTTCGCGCATCTCCTATCAGGTGGCATCGAAGGTCGACTCGCGCACCATCCTCGACACCCAAGGCGCCGAAAAGCTCCTGGGCTCCGGCGACATGCTCTTCCTTCCGCCGGGCACCGCGCGCATCCGCCGCATCCACGGCGCGTTCCTCTCCGAGCGCGAGATCAACGACGTCGTCGAGTTTGTGAGGAGGAACCAGGGCGAGCCGAAGTTTCTGGAGGAGATCACCAGAGTGGTCGAGAAGACCGCCGCAGATGGAATCGAGTATCTGGACGATCCGAAGTACGAGGAGGCGGTGCGCGTGGTGCTGTCGACGGGCCAGGCGTCGGCGTCGTATCTCCAGCGGCGGCTGAAGCTCGGTTACTCGCGCGCGGCGCGGCTGATCGAGATCATGGAAGCGCACGGCGTTGTCGGCCCATCGCAGGGAAGCAAGCCTCGCGACATCCTCATCCGCGCCGAGGACTACCCGCCGGCCAGCGGCCAGATATAACCCGCTCGCCGCTCGCCGGTAGTACCATCTCCACACCAATGTCCAAGACGCTGATCGGCGAGATTCGGCAATCGGCCTTCGTCGCTGAAGTCGTCGCCGATCGTCAGACCTACTACGTCCTCGACGGTAAGAAACACTACGTCCTGATCAACTTCTCCGCTCAGCGCACCGGCTATCTGAATCTGATCGACAAGCGTGCGGTCGACTACGTTCAGAAGCGCTTCGGCGGGCAGAAGAATCTCACGGCTACGGCCTTGGCCGATCGAGTCACGAAGCGCCAGTTTGTGCGCGACCGGCTCGACGCGCTGCGAATTCTGTACGTGCTCGAGGCGCTGGGTCAGGCCAGCAGGCGCAGAGCCAGACCGCCTGCGCGCGGATTCCTCTTCAATCTGAAGAAGCGTCGCGCTTCGGCCTGATTCCTGCTTCTCCGGCCCCTGTGCGCTGGACGCCCGGAGGAGAAAGCGGTGACCTCGAGGACCGCCGCGGTTCGAGCGGATTCCGTTTCGGCGGCGCGCCGATCGGCATCGGCGGCGCAGTCATCCTCCTCGTTCTGAGCCTTCTCTTCGGCCGCAACTTGTTTTCCCTCCTCGGTACCGGCGACAACACGGGCGATCGTCCGGCAGTCGAGCGCCCCGTCGACGAGACTCCCGCCGAACACCGGGAAGTGCAGTTCGTTTCCTTTGTGCTGGACGACGCGCAGTCGACCTGGAGCACGATCCTCTCCGAACAGGCGCGGGTGCCGTATCGCCACGCGAAGCTGGTGCTCTTCCGCGACGCGATTGGATCGGCCTGCGGCTTCGCTGAGGCAGCGTCGGGGCCGTTCTATTGTCCGGACGACGAGAAGGTCTATCTCGACCTCGCGTTTTTCGATGAGCTCCGCAGTCGATTTGCGGCGAATGGCGATTTCGCCGAGGCCTACGTCATGACCCACGAGATCGGCCATCACGTGCAGAAGATCCTGGGAATCGAGCCGAAGGTCCACCGCTACATGGAGCAGGATCCGCCGCACGCCAACGAATACTCCGTGCGGCTGGAACTGCAGGCCGATTGCTTCGCCGGCATCTGGGCGCATTCCACTGCGCAGCGAAATCTTCTCGAGCGGGGCGACGTGGAGGAGGGACTCAATGCTGCCGCCGCGGTGGGCGATGATCGGCTGCAGCGCATGTCAGGCCGCCGCGTGAATCCCGACTCGTTCACGCACGGTTCGTCGCAGCAGCGCGCCACCTGGTTCCGCCGCGGGCTGGACTCGGGGCGCATCGGAGACTGCGATACGTTCGGGCGGTGAGCGTCGTCAGGTGTGCCAGTAGAACCACGCCTCGACGACCGTAGCCAGAATGAATCCGCTGAACAGCGCGACGTACGCGAAGCGCAGGAAGCGATACTTCTTGCGATACAGATAGACGCCGAGGGAATGGATGTCGCGCACGGCGGTCTCGTAGATCAGCGCATCGGAGGAAAGGATGCGCTCCATCGCCGCCAGGTACTCCTGCTCCGACATCGAGGCGAAGTGACCGAAGAAAAGAATGTTGCGCGTCATGCGGCGGCGGGAATTCGCCCGCGGCCCGGCGAAGGTTGGCAGGACGGCAACGATGGCCAGCATCAGGGAGATGAGACACGCGGCGGCCAGCGTTAGCAGGGCGGGGCGAAGCTGCGGATCGCCCGAGCGGCTCAAGGAGATGGTCAGGACGATGGAGGAAATGGTGATCAAAATGCTGGCCTTCGTATCCGCCATCAGGCTGAGCTGCACATGGTGCTGCTGCGCAGTGCGGAGCAGACTGTCGACGCTCGCTCGCGGTGAAACGCTGCTGAAGGGCGCTCGCGGCTCGCTCGGATTCGCGGCCATCGCGGTGAGTGTACAACGCTCGCGTAGAATCTGCGGCGTGCGCTCGCTTCACGCCTCAGTCGTCGTTCTATTGTCGGTTTCCTGCGCCGCCGCGCCGGCGCGCATGGCCTCTCCGGAACAGCTCCGGGCCCTCGCCTCACAACTGCAGCAGGTCAGCCCGGGCGATGCGCTGGTGATCGGCGCGGGCGATATCGCCAGATGCGGGGATCAACTGACGAACGCGAGAGCCACCGCGGCGATCGTGCAGGAGTTTCCCGCGGCAACGGTCATCACCATCGGCGACAACGCCTACGAGCGGGGTCGCCCCGAGGAGTTTGCCAATTGCTACGATCCGACATGGGGCGCATTCAAGTCCCGCACGCGTCCCTCACCCGGCAATCATGAGTACTACTCCAACGATTTCGCGGCCGGTTACTTCGCCTACTTCAAGGTTTCCGAGTACTACAGCTTCGACCTCGGCAACTGGCATCTCGTCTCACTCGACAGCATGATCGACATGAGCGCGTCGTCGGATCAGGTGGCCTGGCTGCGCAGCGATCTCGCCGCGAACAGCAAGCCCTGCATCCTGGCTTACTGGCACCATCCGCGATTCAGCTCCGGCATTCACGGCCTCCAGCGGAACGATCCGGGCCGCCGGACCGCTGTTCTTTGGACCGTGCTGGCCGAGCATCACGCGACGCTCATCCTCAATGGGCACGATCACGATTACGAGCGCTTCGCGCCACGTCAGGGCATTCGGGAGATTGTCGCCGGCACCGGAGGAGGGGAGTTGCGCCCCTTCGTCCGCCGACTCGGAGGAAGTGAGGCGCGCGATGACTCGCATTACGGCGTCCTTCTTCTGACCCTGCATCCGAATTCGTACGAATGGCACTTCATCGGCACGGACGCGGTGATTTACGACCGCAGTGATGCGCCGGCTGAGTGCTCACAGTGAGGTTAACGGTTTAACGGTTAACGGTGCCCGAGGCTTTGCCACCGTTGACCGTTAACCGTTAACCCTGACTGCTGTACATTCACGACATGGATTGTCGTCCCGGCTGTGCCGCCTGCTGTTTCGCCATCTCGATCTCCTCGCCGATGCCGGGGATGCCGAACGGCAAGCCGGCCGGAGTTCGTTGCGCGCACCTGACAGACGATCATCGCTGTGCGTTGTACGGCAAGCCGGAACGGCCGGAGGTCTGCGAGCGTCTTCGCCCGAGTGCGGAGATGTGCGGCAGGAACGCGAAAGAGGCCTACATCTATCTCGCGCGGCTCGAACGCTTGACGAGCTGAGTATCATCATTGCAGCGCGATGGGTGACTTCGCCGAGGCGTTCGTCACATTTCTTCCATCGGAGGTGGGCGGCCGACACACTCCGATCGCTCCGCGCGACGGCAATTACTATCCATTCCTTCGCCTGGGCGATGCTCTTCTATGTATTCGCTTCATCGAGGGACCTTCGTCCATCGCTCCGGGTGACGCCGCCCGCGTCGTCGTCGAGGTCGAGATGCCGCCCGCCGAGCAGTCACCGCTCGTTGTGGGGATGGAGCTCGATCTCGTCGATAGCGACCGCGTGGTCGGGATCTTCACCGTCGCGCGCGTCTGGCGGAGCGCGATCGCGGTCTAGCCGGCGTAGAGACCGGCTTTGCTTTTCGCGGAGCCGCCGTCGCGGCGCTCGTCCGCGGCCCCGGATCGAATTGGCCGAGGTATCGCATGTTGGGCGCCGTGCGCCAGGCGTGACGGATCATCTCGCCATTGATGTACAGGGCGTCCGGCGAGCGATAGACCTCGCCATCTTCCACGAGAACCCACGCGCCGGCGAGCATCCGACGGAGAAAATCCGCGGCGGAGGCCTCGTCGGCAGCGACGACGGCCACCCCGGTGAGGACCACGACTGAGCGGCGGCCGGCGAACTCCACAAGGATCGTCCGCGAATCCTGAACGCTGACGACTCGCGACATCGTCGCGGAAGATGAGGTTGCCACTCCGCAAAGAAAAAGAAACACGAAGACTCGTCTCATGAACTGATTGGTGGTGCGGGTGAGATGGAGCAGCGACCGCGGGAGGATCGTGGTCTCGTGTGGAGCGCGGAGGATACCACGACTGCCGTTTGTGCGAGAATCATCTCGATATGGTCGGATGGGAGGGAAAACGAAAGCTGCCGCCCCGGCAGAGTTCCTTCCGCACCGTCGCTCTCCTCATCATCACTCCCATCGTCGGCCTCCTCGGCATCCTGCTGTGGATGTTTCTTCTCCGTTTCACCGGGACCCCGGCGCCCATTCCAGCAGGTAAGAAAAGGACCGTCGCTGCCGCGGCCGTCGTCGCGCCGCCGCGGAAAGTCGAGCGCCACCGCGGCAACATCGTCCTGATCATCGACGACGTCGGATTCGATCATCAGCCGATGGCCGCGGCCATGCGAATCGATCCCAACGTGAACTTCGCCGTGCTGCCGAACAGTCAGCGCGCCGCGGAGACCGCGGCGAAGTTGCATGCCTACGGATTCGAAGTGCTCTGCCATCTGCCGATGGAGCCGGAGGGCTTTCCGCGCGTCTCACCGGGATCGGGAGCGGTGCTGACGTCGATGACCAACGACGAGATCGCCCGCACGACCACCGCCAACGTCCAGGAGATTCCGTACGCGCGCGGCGTGAACAATCACATGGGGTCGCGCGCGACCGCCGACCGCCGGGTCATGACCTACGTCCTCGGCGCGCTGCCGAGGGGGATGTACTTCATCGATTCGCGCACCACCGGTTCCTCGGTCGCTGCCGCCGTCGCGCGCGAGATGAACGTGCGAACTGCGTCGCGCAACGTCTTTCTCGATGACGTCCAGAGTCGCCAGGCCATCCGCAATCAACTTCGTGCGCTCATGCGCGCCGCTGAAGAGCACGGGACCGCGGTCGGCATCGGTCACATGTATCCGACCACTGTCGAAGTGCTGAGCGAAGCCGCGCCGCGCCTGCGGAGCGAGGGATTCCGTTTCGTGCGCGCCAGCCAGGCGGTGAGGTAGTTGCTCCTCGCGCTCTTCCTTCTCGATCTCGCATCCGGTCTCTATCTCTTCCTTCCGCTGGTCGGGCGGCGCAATGCGGGCGTGAAATTCTATCGGTTGATCCTGATCACCAGCGGCTCGCTCACCGTCGGCGCGGCGATCGCGCACTGGCTGGCGCACGCTGGCGCGCTTGTGAATGCGGAGGCATTTCTCGTTGCGCTGACCGTCATCGTCGTCTTGCTGCTTCGCTATCCGAAGAGACTGATCTTTCGCGTTCCCGCTGCGTTGCTCGGCGTCGCGTACATTGCAACTGCGATTGGCGCCTGGCGGTTGGCGACTGGCGCATCGATCGGCTGGAGCATCGCCGGCGCGCTCTCCAGCATGGCCCTCCTCGGCAGCGTGAACATGGCCATGCTCCTGGGCCACTGGTATCTCGTCGTGCGCGGCATGGCCATCGATCCGCTGCGGCGGCTGACCGTAGCCACGCTGGTCAGCACGCTGGTGCGGATCGGGGTGGTGGGCGGCGCGATGCTCGTGCCAGGCGTGTGGCGGGAGGTGGCCATGCAGCAAGGCATCTTCTTCTGGATGCGCGCCGGGTGGGGGTTGGCGGGACCGCTGGTGCTTTACCCGATGGTGTGGGGGACGGTGAAGATTCGCTCGACGATGGCGGCCACCGGCATCCTCTATGTCGACGTCGTCGCCGTAGTCATCGGCGAAGTTCTCGGCGGATGGCTGTCAGCGATCGCGCGGGTTCCCGTGTAAACAGCTCACCTTCGAGTCACTCGAGCAATCACGAATCGCCCGCTTTCCCGCTTGTGATAGTAGAGCGAGCGTTCGTCGGGCGAGAGCGAAGGAGCCTCGGCAAAGCCATCGATCGCGCTGATTCGCGCGGCCGGCTCAAACGGCGCGTCCACGTTCGAGCGGGTCGCACGGTAGATTGCGGGTTTGTTGTTGTGGATCCTTGTGAAGAACAGCTCCAGACCGTTGGAAGAGATCGACGCCGCGTACTCCAACGCGGCAGAATTGATGTTGTGAAAAATCTCCCCACTGCGCTCCGATCGCCGAAACCGCGTTTCCTGACGTTCCGCAATGGCCAGGTCCGCTGATGCTGGCACCGGGCCGCCGCGGAACGTGCCGTCGGAGAGAAAGAGCGTCGATCCGTCGGGGCTGACTTCCACGTCAAACGTGACCCGACCAGGCTGTCTCTCGGAAATCCCCTCGACCAGCTCGACACCGCTGACGGTGCCGTTCCAGAACCTGGCGCGATAGACCGTGGAGAGCGTAGTGGCGTAGCTGCGGGTAGAGATGAAGTAAAAGTTTCCCGCACGATCCATCGTCGCTACCGCGTCCAGCGCCGCGCTGTTGGCCCCGGTGATCTCTCCCTGGTACTGAAAGGTGAGGTCATCGATGCGTTCCGCGTAATGCAGGTTCGTGTTGACGGATGGATCGTTCGAGCTGTTGAAGAGGAGATAGCGGCCGTCACGAGTGATGAATGGTTCCATGGCGTCACCGCTATAGCCGCGAATAGTCACCCGTTGCGAATTCGCGAAGGCGTCGTATGCGGGAACTGAAGGATGGCCAGCACAGCCGAGACCGAACAGCAGGCTGCAAGTTACCAGCGTCCGCAGAGTCATTCGTCCGCTTCCCACAGCCGCTTCCGAAAATACTCGCGCCAACTTTCCGGCAGCGCTGGCGTATCCGCGGCACGGCGGAGGGTCGCCTGATTGTCGGAATCACGCGCGTAGAGTGCAGCGATGTCAGCTACTGACAAAGCACGATCGTCATGAAGGGTGAACTCGATGCGGTCGCCGGCCCCGACCTCACCCTCGCGAAGCACGGCAAGATAGAAGCCCGTGCGACCGCTTCGCAGAAATCGCTTGACCATGTCCTCCCGGCCGAATCGGATTCCCAGTTTGAAACACGGCATTCGAGGTTGCGTGACCACAAATTCCGCGGAGCCGATCAGGATCCGGTCGCCGATCATCGCTTGCGACTCGATGAGACCTTCGATGGTCAGGTTTTCTCCAAACGCTCCCCATGAGAGGTCCATGTCAGGGAGTTCCGTGCGCCAGAACGCGTAGTGTTCGGCGGGATAGGCGTAGACAGCCTTGTCCGCGCCGCCGTGCACGGAAAGGTCCGATTGCTCGTCGCCCGCCAGGTTGAGTCTGGCGACCTCTACTCTCCCTTTTTTCGGATTCTTCCAGATCGAAGTACGCACCTTGCGTCCGCGCCACTCGACTTCACGAGGAAGGCCGACATTCACAGAGAGTAATTTCATCGATGTCCCTCTTCCGCTCCCGGCGGCGCGGCGCCGTACACGTGGCGATCGTGCACGACGAGGTCAAAGGGTTTGAGGGCGGGATTGGGTGGGTAGCCGCGATGAACGGCCTGGCAGCGGTAGCAGACGATCACGTCCTTCACCATGCGCCACACGATGTAGTCGAGGATGGTCACGCCGAGGAGGGAGAGGCCGTAGGTCCAGGGAACGAAGATGGCGCCGACGACGACCAGTGCGATGCCGGTCTTGCGGTTGAAATCCTTCTGAAAGTAGAGCTGATCGTGACCGCACGCCGCGCAGCGATCGATGATGGCATCGGCGCCAGGAGCGATCACCTCATTGAAAGCGCCGCAGCGCTCGCAGGCGCGGGCCGGCTCTCCCGCCTCGCGCCCGAGGCGCGCTTCGCACTGGGGGCAGAGGAAGTGGACCGACGCCATGCGCTAAGGAGATCCTTCGCCGTCTGCGCGGCTCAGGATGACGCTCGGCGCGTCGCGCCTCGCGTCATTTCGCTCGCTCGATGTATCGGTTGTCGCTCGGGTCGACGATGATCTCTTCGCCTTGGGTGACGAACGGCGGGACCTGCACGACGACGCCGTTTTCCAGAGTGGCCGGCTTGTACGATGCCGACGCGGTCGCGCCGCGCATCATCGGCTGAGTCTCGGCGATCTTGGCCTTGACGGTCTTCGGCAGCTCGACGCCCAGCGGGCGACCTTCGTAAAACTGCACCTGCAGCTTGACGCCCGGCTGCAGCCAGGCGGCCGAGTCGCCGAGGTCCTCGTCGGAGATTTCGACCTGCTCGTAGGTCTCCGTGTTCATGAAGTGATGGGCGTGGCCGTCGGAGTACATGTACTCCATCTCGTGCTGGTTGATGAACGCCTGCTCTATTTCGTCCTGCGAACGGAAACGATGTTCGAACTGATTGCCGGTGCGCAGATTGCGCAACTTAGCCTGCACCATGGCCCGCAAGTTCCCCGGGGTGTGGTGATGAAACTCGAGAACCTTACAGAGGTCGCCGTTCCAGAGGATGACCATGCCTCGGCGGAGATCATTGGCCTGCATGAAGTGGTGAATCCTTTCCGCTGATAAACTCTCGGCGCGTGATGGGCCCTAAATTTTCGTATCTGCTGTTGATCGTGGCAGTTGCCTGCGGTCGTAACCGCGAAGCCCAAACGGCCGCCGCAGCAAGCGATATTCCAATCGGAGTGTACGCCGCGCTGAGCGGCAGCGAAGCGGCGTTCGGACAGGCGACGGTGCAGGGCGTGCGCCTGGCGGCCGAGGAGATCAACAACGGCGGCGGCGTCCTCGGAAAAAAAATTCGATTGATCATCGAGGATGACGCCGGCCGCGCGGAGGAGGCGGCATCGGTCGTGACGAAGTTGATCACGCGCGACGGCGTCATCGGCGTCATCGGCGAGAACTCGTCCAACCAGTCGCTGGCCGGCGCACCGATCTGCCAGGCGGCGAAGGTGCCGATGATCTCCCCCTCCTCAACGAATCCCAATGTTACGAAGAAGGGCGACTACATCTTCCGCGTCTGCTTCACTGATCCCTACCAGGGGAAGGCGCTGGCCACGTTCGTTCGCAACAACCTCAAACTGACTACCGCTGCGATTCTGAAGGACAACAAGAACGATTATTCGGTCGGCCTGGCGGAGTTCTTCGGCAAATCATTCGTGCCGCTTGGCGGGAAGATCATCGCCGAGCAGAGTTACGCAGGGGGCGACACCGAATTCCGGCCGCAGCTCACGGCGATCAGGGCTGCGAATCCGCAGGTGGTCTTCATCCCTGGCTTCTACACCGATGTCGGACAGATCGCCATCCAGGCGCGCGACCTCGGCATCGCCGGTCCGATGGTTGGCGGTGACGGCTGGGATTCGCCGACGGTGATCACCATCGGCGGCAAGGCGGTCGACGGTTGCTACTTCTCCGATCACTACTTCAAGGGAGAGCCGCGCCCGGCAGTGCAGCGCTTCGTCGGCGAGATTCGCAAACGGTATGGACGCGATCCCGACGCCAATGCCGCACTCGGCTACGACGCGCTCTACATCTTCGCCAACGCGGCGAGGAAGTCAGGTTCGCTCGATCGAAAATCGATCCGCGACCAGATTGCTGCCACGCGCAATTATCAGGGCGTGTCGGGAGTGATCACCATGGGCCCCAATCGCGATCCGATCAAGCCGGTGGCAATGATCAAGATCGAGGGTGGGACGACGCATTTCGCGGGGTGGATCACGCCATAAGGCCCCTCATCCGCCGCTTCGCGGCACCTTCTCCCCGCGGAGCGGGGAGAAGGCTCTCGAGAACCCTCGCCCCGCGGAGCGGGGAGAGGGTGGCGCGCAGCGCCGGGTGAGGGGCGATCACGCCAGCACACGAATGGGCAACACGATTGCCTGCAACCCATCGAACTGCAACCTGCGCTGGATGGCGTTAGGCGTCTCGTTGTGCAGCAATCGGTAGTACCACTTCTCTTCTTTAAAGATCAGTTTCCCCATGAAGAAGATCGCGCGGGGGTATTCCTCTGCGATGCTCTTGCAGAGCTGCGTCGCCGTGTCGACGGCCTCCGTCCCGACGGCCATCCGATAGTCGGCGTTCATCCCCTGGCCTCGCGCCCATGCGACGTAGCGCTCGAGGCTCGACCGCGTCTCATCTTCGAGGCGGCCTACTTCCTCACTCCCTTTGAACACTCCCGAGTCGACCACCGCTGCGCTGACGAAGATGAAGTTCTTGAACGTGCGCGGGAAGAGGCGATGAATGGACAGCACCTCGTGGATACCGAAACCCGAAAATGATTTCACCATGATCGCCGCCGTCTGCGCGTTCTTGTCGAGCGGCTGCGGAGCGGTGAGCGGATTCGAGGGCGGCACGCCGGTCAGCACATCGTCCAGCGAGCGGAGGCCGGCGCGTATGTTCTCGTAATGCTTGCGGATGGCGAAGGCGATGCTGACCAGCACGGCGGTAATGGCCAGCGTGATCCACCCGCCGGACGTGAATTTCTCGAATACGGTGACGGTGAGAATGCTCGCGCAGAGCAAGAAACCGATCGCGTGGATGGCCAGGTTCCTGAGCCACTTCCGCTCTTTGTCGTGCTCGAGAATCCAATGCCGCGACATGCCGAGGAGCGAGAGGGAGAAGGTGATGAAGACGTTGATCGAGTACATCACCACCAGCGTGGTCACGTCGCCTTTCGTGTAGATCAGCGCCCCGAGCGCTGCGAGCCCCATCATCAGGATGCCGTCCTGCGTCACCAGCCGGTCGGAAAGCTGCGAGAAGCGGTGCGGCATCCATGAGTCGTTGGCCATGTTCGACAGAATGCGCGGCCCGTCGAGGAAACCCGCCTGCGCGGCGACCCACAACAGCGCCGATTCGGTCACCAGCGTAACGATGATGATTGCCTTGCCCATCGTCCAGTGCGTGAAGAGGTTTTGCAGCAGGACGGCGTTGAGCGTTTTCCCGGGGACCGGTCGCGCGTCGGTCAGCAGGTAACCGAACATGATGCCGGCTGCGGTGAAGGCCAGAGACACGGCCATCAGCGCCATCGTCTTGCGCGCGGTGACCACGCGCGGTTCGCGCAGCATCGACACGCCGTTCGACACGGCCTCGATTCCGGTATACGTGCCCCCGCCCATCGAGTAGGCGCGCAGGATCAGCAGCATCACCGGCACCCAGCCGAGGATGCTCACCGACGATCGGAAGTCGCGGTGCGCATCGTGGAAGACAGTGGGCAGGTGTCCGAAGTTGTGAATGAGCGCATAGCCGATCAGGAAAACGTGCATCACCAGGAAGGCGACGAAGATCGGCGCGAGGAAGCTCACCGACTCTTTCACTCCTCGCAGATTCAGAATGATCAGAAAGGCGAGGATGAGCATCTCGGCGAGAAGTTTGTGTTGCCCCCAGGAAAGCGGGAAGAGAGACCAGAGCTGATCGCATCCGCTGGCGATGGACACGGTGATCGTCAGCACGTAGTCGACGAGCAACGCGCAGCCGGAGACCACGCCGATGCGCGGTCCCAGGAGCTTGGTGGCCACGAGATAGCCCCCGCCGCCGCCCGGAAAGTGCTCGATCAGGTTCGCGTATGCGGTGGCGATGACCACGATGGTCAGCGCGGTCATCGCCGTGAGGATGATGGCCAGGTGGGTATGCCCGCCGAGCGCCTTGTACGCTTCCTCCGGTCCGTACGCAGACGAGGAGAGCCCGTCCGCCCCCAGGCCCACCCAGGCCAGAAAGGCGACCAGCGAGGTGTGATGGAAGATCTCCGGGTCGCTGACGTCGCGCGCCTTGCCGATGAACATCCGGCGGAGGCGGCGCATCGTCAGCTCGCCTCGGTCGTCTTCGTTGCGATCGCTCATCGAGACTTCAAATCTCCATCTGCGCTCCGAGCTCGATCACCTGGTTAGGAGGCAGACAGAAGTATTGAGAAGCACTGCTCGCATTGCGCATCATCCACGCGAAGAGCCGCTCGCGCCAGATCGCCATGCCCGGCGCCCGGGTGGCGATCAGAGTTTCCCGGCCCAGGAAATAGCTGGTGGCCATGGGTTCGAATTTCGCAGGAACTTTGAGACGCGCGAACAGCTCGGGGATGTTCGGGTCCTCCATGAATCCGAAGCGCGCCACCAGACGATAGATCCCATAGCCTAGATCGCGCCACTGATAGCGTTCCTCCTCGACGACGTAGGCCGTTTCCTCCACCTGTACCGACAGGAGCACGGTGCGTTGATGCACGACCTTGTTGTGTTTGATGTTGTGCAGCAGAGAGGTGGGGATACCCTCCGGTTGGCGCGTCATGAAGACCGCCGTTCCGGGGACGCGATGAATGACGTTGCTGGCCAGATCGCGCAGGAAAAGCTCGATGGACAGACTCTGACTGGCCAGTCGTTCGTTGAGAATGTGCCGCCCGGTTCGCCAGGTGGACATCAGCGTGAAGACCACGATTCCGACCGCCAGCGGAAACCATCCCCCTTCGTGAATCTTGATGGCATTCGCGGCGAAAAACGCGAGGTCGATGACCAGCAAGGGAATGGTCACGGTGAGGACAGTGATGACGCTCCAGTTCCATCGCTCGTGCTCGACCAGAGCCAGCAGAGCGGTGGTGATGGCCATCGTCGCCGTGACCGCTACGCCGTACGCTGCTGCCAGCGCTGTCGACTCATGAAACGCCACCACCAGGCCGATCGAGCAGAGCATCAGCATCCAATTCACGGACGGGATGTAGATCTGTCCGATCTCTCGTGCTGAGGTGTGGCGGACCTGAAGTCGGGGAGAATATCCGAGCTGCACCGCCTGGCGAGTCAGCGAGAAGGCGCCGGAGATCACCGCCTGGGACGCGATCACCGTTGCGATGGTCGAGAGAACGACGAGTGGAAAGCGCGTCCACTCCGGCCCCATGTGGAAGAACGGATGATCGGTCGCTTGTGGATTGTGGAGCAGGAGCGCTCCCTGGCCTAAGTAATTGAGCACCAGCGAGGGGAAGACGATGGTGAACCAGGCGATGCGGATTGGCTTTGCGCCGAAGTGACCCATGTCGGCGTAGAGCGCTTCGCCGCCGGTGACGCAGAGAAAGACGGCGCCGAGGACGAAGAATCCCTTCATCCCGTTCTCGATGAAGAATCGTACGGCGTGTTCCGGATTCACGGCTCCTACAACGTTGGGCTCGCGCACGATCTGCATCACGCCGAGAAGGGCGATCACGGCGAACCAGATCATCATCACCGGGCCGAACATGGCGCCTACGCGCGCCGTCCCGACCTTCTGCAGAAAAAAAAGTCCAATCAGCACGATGACCGTGATCGGCACGACGAAGGGCGAGAAGATCGGCGTGGCCACTTCCAGGCCTTCGATTGCGCTGAGCACGGAGATGGCCGGCGTGATCATTCCGTCGCCGTAGAGAAGCGCTGCTCCGAAGAGGCCGAGGCCGATGAGAATCGCGCGTCTTCCGCGCCCTCCGTCGCCGCGGGCGCCGGCCAGTGACATCAGCGCGAGGATGCCGCCTTCGCCGTGGTTGTCGGCGCGCATCACCAGCACCAGGTACTTGACGGAGATGATGACCACCAGCGACCAGAAGATCAGCGAGAGGATTCCGAGGACGTTCTCCGGCGTCGGGGGCACGGCGTGGTGACCGCGGAAGCATTCCCGAAGCGCGTAAAGAGGGCTGGTGCCGATGTCGCCATACACCACGCCGAGAGCGCCGAGGGAGAGGGTCAGGAGATAACGCCGGCTGCTCTGCTGCGATGCGGGTTCCATTCGGTCGGGCAGGCGGGAGAAGGTACCACAACGGCCTGTCTCAGAAGTGGTCAAGCCTTGCCCCTCATCTGCCGCTCCGCGGCACCTTCTCCCCGCACGCGGGGAGAAGGATCTCGAGAGCCCTCGCCCCGCGAAGCGGGGAGAGGGTGGCGCGAAGCGCCGGGTGAGGGGCGCGGCCTACACGGACAACGCGATGCTCGTCATTCCGGTCAGCAGTTCCCCGAAGTTGTCGGCAGCTACGGGCGCTTTGATCAGGTATCCCTGCATCTGATCGCAGGAGTGCCGTTTCAGGAACGCCGCCTGTTCCGAGAATTCGACGCCTTCGGCGATCACCTTCAACCTCAAACTGTGAGCCATGGCGATGATGGCGGTGACGATCGCTGCCGTATCGGGATCGTTGTTGATGTCGCGGACGAACGACTGATCGATCTTCAGCGTGTCGATGGGGAACCGCTTGAGATAGCTGAGCGAGGAGTGACCGGTCCCGAAGTCATCCAGCGAGATGCGCACGCCCATCTTCTTCAGGTCGTATAGCGTGCGGATGCTGTTCTCCGGACTCTGCATTGCGCTGCTCTCGGTGATCTCCAGCTCGAGAAGCCGCGCCGGGAGGCCGGTCTCGTCGAGGATCTCGCGGATCCGCTGGAGCAGATCGGTCTGCTGGAGTTGGTTCACGGAGAGGTTCACTGCGAGGCAGAGATTGCGGAAGCCGGCGTCATGCCACGATTTGGCCTGCGCGCATGCCGTGCGCAGCGCCCACATGCCGATCGGCACCATCACTCCGACCGCCTCGGCCAGGGGGATGAAAACGGCGGGCGGGATCATGCCGATGGACGGGTGATTCCATCGCATCAAGGCCTCCATCCCGCTGATGCGGCCGGATCGGAAGTCATAGATCGGCTGGTAGTGGACGGCGAGCTCCTGATTGGCCAGCACCTTCCGCAGTCCATGCTCGAGCGCGATGCGCTGCAGTGCTTTGGCGTTGATGAACGCGTTGAAGAGCTGGTAGTTGTCGCGTCCCTGCTCCTTGGCCTGGTACATCGCCGTATCGGAGTTCTTGATCAGCGCCTCTGCGTCGAGGCCATCTTCCGGATAAAGGCTGATCCCGATGCTGGTCGTGGCGAACAGCTCGCGACCATCGACGTGGAACGGATAGCGGATCGCTTCCAGAAGTTTCTGGGCGACGAGCGCGCCATCTTCGGCGTGTTGAAGATGCGGGACGAGTACGGTGAATTCGTCGCCGCCGAGCCGGGCCACCGTGTCGCTCTCGCGCACACACGACTGCACGCGCACGGCGACCGCCTGCAGGAGCTGATCGCCGATGTTGTGACCCAGCGAGTCATTGATCACTTTGAATCGATCGAGGTCGAGGAAGAGGATGGCCAGCATCGTCCGCTCGCGCTGGCTGTGCGAGATGGCGACCGTGAGCCGATCCTTGAACAGGAGCCGGTTGGGAAGTCCGGTCAGGGCGTCGTGGTAGGCGAGATGCTTGATCTGCTCCTCGGCGTAAGTGCGCTCGGTGATGTCTCGCACCACGCAGACCAGACCGCCACCCTCGATCGAGCTGACCGAGATTTCCTGCGGGAAGGTCAGGCCGTCGTGACGCAGGCCGTTTGCTTCGCCGCGCCAGCGCCCACGCTGCTGCACCACCGGCAGAATCGTGTTCGTGAACCGCTCGCTGGTGGCCGAATCGAAGATCGCGTAGAGCGGCAGTCCGGTCATCGAGTCGGCGTCGGGATAACCATACAGTTTGGCCAGCGCGTCGTTCAGGTAACTGAACTCCAGCCGCTCATTGACGATGCCGATGCCGTCCATCGATGCGGTCATCGCCGCTGATTGGGTGCGCAACGTCTCCTCGGCTTGCTTTCTCTCAGTGACGTCGTTGGCCACGTGAAGGAATCCGGTCAGCCATCCGTCGTCGCGCCGCAGTGCGGTCACCGAAAGGAGCACGGTGATCGGAGTGCCGTCCTTCCGAACGTAGGTCCACTCGCGTTCCTCGAAGCCGTAGCGGTCTGCTCGATAGGCGAGGATGTCAAATCCGGCAAGCCGTCCGCCGGTTTCGGTCAGCAGACGCGCGGCATGCTCCTCGAGCTCCTCGCGACGGTGCAGCTCGACGATCGATTGGCGTCCGATCATCTCCTGTGATGTGTATCCGAGCATTCGCGCCGCGCCGGAATTGAAGACGGTGATCGTCCCGTCCGGATCGGTGGCGATGATCGAGACGCGCGTGGCGGCCTTGCGCTGGGTATTGGCGGCGACCACCTGCTGGTCGGCGAGCTTGCGCTCGGTGATGTCGGAGACGAAGCCTTCGAACATCACGCCGCCGTCGCCGGTCTGAATCGAGTGCGCGTTGACCTGCACCCAGATCGGCGAGCCATCCTTCTTTTTCCATAGCAGCTCGAGGTCGGCGGCACTTCCGGTGGCGAGCTGCCGGACCTGTTCCTCGCGCTCTTCGGAACTGAAGTAAATGTCCTGCCCCAGGTTCTTCCGAAGTAGTTCCTCGACCGTGTCGTAGCCGAGCATGCGGGCCAGGCTGATGTTCGCCGTGAGCAAGCGCCCGTCACGGGTCGACTGATAGATGCCGATGCTGGCGAAGTTGAAGATGTTCCGGTACTTCTCTTCTGACGCCCCAAGCGCCTGCTCTGCGTGTCTGCGCTCGGTGACATCGTGGATGATCGAGTAGAGAACGGTGCGGCCGCCGATGTCCATGGGTCCGGAATGCACTTCGACGTCGCGAATCTCGCCGTTGGCTATCCGGTGACGGGCCGCGAAGTAGCTTCGCCGTTGCTGTTGCGCTTCGCTCATCAGCTCTCGGATGCGCTGCTCGGGCAGCGTGTTGATGTCCCAGATGCGCATTAAGCAAAGCTGCTCGACGCTCCACCCGTAGTATTCGGCTGCAGCGACATTGGCGTCGACGATCGACCCCGTTTGGGGATCGATCAGGACCTGCACGGCGCGGTTGTTCTCGAACATCTGCCGATAGCGCCGCTCGCTGTCGCGCAGCGCTGCTTCTGCGCGCTTCTGCTCGACCGCAGCGGCCACGTGCTGCGCAACGTAGACGAGAGTTTCCTGATCGCGCTCGCCGTAGCGCCTGGCCGGGTCGTAGGTCTGGACCACGATGGCGCCCCAGGTGCGATCGCCGCTCTTCAATGGCACGCCGAGCCAATCTACGCATTCGGCGCCTACTGACTCGATCTCGCCGGCGATCAGCAGCTCTTCGTGCACCTCCGGCGTGGCCAGAAGCGGCTTGCCGGTGCGCAGGATGTAGGCCGTCAACCCGCGACCGGGCGGTTGGGCGGCGGGGGTCGTATCGAATTCATCGACGAAGTAGGGAAAGCTGACGACATTCGACGCGGCGTCGTACTCGGCGACGTAGAAGTTCGTCGCCTCCATCAGCGCGCCGACCAGATGATGAATCGCCGGATAGAACTCCGCGAGGTCTGTTGTCTCGCGGCTGAGTTGGGCAATTTGAAAGAGCGTGGCCTGGCGCACCTCGTTGCGGATGCTTTCGCTGACATCGCGGAAGTACCAAGCCCGTCCGGCGTACTTGCCCCGCGAAACGACCGGCACTGAGGCGCGCGAGAGAATACGGCCGTCCTTCAGCCGGACCGAATCGTTCGTCTGAACCTCATCAGGATGTTCATACAGATATTGAACGCGGGCGATGAAGCTCTCCCAGTCCGACACCCGCTCTTCGGCGTAGCGAAGAAGAGCGCGGTCATCCGAAGTCTTCGCCGCCTCCGGGGGGATTCCCCAGATTTCGAGGAATCGCCGGTTGTAAGAGAGGATGCGTCCGTCGGTGTCGACGACCAGGATGCCGTCGAGCGTCGCTTCCTGCTGGGCCTTGAGGATCGCCAGGTTCGTGCGCAGCGACTGCAATCCCATGCGCGTTCCGCGCAGCCAGTGAACCACCGCGCGCCGCGCCCGCTGAAGGCGAGAGGGACGACGAGATTGGACGTCGGGAACGTGCAGCGTCATCGCGAAGCCGAGTCCGTTATTTTAGGTGAATTTGCGTCCCGCCCCGCTTAGTCGTCCGTGCGGTTGTAGGAGCGAAAGAATTGCCACTGCAGATAACTTGAGCGGACGTACCAGAGCATCAACAGGGAGAGAAAGATCCAGCGGGTGACGAGGCCGGCGATCGCCAGAAGCGAGCCGGTGATGATCGAGATCCAGATGGAGATCACGAACGCGGTGCGCTCATTCAGGAACAGGCGGAGGAAATTGCGCACCACTCCGGCCCCGTCGAGCGGGACGACCGGCATCAGGTTGAACACGCCCCACCAGAGGTTGGCCCGAAGGAGCAGAGGGAGAAGGGCCAGTAGAAATGGATCGTGCCTCACGAATCCGACGTTGATGAACAGGACGTAGAGTCCCCCCGCTAGAAGGAAGCTGGAGATCGGGCCGGCGGCGCTGATCAGCAGGTCCTGCCACGGACGCGCGCGGCGCTCGTTCACAGTAACCCCACCGATGCCTTGCAGGAGAATCTGGCTGGGACCGAATCCGAGGAAGCCGATCATGGCTGCGTGGGCCAGCTCGTGAACGAGGATGCTGATGAGGAGGACCGGCGCCCACAGCAGGGCATTTCGAATGCCGGCGCGCTCGATGTCGCTCAGCACGAAAAAGACGATCAGGATGACGAAGCTGAAGTCGAGAGTGATCGTCGTGCCGAGAATCGTGCCGAGGTGGATGCGGCCCATAGGTGCTCAGTGCTCGGTGCTTAGTGTACGTCTCTGCTACCGGCTACTGAGCACCAGGCACTGAGCACTACTCCGTGCCGCTGGCTCGTTCGGGAACGATAAATTTTCTGGAGGGAAACTCCACCAGCTCGGAAATCTTGCTCTCCCGGCTGCTCGGATACTCGTACATCTCGGGATCGAGCGAGGGATGCGCGCGGACCCACTTGTTCTTATACAGGTCGCGATCGCCGGCGCCGAGGAGTTGGGAAACGCTGGGCCGTTGCAGGAGAGCGGAGGAGGAAACGCCGGTCGTCACCCCGATATGGACGGTCTCTCCGCCGAGGAGCCACTGCAGACCGGCGACTTCTTCGCAGAGTCGCGCGGCGAGCGTTTCTGCTTGGGATGCCGCGGCGTTTGCCACGAGCAGCACGAATTCGTCACCGCCGTAGCGAGCGATGATGTCCTCGTGCCGCGTCCGGGTGAGGAAGAGTGCGCCGACGTCGCGAAGGATCCGGTCCCCCGACAGATGACCGAATGTGTCGTTGACCTGTTTG
>QHVS01000153.1:2436-33214 GCA_003223635.1 Acidobacteriota bacterium | reverse complement strand
TAGCTATCCCTCCACCGGCCCCGGTTCTGGCTCGACGGTAAGTCAGGCGCTGTGGGATCAGCGAGTGGTGAGCGAGCGACAATATGTGGAAAGGGTTCGTCCCGCTACGAATTTCGCC
This sequence comes from Acidobacteriota bacterium, assembly GCA_003223635.1. Lineage (GTDB taxonomy): Bacteria > Acidobacteriota > Thermoanaerobaculia > Gp7-AA8 > Gp7-AA8 > QHVS01. Next base: position 33,096 of record QHVS01000153.1, on the reverse strand, counting down.
GGCATTCGTCGAACGAATTCTGCCAGACCTTCGAGCGGGACGAAGTGCTCTGAACCAAACGCATTCTCAGATGACGTCGAGCACGACTCAACTATAAGCCTTGCGACGGTCAGAGCGAACCTGGAAGGGAGGGTGTGATGAGTCAGGAAGAGATCGGAGCATGGGTGGGCATCGATTGGGCTGATAAGGAGCACCGGATCGTGCTCGAGGAAGCTGCGACTGGCCGACGCGTCTGGATGGCTGTAGGCCAGTCTGCCGAGGAGCTTCACGAGTGGCTTACGGGGCTTCGGTCGCGCTACATGGGTCGACGAGTGGCGATGGCGCTGGAGCAGTCACGTGGCGCTCTGTTCTATGTGCTTAACCGCTACGAGTTCATTGATCTTTATCCGGTCAATCCGAAGACACTGGCCCGCTATCGCGATGCTCTGCGGCCGAGCGGAGCGAAGGACGATCCGGACGATGCAGCGCTGGTGTTGGAGTTACTGCTGCGGCATCGTGATCGGTTGCGGTTGTGGAAAGCAGACGACGCCCGAACCCGTCAGCTGCGGCTTCTGGTCGAGTACCGCCGCAAGCTCGTCGATGATCGGACTGCCTTGCTCAACCAGCTCACGCAACTGCTCAAGGAGTCGTTCCCGCAGGCGTTGCGTTGGGCGGGTGGGCTGGACACCAAGCAGGCTTTCGATTTTCTGTTGCGATGGCCCACACTCGCTGCCGTCCGGCAGGCGCGCACGCAGCAACTCAGGGCCTTCTACCGCACGCACTCCCATTCGGCCGAGCACATCGAGAAGCAGATCGATGCGATCCGAACAGCCATACCGCTCATCGACGATCCGGCCATCGTTGCAGCTTGCTCCACCATGATCCTTGCCATCGCCGGTCAACTTCGTGTCCTGCGAGAAAGCATCGCCCAGTTCGACCGCTCCATCGATGAGCTCTTTGCCCATCACCAGGACGCGTCAATCTTCCAGAGCTTCCCCAATGCAGGTGCTGTCCTGGCGCCGCGGCTCGCAGTGGCGTTCGGCACGGATCGCGACCGCTACAGCGCTGCTGTAGAAGTCGCGCAGTGGAGCGGAATCGCTCCGGTGACACGCCGTAGTGGAGGCTCGATGATCGTCTGCTCTCGCTGGGCGTGTCCCAAGTTCCTCAAGCAGACTTTTCACGAATACGCTCGGGTGTCGATCGCCGCCTCCCCTTGGGCCCGAGCTTTCTACGATCAGCAGCGCTTACGCGGAGCCACTCATCACGCGGCCGTTCGTGCCCTTGCCTACCGATGGATCCGCATCATGTTCCGTTGCTGGAAGGACCGTGTGCCTTACCACGAACTTACCTATCAACAAAGCCTGCGCCGACGTGGGTCGCCCCTTGCCGGACGCCTCGCCGCTTGACACGAGGGCTCAGATGTCTGGTAGCCGGCGCACCCGCCGGCAAGTTGCCGGCGCTACTTGTGTCCCAGCACGGCGTGCGGTTTGTATGGCTCCTCGAGGAATTGGAGCTCACTCGCGTCGAGCACAATGTCCAGCGCGGCGAGCGACTGCTCGAATTGCTCCATCTTCGAAGCGCCGATGATTGGCGCGGTCACGCCAGGTTTGTGCAGGATCCAGGCGAGCGCGATCTGCGCCGGCGTCACGTTGCGGCGCTTCGCCAGTTCAACGACCCGGTCGACGACATCGAAGTCCGAGTCGGTGTAATACATCTGATGCGCGAATTCATCCGTCTGCGCGCGTTCCGTCGTCCCTGGCTGCTGACGGGTGCGATTGCCGGCCAGGAACCCGCGGGCCAGCGGACTCCAGGGAATCACTCCGATGCCGCGGTCAATGCAGAGTGGGATCATCTCCCGTTCCTCCTCCCGGTAGACCAGGTTGTAGTGGTTCTGCATCGTCACGAACTTCGTCCATCCTCGGCGTTCGGCGATGTCCAGCATCTTGGCGAATTGCCAGGCGAACATGCTCGATGCGCCGATGTAGAGCGCTTTGCCTGATTTGACGACGTCGTGCAGCGCCTCGAGCGTTTCCTCGATGGGCGTCTCCGGATCGAAACGGTGGATCTGATAGAGGTCGATGTACTCCGTCGATAGGCGCCGCAGAGAAGCATCGATGGCCTGCATGATGTGCTTGCGGGAAAGGCCTCGATCATTCAGTCCCGGCCCCATCGGATAGAACACCTTCGTGGCGATGACCGCGTCGTCGCGCCGCGTGTACTCGCCCAGGGCGTGGCCGAGGATCGTCTCCGACACGCCGACGGAATACATGTCAGCGGTGTCGAAGAAATTGACGCCCGCCTCGATCGCCTTGCGGAAAAACGGGCGGGCCTCCTCTTCCTCCAGTACCCACGGCCGCCACTTCTTCGATCCGTAGGTCATAGTGCCGAGGCAGAGGCGGGAGACTTTCAAACCGGTCTGGCCGAGGTTGATCCATTGCATGCATGCGATGATATCCAGCCGAGACCGTGCGCCGACTTACTTTCCTGCCGATTTTTCTCACGTGCCTGAGCGTCGCGTTTGTCGTGGCTCTCGCTCTGCGCATTCGCTCCTATTCGCGACAGGAGGCGGTCACCACCGAAACGACGACGACCGTGGAGCCGCCGATCGGACAAAGACAGCGCAGCGAAGTCGCGGCGGCCCGGGGGATCGCCGGCAGGATCGACGACGTGGTCAGCCGCAAGCAGCACATGTTCCAGATTCTGGCCAACGCGTCGTCGCCACCGCCGATGACGCCGCCACGGACGGGCACAACGGCCCCGCCGACTTTGGTCACGCCCAAGCCGCCAGGTAGAACTTTGCTCGTTGTGCCATCGACGAAGAGCGGCAACGCGAGCGTCTCCATCGGCTCCACTGCACGATCGTCAACGCCGGCCGGCGGCAGCAATCATCGCGATCGGGAGGTGGAGAAAGATCCGAATTCGGATACCACGCCGCCGCAGCTCATCTCGATCGAATTTGTGCCGCCGCAGGTGCAGGATGGCCAGGACGCAACCATCGTCATCCTGGCCACCGACGATCTCTCCGGCGTGCGAGGCGTTTCCGGCACCATCACCAGTCCCACGGGAAAAGCGCTTCAGGGTTTTGCCGAGCAGCACGAAGGTGATTCGAATCGTTACGTCGGCCGCGTGCACATTCCCAAGGACGCCGAGGCGGGGCCGTGGCACATCAGCTTCCTCAGCCTGAGCGACAACGCCAGCAACTCGGTGATGTTGAATTGGGCGCAGGGCACGATCCCACGGAGCGCCGTGCTGCAGGTGGTCTCGTCGGGATCCGATTCGACGCCGCCGACGCTACGGAGCGTCTCGCTGGAGCGTCGGGCGATTCACGCCGGCGAGAAGGATGTGGTTCTGGTCGAGGCCGAAGACGACAAATCGGGCGTGAACCTGGTCAGCGTCACGTTCCTCAGTCCGGCGAAACGGGCGCGGATCGGCGCCTCGTGCGGGCACGGCGAAGGCGAACTGTGGCAGTGCGAGTTGCTTGTCCCGGCGTGCGTCGATTGCGGCGACTGGCAGCTCGAGCAGGTCACCCTTCAGGACAAGGCGAACAATCTGGTCAACGTCCGCACCGACAACCCGCTCGTGCGCGCCGTCCAGCTCAATATCGCCGGCGACAACTGCGACAGCAACGCGCCGGTCATGCAGGGCCTCGTTCTCAATACGAACGATCTCGTCGTCGGCCGCGAGGGGGCCACGCTCACTGTGACGGTGACGGCGTTCGACGACGCCTGCGGCATCTCGGGAGTCAGCGGACAGTACGGGGGCCCCGGCGCGGGGAGCGGCGGGTTCTTTCCGATGCAATCGGCGGGCGATCCCAGCACGTTCGTGGGCCGGATTCAGTTCAATCCGCTTGCCCCGCGCGGAACTTGGCGCATCCTGTCGATTCAGCTCACCGATCGGGCCCACAATCTGCGCATCTACGACGCCAGCGATCCAATGATGAGGAATGGGATTTTTCAGGTGAGGTAGCGGCAGAATGCAGAATGCAGAATGCAGAATGAAGAATTAGGAAGTTGCCATTCTCCATTCTGCATTCTGCATTCTGCATTCATGATCAGCTTCCCTCATCCTCTCCCCACACTTTCGACAACCGTCGCCCCGGCATGTCGGGCACGGTGCCGACGTAGTGCGACGTGTCGTTGAAAAGCGTCAGGCGAGCGTTCTCCACGCTCTTGAAATCGAGGATGTTGAGCGCGCACGGCGCCTGATCGAGCCGATCGCGATATTTGCGCGGATCGAATCCGAGCAAGGAGCTAAGGAGCAATCGGATCGTAGCTTTGTGCGACACGATCACGATGCGGTGGTCGCAGTTCTCTTCGACGATCTTGAGAAGGGCGGGGAGGGCGCGGGCGGTGACCTGAAGTCCGCTCTCGCCGCCGACGGGCGCAAACGAAAACGGATCATGCTCGTAGCGCGCGTACTCCTGCGGGAACTCGCGCTCCACTTCATCGCGCGTCTTTCCCTCCCACCGCCCGTGTGCGATCTCGCGCAGGCCGTCGATGGGGCTGACGGAGACTCCATGCGCAGCGACGATGAGCCGCGCGGTCTCCATCGTGCGCTGCATGGGACTGGCGAAGGCGACCGTGATCGGTTCGCGGGCCAGACGTTGGCCGAGGAGTCGAGCCTGATCGCGTCCGCCGTTGGAGAGCAGGACATCGACAGCGCCGGCGAAGCGATCTTCGGCGCTCAACTCGGTGGAGCCGTGACGGACGAGGTAGACGCGCGTGGTCACGCGCGAATTCTGCCTGAAAACAAAGAGGCTCGCGATCTCTGGTCTCGCGAGCCCATTCTCGGTTCGTTAACATCCACCAGAGGGCATTCGAACCGACTTTGCCTCAGATCAGCCTTCGCCCTTTCCGAGGCGTCTCGACGCGTTCACAGCTGCAAAGGAGCGTCCGCGTCGTTACGCGCTTGGTGATCCATCGCATCACCGAAGCGACCCGACACGCCGTTGACATCTGCCATGGAGCATTCGGCGCGAAGGGATTCCTAATTTGCGTCCGCGATCACACATCGTCAAGGGGTAACAAAACTTTTTTTTACGCCCGAATCAGACGTGTTCGCTGCTGCGAATACAACGCGATCGCTTTTCGCACAACATCATGTGCAACATCGCGTCCGAGAAACTGTTCCACAACCACCGCCTTGTTTTCGAGGACCTTGTAGTCGAGAAAAAAACGTCGCACTTCTTCCATGCGGTGCGGCGGCAGCTCGTCGAGCGCGTTGTAGTGCGCGTACTCCGGGTCATCGATGTGCACGGCGATGATCTTGTCGTCCTCTTCATTCTGATCGCGCATCTTCATCACGCCGATGGGCCGGGCCCGGACGATGGCCAGCGGAACGATCGATTCCTGGCCGAGCACGAGCACATCGAGCGGGTCCCGATCGTCGCAGTAAGTCTGTGGGATGAATCCGTAGTTGGCCGGGTAGTGCACGGAACTGAAAAGAATACGGTCGACCCGCAACAGCCCGCTCTTCTTGTCGAGCTCGTACTTGGTCTTCGAGCCCTTGGGGACCTCGACGATCACCGGCACGATCTCCGGCGCGCGATCGCCGATCGCCACGTCGTGCCACGGGTGCATTTGGCCGACGATAGCACGGAACAAAGTTCACATCCGGGGCGTTGGTTCGGGTTCGCGTCGCGCCGGGTTTCGAGTAAGATACGCGCCCGCGCACCAACGACCATTCGAAAGGCATTCGTCGAACCCATGACTCAATCGAGAGAAGCCGCCGAAGCGAACAGCTTTGCCGAGGCGTTTGAAGCGAGCCTCAACTTCAAGACTCCGGAGCAAGGCGAACTTCTTCGCGGACAGATCGTCTCGATTTCCGGCGACGACGCCTTCGTTTCCTACGGCGGGCCGTCGGAAGCGGTCATGGCCGCCGCAGAGCTGGACGGACTGGATGTCGGCGACACCGTCGAGGGGACGGTCATTCAGACCTCGCCCGACTTTCGCATCTCGCGCAAGTTGGCCAGGGGGAAGGCGAGCCTCGAGCTGCTTCGCCAGATGTACGAGAACCGGCTGCCGGTGGAAGCAAAGATTGCCGGGCGCAACAAAGGCGGCTTCGATGTGAACATCGGCGGCCTTCGCGCGTTCTGCCCGTTGTCCCAGATCGCTCTGGGCAAGATCGAGAATCCTGATGCATTCGTCGGCCAGTCGCTCGAGTTCCGCGTCACGGAACTGTCCGATGACGGCCGGCGGATCGTCGTCTCACGCGCGGCGCTCCTCAAGGAGCAGGCCGCGGCGCGTGCCGTGGAGACGCGTAAGGCGATCGTCCCCGGCGCGGAGTTGACCGGCACGGTGAAGACCCTCACCCCGTTCGGCGCCTTCATCGACCTCGGCGGAGTCGACGGTTTGCTTCACGTTTCGGAGATGAGCCGCCGCCGCGTCACCGATCCGAAGGAGATCGTCTCCGTCGGACAACAGGTGCGGGTCAAAGTGATGAAGGTGGAGAGCGGTGGGAAGCGCATTTCCCTTTCCATGAAGGACCAGGAGCCCGATCCATGGACCGACGTGGCCGATCGCTATCCGGTCGGCGCGCCGTTCAGCGGAAAAGTGGTTCGTTCCACTGACTTCGGACTTTTCGTCGAAGTCGAACCGGGAGTGGACGGTCTCGTTCACTATTCGCAGCTTCCCTTCGGAGTGAAGCAGGGCGACGAATCGATCGCCATCGGCAGCACGGTGACCGGTTGGGTGCGCGAAGTCGATCCAGCGAAGAAGAGACTCTCCCTGTCGCTGCGCGAAGTGGCGACGACGGATCCGTGGGAGAGCGTCGCGCAGAAGTACCCGATCGGCAAAGTGGTCGAAGCAACCGTGGATCACGGCGGCGCGCCGGGAATCTTCGCGCAGGTGGAGCCGGGACTGGTCGGCCTCATTCCCAACTCCGAGATCATGGTTCCGCCGGGAGCTGATCCTTCCAAGGCCTTCGGGCCTGGCGAGAAACTCGTCGTGAGGGTGATGAGCGTCGATGCGCAGCGCAAGCGCATGTCTCTCAGCCATGAAGCGGCGAAAGCAGCGGCGGAGCGCGACGAATACACGAAATTCGTCGACGAACGCGCCGACGCATCCGCGGAAGGCGAGAGCGCGATGGCACTGGCGTTCCGAAAAGCAATGGAGAAAAAGAAGTAGGCGATTCGTGCTCAGTGCTTGGTAGCTACCGAGCACAGAGCACTAGGCACCAATGCGCGTCTTCATGACCGGCGCGACCGGCTACGTGGGTGGCGCGGTCGCCACGCGGCTGATCGAGCGCGGCCACGACGTTGCGGCGCTGGTCCGGCCGCAGACGGATTCCAAATCTCTTCGCGATCGCGGCGCGGTCATCGTCGCCGGCGACCTCGGATCCCTTCCCGATCTCGGCGGAACTCTCACCGCCTACGATGTCCTGATTCACGCGGCACAGTCGCATGGTCGGGACGCAGTCGCGCTCGATCGGATCGCGGTCGATGTCATCACCTCGCTCAACGGTTTCGTGATCTACACCTCCGGGGTCTGGGTGTGCGGCAACACGGGCGATCGCGCCGCGGACGAATCGACGCCGGTCAATCCGCTGCCGCTCGTGGCCTGGCGTCCGCCGCACGAGCAGCGCGTCCTGGCCAGCGGCCGCGGGGCGGTGATCCGCCCCGGATGCATCTACGGCGGCAAACAGAGCCTGCTGGCCGGTTGGTTCGCCGCTGCTGACCAGAAGCGGCCGCTGGAGATCGTCGGCGATGGCCGCAACCGCTGGGCCATGGTCAACCTCCACGACCTCTCCGACTGCTACCTTCGCATCGCGGAGTCGCGCACCGGTGGCGTTCTGCATGCGGTTGACGATACGCGTGCCACGCTCGACGAGTGCGCGCGGGCCGTCGCGCCGGAAGGTCGCATCGAGCACGTGCCGGTGGATCAGGCCCGCAAGAACATGGGACCTCTGACCGATGCACTGATCGCCGATCAGCGGGTCTCGAGCGAGGCGACGAAGCGAGTGCTGGGATGGAAGCCCTCCCGCACGTTCACGTCGTCGATCGACGAACAGTGGCGGGAGTGGCGGGCGGGGAGGGGATGAGGGGCGCAGGCAGGATTGCCTGCGCCACACAGAGACGCTAATCGCGATTCAGGGCGCTGATCAGAAGTCCGGCGCCGACGGCGAGTACGGCAACTCCTGCGGCGACCTTTCCCGGATTCTCCTTGGCGTAGCTCCTGGCCTTGTCGCTTCCGTTGCGCAGATACTCGCGAGCGGTATTGAGATAGTCCTCCACGTCGACGTTCTGCATCGAGGAGCGGAGATTGTCGATCATCTCTTCGCTGATGCCCAGCTTTCCGAGGAACTGCTCCAGCCCTCGGGTGGGAAGTGCTTTGCCGCAATGCGGGCAGGTCGCTCCGCTGGTCGACACGCCGCTGTCGGTGGCGCTCGAGGGGGTGAATCCTGTGTTTCCCATCGGTCTATCCATAGCTTTCTCCTCCTATTTCTCGTCGGGTTCGTAACTCCGGCCGTGCGTTCCAATGCGTGGATCTCCCGACTTGTTGGTGAAGTGGTCCTCGTCATTCCAGCGCTCGTCGGCGTAGCCGGAGGCGAACTCCTGATCGCGCTGCCGATCCTCGCCGGTGCTGCGGAATGACGCTTTGAGGCTGGTCTGATTCGGCGTGTACATCTGCTCCAGGATCTCGATCGGAATGTCAGGCCGTCGCTTCGGGGCGCGGGCCGGAGTCAGCAGGGCGCGTTTTTTCGGCGATGGCCGCGGCTCGGCTGTGACCGGTTCCTTGCGACGCCTGGCCGGACGGCGTGCGGCCACTTTCCTGGCTGCGCGTGAGACCGCTTTCCTCACCCGTGTGACGGGCGACGCTTTCTTACGCCTCGCCGGCCTCTTCTGCGATTTCTTCGGTCGTGCCATGGCAAATCAATTCCTTTCATGCAAGATCAGCGCGCGCGAGTGTATGTCACTCTCCAGATCTTTCCCGCACCATCGTCGGAGATCAGCAGCGATCCGTCCCCGAGAACGAGCAGACCGACGGGGCGGCCCCACACATTGCGGCTGCGCTCGTCGGTCATCCAGCCGGTTACAAAGTCGTCGTAACCTCCGCGGGGCCGTCCATTGCGAAACGGCACGTGGATGATTTTATAGCCCGTGCGGAGCGAGCGATTCCACGAACCATGCAGCGCCACGATGGCGCCGCCCCGGTAGTCGGCGGGGAACATGGTCCCTTCGTAAAAGACGATGCCCAGCGCCGCGGAGTGAGCCTGGATCAGAAGAGCGGGCGGGATCGTCTGTCGCACCAGATCGGGACGCTCGCCCCGGCGGCGCGAATCCTCATGCGGGCCGATGAACGCGTATGGCCAGCCATAGAACGCACCTTCGCGAACATCGGTGATGTAATCCGGGACCTGATCATCGCCCATGCCGTCGCGTTCGTTGACTGCGGTCCACAACGCGCCTGCCGTTGGCTCCCACGCCATGCCGACTGGATTCCGAAGTCCGGAGGCGAAGATTCGCTTACCGGTCCCGTCAGGGTTGAACTCCAGGATCGCAGCGCGCTCGGGCGGCTCGCCCGAATTGACATTCGATCTCGACCCGACGCTGACATACATCTTTGTTCCGGCGCGATTGAACAAAACGCCGCGCGTGCTGTGGCCGCCTGGCGGGAGCGGGGCCAGTCGCTGAGGCTCGGCATCGATCCGCGTCTGGCCGAGCGTGTACGGCACGCGCATGAGGCTGTCGGCATTGCCGATATATAGGTATCCGCTCTGGAGCGCCAGTCCGAACGGCTCATTGAGGCCGCTGATGAGCGTGTAGCGCACCTCGGCGATGCCATCGTGGTTCGCGTCGCGAAGGAGGAGAACGTGACCAGCGCCCGGCTCAGCCAACAGGACATCGCCATTCGTCAGGAGGAGCATCGCGCGCGGATCGTCGAGGCCCGACGCGTACTCGTTGATGCTGAATCCGGGCGGCAGATGGAGCATCGCCCCGGCCGGACGCGGCGTGACAATCGGCGGATTCCCGGCCGACGGAGTGGCGAATGGAGGTGGTAGCTGTTCGAAGCGGATGTCGTAATGCCGCATGGCGGCATCAGCGGCGACGGCTACCGGAGCCTGAGCGGCTTCACGGGCACACGCCAGCGCGACGGCGACGAGAATGGTGAGCGATCTGTGCATGCAAACAAACCTCCTGCAGCGAAATGCGGCGAGCATGCCGCGACATTCTAATTGCGCATGAGCGAGCGTCGTTGGGCGATCGCGGGCAAAACCCTCACCGCGCTCGCGGTGCTCAGCGCGATTCTCATCGCCATTGCTGTCGTGGCGATGTTGCGAACCGGTGTCAGTGCGCGAACCGGGCCGACGAAGCCGGAGACGATGGTGGCTCGCACGATGCGCCATTTCGCCGTTCCCGCCGCCGCGCGATCCATGCCCAACCCGGTGCCCCTCACGCCGGCGGTCCTCGCCGAGGGGCGCGCGCACTTCGCCGATCATTGTGCAGTCTGTCACGCAAACGACGGCAGCGGAGCGACGGAAATGGGTCAAAATCTCTATCCGAAGCCGCCGGACATGCGTAAACAGTCGACTCAGCGACTCAGCGACGGGGAGATCTTCTTCATCGTCAAGGACGGCGTGCGGTTGACCGGCATGCCGGCCTGGGGCGACGCGGCGGGACGCGACGATCAAGAGACGTGGAAGCTGGTTCACTTCATCCGCCATCTGCCGGCGATCACGCCGCAGGAGCTCGAGGAGATGAAACGCCTCAACCCAGTCAGCCATGAGGAAGCGGAAGAAAAAGAATTCCTGGAGGGAGCCCATGAGACGCATTAGCGCGCTGTTGTTCGCCTTGCTGCTGCCGGCGGTCGCGGCAGCGCATGGAGGCATGCGAGAGATTCGTGGAACGATTCAGAAGGTGGACACCGATTCGGTGATCGTCAAACGCGTGGACGGAAATATCGAAGCGGTGCAACTGACGCCGTCGACGACATACAAGGTCGGCAACGCGGCGGGAAGCCGGCGCGATCTGCGCGCCGGCTCACGCGTAGTGGTCCACTTCGGCCGCGACGGGAAGGCGCTGGAGATTCACCTGCCGCCGCGCAAGTAACGGTGCTCGGTGCTCGGGTCTACCAAGCACCAAGCACTGAGCACACTGTCGCTAGCTCTTGGAGTTGATGTCGAAGGTGATCATGAACCCGTTCGTTCCTTTGTACTCGAAGGGCTTGTCACCGACTCGATAGGCTTCGACCTTGTTCGGCATCAGCACGAATCCGTCGTTCCGCACCGTTCCCCAATATTTCAGGTTCTTGATCACCACTGGATCGCTCGTATTTCCCTGGAAGCGGACCAACGAGACCTCTGCGGTCTTGCCGTTGTCGAGCTGGGCCAGTGCGGCATCCTTGCTGGCCTCCCACTTCATCGGGGCGTCCTTGGCCACGGTGAAGCTCTGCCACTTGACCGGGTAGACCTTTCCGAGGATGACCTTGATCCCGTCGCGCTGGGCGGGAGTCACTGACGGATCGAACGTGAGCACTGCCCAATCCATCTGGCCCTTGCTGAAGTCGCCGCCAAGATCGCCGGACACCCAGAACTTCGCGCCGTCGAGTTTCGTCGCGCCGTAGTTGCCGTGATTCACACGGATGGCGTTGTTGAACTTGCAGTAATGCTTTCCGCCGCCGTGCCCGGCATGTTCGCCCTCGGCATGCGCCGCGGGCTCCGTGTTGAAGTAGCACTGACAGAACATCGGGCAACTGCACGCTTCGATAATCGAGGCGTTCATCGCCCACTGAGGTTGGGCTGCTTTGTTGGCGGTGGTGGCCGCGCCGATCAGCAGGACCGCGGCGACACCGAGCAGCAGCAGAGGGATTCGAAATTCGCGTAAACGAGCCATGGGGAATTCTCCTTTCGTTCCGGCACCCGCTGCTGTCCGGAGGCCACACGCCGCAGGGGGAGCGGGTGAAGATAACGAGTTGTCTTGAGGCGGGGCATTCTACTGCAAAGGGGGCCTTAGGAGTGCGGCGGCTTGCCGCCGCCTTGAAAGGCGGTGCACAGGGAATGACCTATGCAAGGTAGCTGAACGTGCGATTCGATTGGGTCACCATTCTCGCTGCCGTCACCTTCGTCAGCATTGTGGTGACGCTACTCCTGACCGTCGCCTCCTATTTCGCCTACAAAGTGCGGAGATAGCTGTCGGCTCTTAGCTGTTAGCTCTCAGAGATTAGGACGGTGAGAAACTGGGTCAAGTGATTCGACGACTTTTCTACGCCTTGAAACGGTTCTTTGTCTCCCTGCCGGTGCCGCGCAAGAAGTCACCAAGAGTACCTCCGGCTACGCCTCCAGCGGATCCGTATGCTTACAAAGGCGCACCAATTCGGCCACGCCCCACGCCGCTCACGAACGCCGCGGCAGTCGCTGAACCCGACCACCAGGACGCTAACAGCTGAGAGCTAACAGCTAACAGCTAAGAGCTACCCTCCAAAATAACTGCACCGCGACGTGCACGACTCCTCGATGGTTACCCGAGTGAGTTGCGGCAACGACGGCGCGAGTTGCTGCCACATCCACACGGCGATCCTCTCGGAAGTTGGGTTCTCCAGCCCCTCGATCTCGTTGAGCAAGTAGTGATCGAGGCGCACGACGACCGGATCGATCACCTGCTTCAGATCCGCGAAGTCGATCAACCAGCCGACCCGTGGATCGATCGGCCCGCGCACTGCCACTTCGCCGCGGAACGAATGCCCATGCATACGGCGGCACTTGTGGCCGGCGCCTACGTTCGGCAGATAATGAGCGGCCTCGAAACGGAAGTCCTTGACCAGCTCGACGATCGGGGCATCCATCTGGTGGACCGCATTTTGCTCGTCGACGGAAGACGATGGCAACAGTAATCGACGCAGACCGCTCACTCGGCACGATCATCAAAGAGCTGATGGAGAACATCTCCATGCTCTTCCGCAGCGAGATCGCGCTGCTCAAGTGGGAATTGAAGGACACCGTGGCCAAGCTCGGCGGCGGCATCGGACTTTTCGCCGGCGCGATGTTCCTGGCCCTCGTTGGCGTGGCCTTCCTCTTCGTGACGATCGTTCTCGGCCTGGTGGCCCTCGGAGTTCCGGCCTGGCTGTCGGCGCTGATCGTCACCGTCGTTTTGTTCGTGGTGGCCGGCGTGCTGGCCATGATGGGCAAGAAGAAATTCGCCGCGGCACAGTTCGTCCCGACCCAATCGGTCGAGCAGATCAAGAGCGATATCGAGACGATCAAGTCCGACATCGCCCGCGCAAGGAGTCGATGATGGCCGACCGGGAAAAAGAAACCATCGAGCGGAGCATCGGGCAGGCGCGCGACGGCGTCGGTGAGCGCATCGACGAGCTCGATCGCAAGCTGCGCACTTCGCTCGACTTCAAGACATTCGCTTCACGGCACGTCCCGGAGCTCGTCGCCGGCGGCGCCGCCATCGGATTCCTGGTCGCCTTCGGCTTCCCCAAGACGCTTCGCCGCCTGGTGGGCATCGGTTTGCCGTTGGCTCTGGTGGCCATGAAGGTGAAGAAGGCACGCGACCACAACGGCGACGAGCACGCAGTGGTGTAGGGCCGGCTTCAGCCGGACGACCGGCTAAAGCCGGTCCCCACACTTACCTGACCCGCAGGTATCGCGATCCCGGCATTGCCCGCAGCCACCCGCCCAGCTCCAACTGCAGCACCGACTCCGAGACGACCGCGATGGACTGTCCGAGCTTGCACGCCGCGGCGTCGATATGAATCGCTTCCTCCTTCTGAAAGACGGCGAGCACTTCGCGCAGAGGGGAGTCAGGCTCGTGCGGCGCCTCCGCGGCGAGCAGGCGGAGGTTGCCGGGAAGCTCTTCCAGGATGTCGTTCACGTCGTGCACGAGTTTCGCGCCGTATTGGATCAGCCGATGCGTCCCTTCCGAGCCGGCAGAGAAGATGGGGCCGGGGACGGCGAACACTTCACGCCCCTGCTCCGCCGCTGTCCTGGCGGTGATCAAGGATCCACTGCGCCCGGTCGCTTCGACGATGACCGTCCCCAGCGAAATCCCCGAGATCACCCGATTTCGAATCGGAAAGTTCGGGGCAAGGGGTGGCGTGCCGGGCGGGGACTCGGTCAGGACTGCTCCGCGCCGTTCGATCGTGCGCGTCAGCCGTCGATGCGAGCGCGGATAGATGATGTCGATGCTCGTGCCCAGGATGGCGACCGTTGTACCGGCGGCGCTCAGCGCGGCAGTGTGCGCTGCAGCGTCAATGCCCCGGGCCAGGCCGGAGACCACCGCCACGCCCGCCGACACGAGCTGCTGGCTCAGATGCTCCGCGGCGTTCATTCCGTAGGGTGACGCGCGCCGCGAGCCGACCACCGCCACCAATGGTTTCTGCAGCAGGGAGAGATCGCCGCGATAGAAGAGCGCCAGCGGGGGGTCGATGATCTCCTTGAGCAGGGGAGGGTATTCGGCATCGACGAGGGCTACGGCGGAAGAGCGGACCGATTCGAGCTGCGCGCTAAGATCGCGGTTCCGTAACGGATTCTTCACGACTTCCGCTTGATCGCGGTCGAGTGAGAGCAGACCCTGCAGCAGTCTGGCCGGCGCGCGCCGGACCTCCTGCAGAGGGGAAAAGTGCTCGAGCAACAGGCGAATGCGAACCGGGGTGACGAACGGCAGCAGTGCGTACGCGATGCACAGATCGCGAGGGGAAACATCGTTCATGTTTTGTGATGGGGCGCGAAAGGAGGGAGCGGTTGTGTGGGTACCGCGCCGGATTATAATCGCGCACGCCTAGAACGGCCAGGTCCCCGTGTCCCCAAACACCCAATCAGCACCTCTTTGCCGAGGAGACGATATGAAGCGGACGATCCGTCGGTGGTTGCCGATTACCGTCGCGCTCGCGGTGTTGGTGGCCGGCTGCTCACATCACGCTGATATGACCCGTCCGTCGACCCAGGATAACTTCGGCGTACAGATGGCCAAGATGAGTCTGTGGCGCGAGGCGCTCTTCCGCTTCCGCCGAGCGGTCGAGATCAATCCCGCCGACCCGATGGCCCACAACAATCTAGCGGTGGCCTACGAGGCGAACGGCGACTTCGACAGCGCCCGCAAGGAGTATCTGGAGGCTCTGAAGCTCGATCGCTCCAACCAGTACATTCAGAAGAATTACAGCCGCTACGTGGAGTTCCTGTCGCGCAACAAGAAACGACAGCAGAAGGACGTGAAGACCGCATCGGCGGCGCCGCCGACGACGCCCCCCGCGGAAGTGAAAGCGACCGAGGTTACCGGCGGGCCGCCGACCCCACCGGCTGCTGAGCCGACGAAACCGTCGGCACCGACCAACCTGCCGGCACCGACTGATCTGCCGCCGCAGCCGGCAAATCCTCCGCCGCACGTGCCTCCCGGAGGTGCGCCATGAGACGAGCCGCAGGCGTCCTGGTCATCTCTCTGCTGCCTCTCGCCGCAGCCGCCGGGGTGACCGAAGTCAAATTGAAGCTCCCGCTGAAGCCGAAGCTGCAGATCACCGGCGATGAGAAGATCGCCATCGCACCGTTCGTCATCGCCAACAACGGGGAGCGAAAGAACGACCGCGCGTCGAAGGTGGACATTCAATCTGAATTTCAGCGCTACCTGCGGAAGCAGCTCACCAAGAGCACGAAGTTGAAACTGGTCGACGTTCCGGCCACACGCCTGCCGGGGGGTGACGTCAAGGCGCTGGAGGCGAACCGCGATTACTGGCGTGAGCTGGGCGCCAGGACCGGCGCGGACTACATCGTCTCCGGCGTGGTGGATTTCGACATCAACGACAAGTCGGGTTATCGCACCGAGGAGTTTGTGAATCCGGCGGACGGCCGGACGTACTACCGGCAGGTCCTGGTGGAGACGACCGGCTTCGTATTCGACATCGACATCGCGGTATTCAACGCCGACAGCGGGGAGAAGGTGCTGGAGGACAACTTCCGCGACTTCAAGGAATTCGATCAGCGGAACTACGACGAGATCCTCGGCCTCTTCGAGAACCTGCGCTCCCTGGAGACGCAGCTGGTCGGCATTTTCGTTCCGCAGGAGACGTCCGCCACGCGGTACGTGTTTACGGAGTAGCAGATCGCGGGCCGCGTGTCGCCGGTCAGGGGCCGACCTCCGACCTACGACCTCCGACTCGCCATGGAGGATTCCGCTTGAAGCGAATCATCACGCTGCTGTTCGCTGTCTCCGTCGCGTCGAACGCCTTCGCCTTCGGCCAGAACAAAATCGTCTACGACAAGTTCCACTGGAACATCTACCATTCCACGCACTTCGACATCTATTTCTACAACGAGGAGCGCAGCGCTCTGCAGAAGGTCGTGGACATGGCCGAGAGCGCGTACGACGATCTGTCGCGCAAGTTCAACTACCAGATCTCCAAGAAGATCCCGATCATCTACTACCACACGCACTCCGCATTCGAGCAGACCAACGTCGATCTCAACTTCATCCCGGAAGGGGTGGGCGCGTTCGCCGAGCCGGCGCGCAACCGCATGGTGTTGCCCATCGACACCACGGACGAGAAGCTCCTGCAGCTCATCACGCACGAGATGACGCACGTCTTCGAATACGAAGTTCTCTTCCAGGGAAAACTGGGAAAGACCATCACGGCCAACCCGCCCACGTGGTTCATGGAGGGGCTGTTCGTTCATGGGTCAGGACGAAGACTCGAAAGACCGCATGGTGCTGCGCGATGCGGTCGTCAACGACGAAGTTCCGCCCATCACGCGGGCGCAGGGCGGCGGCTACTTCGCGTATCGGTTCGGGCACGCGGTGTTCGCGTACATGCAACAGAAGTACGGGTGGGACGGTCTCCGCGATTTCATATATGAATATCGTAATACATTAGGATCATCCGTTGATAAGGCGCTCAAGCGCGCCTTCGATGTGACGCCCGACGAATTCGACAGCCGTTTCCGCACCTGGCTGCGCAAGCAGTACCTACCGGCCCTCGTGGCGAAAGGGGAACCGCAGGAGTATGGCGACCCGTTCAAGATCAGCGCCGACGTGGAGAGCGAAGACATCGCTCCGGTTCCATCTCCATCGGGCGACCTGCTCGCGGCGATCACCACGTACAAAGAAGATGCGGACGTCGTTCTCTTCAACATCCCCGAGCGAAAGCTGCTGAAGAACCTGACCAGTGGCTACACCAGCCAATACGAATACGCCGTCGTGCAGGGCCTGACTACCGGGCCCGTGATGGGACGCGACGTCGCCTTCGCCCCCAACGGCGATCAGATCGCGCTATTCGTCAAGAAGGAACGCGGGCGCAATCTGATGCTCATCAATGCCCTCACCGGTTCGATCGAGCGTTCGGTGCCCATGAAGATCGAGCAACAGCTCAGTCCCACGTATTCGCCCGATGGAAAGAAGATCGCCTTTGCCGGCTTTGTCGGCAGCCAGCCGGACATCTTTCTCTATGACCTGGCCACAGGCGAAGTGAAGAACATCACCAACGACCGGTTCTTCGACGGTGCTCCGGTCTTTTCTCCCGACGGCAAATGGCTGGTTTACTCATCGGTGGTCAACGGCTACGCGAAACTCTTCCGGTTGAATCTCGAGAATCCGAGCGAGCGATTCCAGATGACCAGCGGCATGTGGAACGACATCGACGCGTGGTTCTCGCCGGACGGGAAGCGGATCTTCTTCTCCTCGGACAAGCAGACCGGCCGCAATATCGAAGAGGCGGCAGCCATCCTGGAGAAGGCCGAGGACAAAGCCAAGCGACAGGGTGACACGCCGAAAGCCGATCCGACGAATTTCGCTTCCTACAACATCTACTCTCTCAATCTGGCCAGCGGCGATCTTCTGCAATACACCGATGTCGTCGGCGGCTGCTTCACACCGGTGGTCTTCGTCGGACAGAACAACCGCGAACGGATGGTGTTCTCCTCGTATTACAAGCGGCGCTGGCAGCTTTTCTCCGCGACCACAGACAAGCCGCTGCATCCGGCGGAGAAAACCACGCTCCCCTCGGCGCCGCTTCTGGCCGAGTCGCGCCAGGTGTTCCAGCCTCCGGTGGAGGTGGCGGTCGACGAGGACAAGATCGAAAAGCCGCGCGGGTTCCATCTCTTCGTGGATGACGTGGAGGTGAACGCCGGCGTCAGCTCCGATCAGCTCCTGGTCTCGCGATCGACGATCTACATGAGCGACATGCTGGGCAATCGGCGCTTCATCGCCTCGCTCGACTCGGTGTCGTCATTCTCCAACTTCGACTTCCTCTACTTCGATCTGCAGAGGAGAACGAACTGGGGCTTCCGCGTGTTCGACAATCGCTCCTTCTACGCCACGCCCAGCACCAACAGCGCGTCGCTTTTCGAGCGCCATCAGCTCTATCGCGAGACAGGAGCCATCGGCATCGTCAGCTATCCATTCGATCGCTATCACCGGCTGGATACGGGTCTCGGCTACGAGGTGCGGGACGTCAACTACCCGTACTACACCTCCACCGGCGACATCTTCGTGTTTCACTACCGCGACAGTTTCCCGATCCTCAGCGGCACGTTCAGCGGCGACACATCGGTGTTCAAGCAGTTCGGCCCCATCTCCGGCCACCGCTATGAGATCAGCACGTCGTTCGCGCCCGACATCAAGCGGGGACAGGCGTTTGTCGATATCAACGGAAATCCCGGCACGCGCGGCAACATGCTCACCACCGACTACCAGATCGATGCGCGCCAGTATTTTCAGTTGTCATCGCGCACACTTCTGGCCGCCCGTCTGTTCGCCGGATACTCGACGGGCAATCTGCCGAACTTCTACTACTTCGGCGGGCTGAATACGCTGCGCGGCTACGACTTCCGCTCCATCATCGGAAACCAGGCCGCTTTCGCGAATCTCGAGTTCCGCTTCCCTCTGATCGACATTCTGGCCATGCCATTCATGGTGATCCAGCAGGTGCGCGGCAATCTCTTTTTCGACATCGGCGGCGCGAAGTTCAGCGGACAGCCCTACAAGTTCATCAAGGGCGGCCGTCTGGTCAACGGTGCGGCCTCGGTGGGCTACGGCCTCTCCTTGAATTTACTCGGCCTGGAGCTGCACTGGGACTTCGCCCGGCGGACGGATCTGAAGCAGAGCTACGGGAAGTACCGAACGGAGTTCTGGATCGGAGAGACCTTCTAAGCTGTTAGCTCTTAGAAGGTTGTGTGAACAGCTAATAGCTAACAGCCAACAGCTTCTCCCGCGCATGTCTCCTCCGATCCGCAATCGTCTCCCTGAGGAACTTCAGCAGGGCGCGCTCTTCCATCGACAGGCCCACGCGCACCACCGGCTTTCCCTTTCGCGTCTTGCGCAGCGTCTCGAAGGGCTTTCCTTCCATGTACTCGTCGAGAAGGCGAGGGCAGATGTAGGCCGAACGGCAGACGGCGGCCGTGTTACCGAGCTGCTCGGCGGTGGCATCGATGGCCCGTTTCATCTTTCGCTTACGCTCCGTCTTGCTGGAGCCCTGTCCCTGCATGGCCAGGGCGATCGAGCAGAGCAGCGTTCCGGCCCAGGTCCTGAAGTCTTTGGCTGTAAACGTCTCGCCGATGATGGACTGAATGTATTCGTTGACGTGACGGTCCTTGACATCGCGGACCTTGCCGGCATCGAGGAAGGCGAAGAGCTCCTTCTCGTCCAGCGATTTGAGTTTGCGCACGATCGCGGCGACGTCACGGTCCTCGATGGCCCGCTTCTGCGCCTTCCTCCATTTGCCGATGTAGTCAAAGAGCAGAACGGCGCCGGCTACCTTCACGTGTTTGCCCTGAATGGTGGTGAGACCGTACGTCAACTCGGAGCGCGCGCTCTTGTCGTTGCCGACGCGGAAGAACCCCTGATCGATGAGGCGGACGATCGCGGCCAGCACGCGCTGCCGATCGAGCTCGCTGCGTTTCAGATCGGCGTGCACGCGCCGCCGCAGGTCGGGCAATGACTCCCCGAATTCGACGACGCGCCGGAACTTCTCCTCTTCGCGCTGGGCCCGGAAGCGATCGTGATAGCGGTATTGCGTGCGTCCCTTCTTGTCGACGCCCACCGCCTGAAGCGGAGAGGAGTCGCCGCGGGCGATCCGCACGTCGCGCCATGCCGGAGGGACGCGCAGCTTTCGGATGCGGGCCAACGACCGCTCATCGGCGACCGCCCGCCCGTCGGGATATCGGTAGTGAAAACCGGTTTCCTTGCGCCCTTCGCGGCGAATGCCATGGAGGTCGAGATACCACCTACGGCGAATCCCCTTCCGCGGCATCGTCCCGCCGGTTTTTTGCGAGAATGGTGCCGCTTGGCAGCGAGTAGCGAGCAGCGAGCAGCGAGTCGGCAGATCGTGGCGGCAAGTCCTGCTCCCGACTCGCCACTCGCTACGCGCTTCGATCTTCGTCCGCAGCTTGCCGCGCTCGGCCGTGAAGCTGCCATCTTCGCTGCGTTCCTGCTCCTGGCCGTCATACTCACCTGGCCGATGGCTGCCCAGCTGGGGACGATTGTCTCCGACAACGGCGATCCGCTGCTCAACGCCTGGATCCTGGACTGGGACTGCTTCGCTCTGGTCCGGCATCCGCTGTCCGTGTATCAGGCTCCGATGTTTTATCCGGCCCGATATCCGCTGGCGTACAGCGAGAATCTTCTCGGCATCGCACTCGTCGTCCTGCCGCTTTCCCTGATGCATGTGCCGCCGCTGACCATCTACAACGTGGCCATGCTTCTCGGATTCGCGTTTTCCGCGTATGGCGCATTCGTGTTGGCGCGCCTGGCGACCCGATCGACGCTCGCGGCGGCGGTGGCCGGCATTCTGTATGGCTTCGTGCAATTTCGCTTCGATCATCTGGCGCATCTGCAGGTGACATGGGGCGGATGGCTGCCGTTGATCGCCGCCGCGCTCCTCTATTTCCGCAGCTCGCCATCGCTCGGACGGGCAGCGCTGCTGTGCGGAGCGCTGATCATGAACGGCCTGACCAACGTGCATTGGCTGCTGTTCGGATTCGTGGCCTTCGTTGTGACGCTGCTTTTTCTGGCTGCGGCGGGCGACGCCGCGCGCGGACTTCGCTTCTGGGCGCTGCTGCTGGGAGCGGCCGCGGTCTCCGTTCTGGTGCTGATTCCCGTCCTGCGGCCGTACAAGCGGGTCTCGGAGCTGTACAACATGCATCGCGCACCGGAAGAGGTGGGACCGAACTCCGCGACCTGGAACGATTGGCTGGTGGCCACGCCGCGGAACGCGCTTTACGGCAGCCTGGCCAGCGTTGAAGCCAGCAAACACGAGAGGCGCCTCTTTCCCGGCCTGGTCGTGCTTTTCCTCAGCGCGGCGGCATTGCTCGCCTACCGGCGCGAGGAATTCGATGTCGTGCCGCGGCGATGGCCGCGCGCGCCCCGATGGCTGGTGCGCATCATCGACGTCATCATCGTCACGCTCGCCGCGCTCTCCTACTTCGGCGCGGTCGCGCCGCGATACGTCTGGACGTTTCAGGGACATCAGATTCTGGCGCTCAAGGGATCCGATATTCCGATGCTGCTGCTGCTGGTCGCCGTGCTGCTGCGACTGGCGCTTCGACTTCCCGACGCGGTGGCCGGGAGAGAGGGGGCAGCGCTGGTGGATGCGGTGCGCGACGGCCACTTCCCGCCCGCCTTTTGGATCGGCATGCTGTGGATCGCCATCGGCGTGCTCGGATCCTTCGGCCTGAATGGCTTCTTCCACACCTTTCTCTACGGTCGCGTGCAGGCGTTCCAGAGCCTTCGTGTCCCGGCAAGGTGGGCGATGATCGCCTACGTCGGGCTGTCGCTGACCGCGGCGTATGGCGTCGTCGCTCTGACGCGGATGCGCGACCGGCGCTGGCGGACGGCCATCGCTGCGGCCATCATTCTTTTCGCTCTGAACGATGTTCGGACACGAATTCTGTGGGACCAGGCGATCCCCGGCATCGCGCCCGTGTACCGGTGGATCGCGAGAACTGATTTTCCCGGCGCGATTCTCGAGCTGCCCATCGACCACGACTCGGCGTTTCAATACCTTCTCTCCGCAACTGCGCATCACAAGCCGCTGATGAATGGGACTTCCGGGTTCGAGCCTCCGCTGCACCGTCGGCTGCGCGAGCTGATTGAGCAGAAGGCGATCTCCGATGAATTCGTCGGGAAGTTGATCGAGAACCGCTGCGCGCTCGTAGTCGTGCATGCCGATCTCCTCGGCGATCAGTCGAGTCAGGTGCGCGATTGGCTGCGGCGCGAGCTTCGACCGGGAAGGCTGGCCTTCCTGCGCCGCTTCGAAAATCAGGTGAACGGCGACTGGCTTTTCGCAGTCACTCCCGTACTGAGCGACTGGCAGCGGCTTCGCGCGCCGGAAGTGCCCGACGCCGCCGGCTACACGCCGTCGCAGAATCTCGGCCGCATGCTGAGCGATCAGCCGACGTACAGCGCTTCGACATTCGGCCTTCTCGAGCGGCCGCACAACTGGGAAGAGCCGCATGGTCCTTTGCAGGTCAGCGGCTGGGCGCTCTCGCAGTACGGGGTGCGCGAGGTGATTCTCCGTTTTGACGCCGGTCGAAAACAGTTCCGCGCGGACTTCACGCCAAGGCCGGACATCGAAGCGATGTACCCGTGGTATCCGCAGGCGCCCATCGCCGGATTCACGCGAACATTCGCTCGGCGGCCCGCGGGATTGCCGCGCGAGACCGACCTGCAGATTGAAATCGTGGACGGACGCGGAGAGCGAACCCGTCTGCCGAACCTATTCGTCCCGTGGCACTGAGCGATCGCTTCGACCTGCCGCCTGCGCCGCTGACGGCGGGACAGCGGACCGCGCTGCTGGTCATCAGCCTGATCGTGGCTCTCACGCGATGGTTCGCGCTCTCCCGCACGCTTTGGGACTGGGACGAGGCGCTGTTCGTCAACGCCATGCGACACTTCGACGTCCGCCAGCATCATCCGCATCCACCCGGCTTCCCGCTCTTCATTGCCACGGCGAAGCTCTTGCGATTGGTCATCCCCGACGACTTTCACGCGCTGCAGGGAGTGAACTTTCTTGCCGCGGTGGCGCTCGTGCCTGTGATGTTCTTCTTCTGCCGTGAGCTGCGCGCGTCCTTCAACACCTCGATCATCGCCGCGCTCTTCCTGGCGTTTTTTCCGAACGTCTGGTTCTACGGTGGAACCGCCTTCAGCGATGTCCCGGCGATCGTGCTGGCGTTGCTGTCGGCGGCCCTTTTTCTACGCGGCTGCCGTTCCGCTGCTTCCCTCCTCCTGGCCGCCGCCGTCCTCGGAATCGCCGTCGCGTACCGGCCGCAGAATCTGCTCGTGGCCATCGCTCCGGCCGCGATCGCCGCTGGCTTTCAGCTTCGCGCGAAACGCTGGACGGTTGTCGTCGCCGCGGCGCTGATCGTCGTGGCCATCGTAGTCATCAGCTATGGAGCCACGGCCGACCTGAGCGGCGGCTGGCGGACTTACCGGGAGACGCTGGAAACTCATGAGCGATACATCGAGCAGACCGACTCGTATCGCAGCCCGATCCGGCCTTCGCTCATTCGCCTGTTCGATGATTACTTCATCCGCCCCTATCGCGCGCCGATCGTCAACACGATCGTCACGGTCCTGGTGATCGTTTCGATCTTCGGCGCTTTGGTTCGGCGCCGGCGGTCGGTCCTTCTGGCATTGGCGATGTTCGTGCCGGTGTGTCTCGCCGCGTGGCTCTTTCTTGATTTTCTCAGCGTGAGCCGGTTCTCCATCGGCTACGCGCCGCTTTTCGCGTTTCTCGCGGCCGACGGCGTCGAGGTGCTGGCCCGCGGTCGGCGGAGCATCGAGTACGCCATCGCCGCCGCGGTGATGATCGCGATGATCGTGTGGGTGCTGCCCGCCCTGATCGAGGCGCGTGAGCGTCCCTCGCCGTCGGTGGCGGCGACTGACTGGATTCGCAGGGCTGTCGATCGTCGCACGGCGACGATCTACGTCGAGCCGGGCATGGTGCCTTTCGCCGAGGAGGCGCTGTCCGATTATTCGCTGCGAATGGTCATCAACGATGCGGTCCCGCCTGCCCGATGGAGCGCCCACCAGTCCGCCTTCGATCTCCGCGAGGATCGGAGCGATGCGCCGCACGCTTTGAACTTCGTCAGGGCGCCCGGGCGGCTGTGGAAGCTCGTGCGCCGGCGCTACTTCGAAGTGTCGGTGAGGCCGATCGTTCCGCTCATCGACTTCCGCGACGGCTGGTACAGCGAAGAAAGCTCAGGAATCCTGGCCTGGCGATGGATGTCGAAGCGAAGCCTGGCCATACTCTCGCCGATTCGCGGCCGGGCCATGCTGGCCCTTTCGCTGTACGTGCCGCTGGACGTTCTCGGCGCGCCGCCGCATGTGACCATCCGCTTGAACGGTGTCATGCTCGGTCGGTTCCTCGCTGAACGGAAGAACGTCTCGCGCGTGTTCAACGTGGAAGCGCGCCGCGACGCGCCGAACGAGCTGGTGATCGAAACGGACCGCACGGTGGTTCCGGCGGCGCTCCACGTCGGCAGCGATCGGCGGGGGCTGGGTCTGCGGCTCAACTCACTCGGCTGGATGCCAGCTCGCTAACTGCCCGTCCGGAAATTGATCGTCTGCGGAAACCACGTCCTCACGCGTTTGCCATCTTTCATCGGCACGCTGAACTTTGTGACGCGCATGGCGCGGACTGCGGCGTCGTTCAGTCCGAAGCGCGGATCGCCTTGCAGCACCTTCACATCGATCACGTCACCGTTCTCCGACACGAGGGCCGTCACGAAGATCGTGGCCTGGATATGCTGCCGCATGGCCATCGCTGGATAGATGGGGCGAGGCGGCGCGAGAGGCCGCGGGGCACTGTCGAGATCCGTGAAGTCGACGACGTCGCCCTCGCGAACCGTAGGTACCTGCACTGGAGCGGGGACGGGGGCCGGCGGCGGTTGCTCGGCCTGCACTTGTGGCTGCGTCGTTGTCGAAGTGATGGCCACCGTTGGGAGTGCTGCCGCAGGCTCCGGGCGGGAAGCGAGGCGACGCTCGTCGAGGGCCGCCGCCGATGGCGCGCGATCTTCGGCAACCCGCACGGACCGCGGTGTTACTTGCGCGGCGATGGATTCGGTGGCCACCGGCGCATTCTTCGCGCGCTGCTGCTGCAGGTTCTTGTTGAATTGCGCCTGCAACTTCATCATCTCTTCCTGAAGCTTCTGATTGACCGCATCTTCGAATGCTTTCTTTTCTGCGGCCGTATCGACCGCCGGCGCGCTCGTCGTCGTTGCCGAAGCGCTGGCGGCGAGCACCGGCGGCGGCTCGATCTTCGGCCTGGGGCGGATCGGCGCGGGGGCAGGCGCCGACGCTGTCTGCGTCGCGCCGCTTTTCATCGTCATCACCACTCCGCCAGCCCCGATTGCAGCCACCAGCACTGCCGCAGCGATGTAGAGCGGCAGCCGAGCCTTGCGCTGCGGTTGGATCACCGCGGCGAACGTGGGAGCCGCAACAGGAGAGAAGAAGTAGGGCGTCAGGTTGAGCTTCGACTCTTTCTCCCGATCGATTCCTTCGCCCTCCACCTCCTTTTTCAGGAGGCTGCTGAGATAAAAGGCCAGATTGAACGTGGTCGCCGAATACTTGCCGCCGTGCGCCAACGCCGAAAGCGCCTGTTTCAAATCGCCGATGGATGCGAATCGGGCAGCGGGATCGAGGGCCAGTGACTTCTCCAGAATCGTGCGGATGTCATCCGGAATCGGCTGCCCGGTCATCGTCTTCGACGCGCGGATCGTCTGCGCGAATGCGCTGCCGGCGACGGCGTCGGGCGGCTCGTTGCCGGTGGTCAAAAGAAAAAACACCGCCCCCATCGAGTAGACATCCGACGCTTTCGCCGCGTCGCCCGAGCTCTGGCACTCCGGCGAGAAGTAGCGTGCGATCTCCGCCGCGACCTTCGCGTCCTTGAGCGAAGCGACCATTCCTTTGCCCAGATGCTGGCCGGCGACGCGGATCTCCCCGTCGTCGCTGATCCAGACGAATTGCGGAATCAACGCGCCGTGTGAAAGGCGGCTGCCTGCGTAGCGCAGCTCGACGGTCGTGGCCAGCGACAGCGCGATCTTCTCGGCGATCACGATCGCTTGATCGATGGGGATCGGATTGGGCGATACGCCGCTGCCGCCGCGCGCCCGATCGACGATGTGCCGCAGCGAGCGTCCGCCGCCGTAGTCATGCCAAATGACCGGCACGGACTCCACGACGTCGATCGCCTGATTCTTGACGAATGAAGTTCCGGTCAAAAGCGGCGCGACATTGTGCGCTTCCGCCGCGTTCTGAGCCAGGGCTTCACGGTTCCCGCCCGTCAGGCGGCGAAGGGCAACCAGGCCGGCCAGCTTGTCGCCGTCGATCCGACCGGCGCGCCACAGATCGCTGAGCGCATCGGTCTCGAGCTTCTTGAACAGGATGAATGGGCCGAACTGCTCGTACGGTCTGGTCCTGGACGCCATCCGCAGCTCCGTAGTTATTGAAACAGGAATAATACCACTAGTGAGTGCGCGGATTTGGCCCGTAGGTGTTCGTCGGCGGCGCGGCGCCGCCGTTGAGCGCGCGCTGATCCCGATACCACTGCACCTGGTACATCTGCACGTTGCGATTGTGCTCCGCGAGATTTGTGGAGAAGGCATGCGACCCATCGTGGCGGGCCACGAAGTAGAGAAATGGTGAGTTCGCAGGCTGCGCCGCGGCATGAAGCGAGGCCAGGCCAGGGTTGGCAACCGGTCCCGGAGGCAGGCCATGCTCACGGTAAGTGTTGTACGGCGAGTCGATGTCCAGATCGGCCTTACGGATGTTGGCATCCCATCGATGGGCGAGCTTGACCGCGTAGATCACGGTCGGGTCGGCGCCCAGGAGCATGTTGTGGCGCAGGCGGTTGAGATAGACAGACGCGACGAGCGGCCGCTCCTGCGGAAGTTTCGCTTCGGTCTCCACGATCGATGCGAGCGTGACGGTCTGATGGAGATTGAGCCCTGTGGTGATGTAGGGCATCTCCGCGGCGAAGTGCTTCCGGAAGTTCTGCACCATGGCCAGCACGATCGTCTGGGGCGGTGTGCCGGGGTTGAATTTGTATGTGTCCGGAAACAGATAGCCCTCCAGGGTCGACGCCTGCGGGGCGACGTCGCGGATCAGCTCCGGATCGGCGGTCAGCTTGTCCCAGAGGTTCGCTCGTCCAAATCCTTCGGCGGCGAAGAG
Organism: Acidobacteriota bacterium; assembly: GCA_003223635.1. GTDB lineage: Bacteria > Acidobacteriota > Thermoanaerobaculia > Gp7-AA8 > Gp7-AA8 > QHVS01. The sequence goes on along the minus strand of QHVS01000153.1, from coordinate 6,026 downwards.
TCGGCCGATGATGAACCGATCGAGGCCCTCGCGGATCGTCACCGTCTTCAGAATCACATCGCCGCGGATCAGCTTTTCCACCACATCGGCGGCGGAGATCGGTTTGGAAAATTCGTAGATGCCCGCCTTGATCGACTCGCCGTAGCGAAACAGTTTGATGTAGATGAGGGGGATGTACTCGTCCCGCAGGATGCCCCGCTCCTGCAGGTGGTGGAGGATGGCCGCGGTGCGTTGTCCCTTGCGGACCTCGACGTCTCTCACCGGCTGCGGATATCCCTTGTAGGGGAAGGTCAGCGCACGCCAGAAGAAGTAGCCGCCGCCAATCAGGAGAACGATGGCGAACACCGCGATGGTGAAGAGAGATTGCAGAAGCTTGCGGCACCCGCCTGCCCGGGAGCGACCGGCTATGACGGCCTCCGGTGCCGGGCCAGCTCGTCGAGATACGACTGCAGGATCACTGCGGCGGCATGCATGTCGATTTCGCGCTGCGCATCGCGCCGGTTCCGGCCGGTCTGGCGGACACGGTCAAAGGCTTCGGCTGTGCTGAGCGACTCGTCCCAGAGCACGACTTCTTTGCACGTTTTCTGCCGCAGCCGTTCGGCCAGATCGCGAAACATCTGCTCCCGCCGATCGGCATGCTGGCGCCGGGGGAGGCCGAGGACGATGATCTCCGCGTCGAGGTCGGCGGCCAGCCGGGCAAGCGCTCCGACCACATCGCCTTCATTGCGGATCACGGAGTGTGGCGTGGCCAGCACGCCCGATTCGCTGACGGCGATTCCGATCCGCCGCGCGCCATAGTCGATGGCCAGGATGGACATAGGAGGATTGTAGCGAGTAGGGAGTCGCGAGTAGCGAGTCGAGCTTCCTACTCGCCATTCGCCACCGGCGACTCGCTGCCTTACAATTTCCCGATCCGAAAGGTGGGGGTCCATGAAGAACTTTAATCTCGACGCCATTCTGGAGGCGATGCTCAAGATCTCCGATCGCGTATCGGACCTCAACTTTTCGGTGGGTCGGCCGCCTCAGGTAGAGGTAGACGGCCAGCTCGTTCCGGTCAACTTTCCCGGCTTGCCGCGGCTCACTCCATACCAGACGGAAATGATCGCTATGCACATGCTGCGCGGCGATCGCGAGCTGACCCGCACCCTGCTGCAGAGCGGCTCGGTCGACCTCTCCTACTCGATTCCGCAAAAGAAGCGCTTCCGCGTCAACGTCTTCGCCCAGCGGGGGACCTACGCCATCGTTCTTCGGGCCATCCCGGAATCGATTCCCACCCTGGAAGGGCTGAAGATGCCGCAAGAGCTGTTCAACGTGCCGAAGCTGAAGAACGGCATCGTGCTGGTGACCGGTCCAACCGGTTCGGGCAAGTCGACGACACTTGCCGCGATGATCAATCAGATCAATCAGGATTTCGCGTATCACATCATCACCATCGAGGATCCGGTGGAATACATGCATCGTCACATCAAATCGACGGTGAATCAGCGCGAGGTCGGATCGGACACCAGGACATTCGCTCTCGCTCTGCGGGCCGCGCTGCGCCAGGCGCCGAAGGTGATCCTCATCGGCGAGATGCGCGATGTGGAGACGATCGAGATCGCCATGGAAGCGGCGGAAACAGGACACCTGGTGCTGTCGACGCTGCACACCATCGACGCGGCAAAGACCGTCGATCGCATCGTCGGCGTCTTCCCCAAGGATCAGGAGCCCCAGATTCGAACCCGCTTCGCGCAGTCGTTCCGGTACGTGATCTCGCAGCGCCTGCTGCCGAAAATCGGCGGCGGCCGCGTGGCCGTGATGGAGATCCTGAAGTCGACGATGCGCACCCGCGACTACGTGATGAAAGGGGAGACGGAAGGGCGCTCCCTGACCGATGCCATGCATGACGGTCTGGTCGACGGCATGCAGACGTTCGACGACGAGCTGGAAAGACTGTGGAACGGTGGAGTGATCACCAAGGAAATCGCTCTGGCCTACGCCACGAATCCCACCAATCTGGCTCTTCGCATGACCGATGAGCCGACGGCCGCCCCACAAAAAGAGGGCGAGTCGATGCTCTCCATGCTGGAGTAATCGATGATCAAGATCGTCTGCACCTCCTGCCAGAAGCCGCTTTCGCTCGACGAAACGAAACTTCCCATGAAGGAGGTCAGCTTCCCCTGCCCGGTGTGCAAGACGAAGCTGACCGTGGATCGTCGGAACCTGAATGCTGCCCCCGCGCCGGCAGCGCCAGCGGAAATCTCGCCGCCGGCGCCGTCGGGGGAGGAAGAGGAAGAAAGTTTCGGCGCGAAGGCGCTGCTGGTCGGCGCCGATCATCCCGGCCTCCGCCAGGCGGCCAAACTGATCGGCTTCGTGCCGGTGTACTTCCCGGCCGCACAGCAGGCGCGCGATTACTTCATGCAGGAGTTTCCGCCGGTGATCATGCTCAATCCCCAACAGCTCACCCCTCCGCCGCTGGAAGCGATGCAGCCGATCGTTTCTCTCGCGCCCGTCGACCGGCGAAAATCGTTCATCATTCTTTTTTCCGAGAACCTGCGCACCTTCGACGGCAACGCCGCATTCCTGTACGGCGTGAACCTCATCGTCTCCAACAAAGACCTCGGCTCCTTTCAGCAGATTTATCGCGACGCCTTCGGCTATCACGAGCGGCTGTACAACTCGCTCCACTCGGTGCTGAAGGCCATGGCCACAACCTGACCGCCGCCAGAAACAGAAAGGGCGCCGATTCGGCGCCCTTTCGTTGATGCGGAAACTGATGACGACTTACTGCTGCTGCACGCCTTCCGGGTACTGAATGAACGTACCGTTGGAGTAGACGATGTCGCAGTCGAATGCGGTCGTCGCACCGCCGGTTGGGTTGTTGCCCTGGAACGTGCCGTCCTTGCCGCCCGACACGATCGCATAGACCTGCGCGGCGGTTGCGGTGGCCATACCCTGGTCAAGCCAGAAGTTCCAGTTGTTGCCCCAGCCGTCTCTCTGCGGGAACGTCTTCACATACGTCGGTGAAAGATAGTTGCCGAGTGTGGCGGCAGAGACCGAAACCGTCGGCAGCGTCACGCCGGCCGCGTTGTAGCGGTTGACGTCCGTTGCACGAGCTTCCCACGCCGTGGCGATGGTGCGCATATCAGCCATCGTCCTCTTCTGCTTCGAGCGCTGCATTGCTGTCAGCAGGTTCGGAATCGCGATGGCCGCCAGAATGCCGATGATCGCCACGACGATCAGCAGCTCAATCAGGGTGAAACCTTTCTGGTTCCTTCTCATTCATGTCCTCCTTTGGTTTTGGACATCCTTCACTAGCGCAACGGGTATACCAATGGCCGTGGCTGACTTATCTAACTGATTCCAAGGGTTTTAGTGAAACACGACATCAGGGTTGTTGCCACTTTGTGTCGGGTTTGGAGAGGTGGAAGTGACAAATGATGTCAGAAACGAAACGGGCGCCCGGAGGCGCCCGTTAGGAACTCATCAAGGGATTGCGCCTACTGCTGCTGCACGCCCTCGGGGTACTGAATGAACGTACCGTTGGAGTAGACGATGTCGCAGTCGAATGCGGTCGTCGCACCGCCGGTTGGGTTGTTGCCCTGGATCGT
>QHVS01000153.1:1773-2371 GCA_003223635.1 Acidobacteriota bacterium | reverse complement strand
AGTTCCAGTCGTTGCCCCAGCCATCTCTCTGCGGGAACGTCTTCACATACGTCGGTGAAAGATAGTTGCCGAGTGTGGCGGCAGAGACCGAAACCGTCGGCAGCGTCACGCCGGCCGCGTTGTAGCGGTTGACGTCCGTTGCACGAGCTTCCCACGCCGTGGCGATGGTGCGCATATCAGCCATGGTCCTCTTCTGCTTCGAGCGCTGCATGGCCGTGAGCAGGTTCGGAATGGCGATGGCGGCAAGAATGCCGATGATCGCCACGACGATCAGCAGCTCAATCAGGGTGAAACCTTTCTGGTTCCTTCTCATTCATGTCCTCCTTGGCTTTTGGACATCCTCCCGTAGCGCAACGCGTGTACCAGCCGCGGGGGATGCGAAGATGCTTGGGATATCAAGCATTTACGCTGACGTCGCGTCCGTAAAATGACGTTTTTTCGACTCGCAAATTGACAAATCGTGTCAGTGCCTCGCCGGCAGCATTTCAAAGGCGTAGCTCTGCACGAGTCGGCGCATGAGCTTCACTCCCTGCATGAACCAATCGAGCCGGACTCGCTCGTCGATTCCGTGAATGCCTTGCGACTGGAAAAAGTCAAC
>QHVS01000153.1:0-1745 GCA_003223635.1 Acidobacteriota bacterium | reverse complement strand
TCCTTTCGCGCGAAGAAAGCGGGAATCATTCGCCCACCCGGCAAGGATCTCCGGACCGACCGTCACATCGCCATATTCCCGATGAACCTCGCGCTCGATCAGATGGAAGAGCGGCGTATGCAGCGACGTGAGCGGCGCCGGTCCGTTCTTGGCAAGAACCTCTTCGATGGTTGCTCCATGCGCAGAGACGACGTCGCGCAGCCAGGCGATTCGTGCGTCAGGATCCTGGTCCGGCAGATTGAAGAGAGCCACCTCCATCGTCGCCCCTCGTCTGTCAGAGTCGACGCGACCAGGCCAGACGACGTTTTGCATCAGTTCTTTGTAGCCGCGCTCCAGGAGCCAGAACTTGTCCGCTGCAATCGTGCGCGTCACGTCCTCGAGGTACTGCCGCTGCTGGATTCGATGAGGAGCGATGTCGTGGAAAAACTCCCGCACTTCGGGAAGGACACGGTCAGGATCGGATGGAGTGATGAACGGTTCGAGTGCGATTCGCACCTGCTGCATCCGTTCTCGCGTCGGTGCACGAAGGCGCACCTTGACCAGCATCTTCGTGCCGATCTCCACGCCGAAGTATGTGAGCCGCTCCTGCCGAGTCTCGGTGATGCCTCCTTCGTTGAGCACATATCGGATTCCGTCGAAAAGGTCGGGGCGATGCTCGAGCAGCCACTGCATTCCCAACTTGCCGCCGGTCTCTTCGTCGGCCACGCCGAGGAGGATGATGTCGCGCTCCGGGGTGCGGCCGCTGCGCGCGACATCGATGAATGCCTCGAGCTGGGGGATGGCGATGCCCTTCATGTCCAGCGATCCGCGGCCCCACAGCTGGTTGAAGGCGATGTCAGCGGCGAACGGAGGCCGGGTCCATCCCTGCGGCGGGGCGGGGACGACATCGATGTGGTGGAGAAGGAGGAGTCCTTCACCAGGCGTTCGTCCCCTGATCCGCGCATAGATGCTCGCGCGACCGGGAGCGGACTCGATGATCTCCGCGCGGATGCCGTTCTTCTTCAGAATCCCATCGAGAAACTGCGCGCCGGCCAGCTCGCGGCCGGGCGGATTCGTCGTATCGATGCGGATGTACTGCCGGAGCAGCTCGATTTCCGGCGTGATCCGCGCTCGCTTCGGAATGTAGAGCTGCGATTGAACTTCTCCCTTGACGCGATGGTTGTACCAGAGCAGTGCAGCAAACGCCGCGCAGGCGATGAGCGCGAAGGCGATGAGGACGCGCCATCTCATGAAGCGGTCGGCTCGGCGTGCGGTCTGCGAATCAGGATGGTCGCGAGCAAGGCAATCGCCACGATGGCGGAGATCCACATCCCTGCTTCCGCAATCTCGTTACGGTACTCCATCACCACGCGATGCCTTCCCGGCGCGACCGCGATTCCCTGATAGCCGATGTTCGTCACCACCGCCGGCACCGACCTGCCGTCGACAGCGATCCGCCAGTACTTGTGCGGCGTGACGCTCATGACCAGGAAGCCCCGACCGAAGCTTTCCACGTCGATCACAGCTCGGTGGGCCGATTCGACGACGCGGTGTACGACACCACTGCCGCTGATCTCCTGGGGTTGGGCGACAAATGCAACGCTCGCTGGATATGTTCCGCTCATGAGCTTCGACCCAAAATCATGAGGATCGCGCACCGTGATCACCGGTTTCCCGAAGTAATAGCGCGGTTGGCGAACCGTATCCACGAACACGATCGGCCGGAGCGCTGCATCTTCGGTGATCGTTTCCTGACGGAAGGGACG
>QHVS01000227.1 GCA_003223635.1 Acidobacteriota bacterium | reverse complement strand
TCGAGGAAAGCGTTGAGGCCTTCGTTGGCGTCGTCAGTCTTCATCAGCTCTTCGAGGTAGAGGCGCTCGACCTTGGCCAGCCGGTCGTCGAAGTCGGCGCTCTGCGCCAGGCGGAAGGCGCGCTTGGCAAAGCGGAGTGACGACCCGCTCTGTTTGTAGATCCGCTTCAACCACGCCTCGCATCGCGCGTCGAACTCCGCGAGAGGGAAGACGGCGTTGATCAATCCGTGGCGCTCTGCTTCCGCCGCGTCGATGGGATCGCCGCTGAGAAGGAGCTCCAGTCCCTTTCGTGGCGCGAGCTGGCGCGAGAGCTGATACGCGGCGACAGGAGGAAAGACTCCGAGGTTGATCTCGGGTTGACCGAAGCGGGCGCGGTCGGAGGCCAACACGAAGTCGCAGGCCAGCGCCAACTCGCATCCGCCGCCGAGCGCGGCGCCTTTGACCAGAGCGACAGTGATGAGGTCGAGCTTCGCCAGCATTCGAAAACATTCGTGGAAGCGCTGGAGCATCGTGACCACGCGGTCGCCGAGGTGGTCCTGCACGCTGGCGCCGGCGGAGAAGGCCTTGTCGCCTGTTGCGTCGATGATCAACGCATGGCGGTCCGCTGCCACTCGGCCGAGCGCATCGCGGAGATCCTCGAGCAGCGCGAGGTCGAGGATGTGCAGCGGCGGATCGTTCAGCGTGATGCGGTAGGCGTTCGGGTCGGAGGAGAAGGTGATCTTGGGCATCTGGAGTGCGGCAGCCATGCTGCCGCTCTCATTATCCGACAGAGCGGCGGCATGGCCGCCGCACTCCAGATTAGCGGACCGCGCGCTGGCGCGGTCCCTTTACGAGCGCATGTGTCGACCAGATCTCCAGCGAGTGGTCGGTCAGGAAATACAGCGTCCCTTGTTGTGAGGCGAGCGAGCGGACCGGCGAGGGTGCTGCGAACGAGGTGCTGGGGGCCCATGGGCTCGTGGTGAAAAGCTGCGGGGCGAGCGAGCGGCCGGTCACTGCCGCGCAGCCGGCGTCGATCCGCAGATGCTGATCGGCGGACGTGACGGTGGTGGCGGAGTCGAGAATGTACGAGCCGAGGACCTCGCTCAATTTCGTCAGGTTTGCTTCGTCGTAAGCAATGAGCTTGTCGCCCAGCACATAAACCACGCCGTTCCACCAGGCGATCGCTCGCGGATTGGCTTCCGCCGTCCGGCTGAGAATCGGCGCCGGATGATACGGATCGCTCACGTCGATCACCCTCACTTCCGACGGAAGATCGCTGACTGCGTATGCGCGGTTGCCGCTGCTCACCGCGTCGAGCGTGGCGCCATCGAACGCCAGCGTTTGCGCCAGTCCGCCCCGCGGATCGAATACCAGAGTTTTCTTCTGGCAGTTGCCGCTGGCGCAGCCGAGGACGATTGAAACCCACGGGGCGCTGTTGACCGCGGCAAGGGAGAGGGCCTGCGCATCGGAACCCTCCGAAATCGAAGCGGTGGCCAATGTTTCGCCGTCGCGCGTGTAGGAGTTCACGGTCAGATTGCTGCTGACGGTGAATAGAGCGGAATCGCTCGCCGCCAGGTCGACGATCCCCGGCGTCTTCACCGATCCGACAAAGTGCAGGATGCTGGTGAAGACATCGATTGAACGGCCGTCGAACAGATAGATGCGGTCGGCTGTGGCGACGACTTTCTTGTAGTAGGAGTTTCCGTTGAGCGTTGGAATCTGCGACGGCATGGGCGTCGCGGATGTCGTGGCCACCGTGGTGATTCCGGCTGATGTGGCGATGTCAGCGATCGTGGACTGCGTCCCGACGTGGAGCGAGAGTGGATCGGCAGGGAGCGCGAACTGCTTCGTGATTTTCTGAGTCAGTGTGTTCCACACGATGAGCGCCGAGTCAGTCAGTTCGTAGAGCGTGTTCGACGCGAGGAGCAGCTTTCGCGGAGCGATGGTGTTCGACTGCGGCAGAACCCTCGTGGTGCCGCCGGCGAGATCAACGAGCGAAATTCCCCGAAAGGTGAAGAGGGCGGCGGTCGTGCCGTCGAGGGTGATGCCGTTGGCCACGCCGGCGACCGTCGCGGTCCGGGACGATTTGGTGAAATCGGGCGTGGCGAAAAACGACAAAGCGGTTGTTCCATCGTCCCGAAGATCGGCAATGACCACCGACGATCCGGATCGGGCGATGAAGGATGGTTGCACGCCGGCGATGGAGATCTGCTGGGGTACCGGAACTGCTTGCGAGAAGTCGGCTGACCAGAGCGTGCGATCGGCGAGAACCGCATAGCCGGTCGTGCCGATGAGCGCCGCCGAGACGACCTGCGCGCGGAAATTCGCGCTGGCCACCGACTGCGGCACCGCGGCGATGAGCGTCCAGAGCGTCATCGACGATGCCGAAGACGTCAGAAGGAATCCGGTCGCGCCGTCGTGCACGATGTCCTGCCGCATGTTGTCCCACGATCGGGCCTGCGTCAGCGCTCCCGTCGCCGATTGCGAGAACTCCGTTACTCCGCCTGAGTCGCGGCCGACATAGACCTTGTCGTTCAGCGAGAACACAGATGTCGATCCACCGCTGGAGTAGGAGCGGAGAGGAAAAGGGGCTACGAATCTCGTGACGTCGAAGGTCTGAAGTCCGATGTCGCCGGCGGCGACGTAGAGCCGGTTGTTCGCTGCCGCCAGAGCATTGATTCGATTGACCGTCCCGCTCGTAGGCGGCAGATCGCTGCGCATGACTTCAATTGGAGAGCCGGCGCTGGTGAAGTCGACGCCCCGCAGGCGACGATCATTGCCGGCCGTGAAGACCGCGTCGCCGGCGATCGGGGCGAGCGAGAACATCGAGTAGGGGACGGTAGCGAGGTTTGTCATCGAAGTCCCGCTGCCGGCGAAAACGCTGGTGGAGAAGCCGGCGGAGGCGACGAAGAGCTTTCCGTTGTTCGGGCGGACGGCAATGGCGGCGGGCGGCGCGTCGAATGTGCCGAGGCGCTGGGGAGTCGATGGAACTTCGAGGCTGAAGACTTCGACTGTGAGATCGCCGTCCGCCGCGTAGAGCGTCGATCCTAGAAGCGCGAGCGACAGCACATTCGGGTTGGTCGTCGGGAACGTCGCGCTGGTGCGAGTCATGTCGAGGAGGTCGAATTGCCCGATGCCGACACTCGTGGCGGCATAGAGATATGTCGGCGTGAGAAGGAGATCGTTGACCGTTCCTCCGGCGTCGATCGTGCGGACGACCTCGAGCCGTTGCCCGTTTTTTCGAACCGTGCTGATCGTGGAGCCGCTGCCGATATACGCGACGCCGTTGGAGATCCGAACCAACTTCGTGATGCCGGGAATCGCTAAGGAAGCGACGAGCTGCGGCGGATCGAATCGGCGGTCATACAAAGCCACGCCGTATCCGGTGGCCAGCCAGAGATCATTGCCGTCGACGGCCAGGTCGAACGCCGTGCTGCGGAATTGCGCGCTGAGAACCGGCCTGAAGTTGCACTGCGGGAGGGCGGGTGTTGCGAGCAGCGCAAGCACAACCACCAACACACGCGGGGGCATTGTGTTGATTGTAGCCTTCTGGAGTGCGGCGGCCATGCCGCCGCGCTCTTTCGGCGATCAGGCGTCAGAGCGGCGGTATGACCGCCGCACTCCAGATCACTTCCCAACAGCCCAAACGTCCAAACGCACCGGAACCTCGTCGTTCACGGTGACCAGGATGTTTTTCGGAACGTGGATTCCGAACTCCGGCAGCTTCACGGAG
>QHVS01000226.1 GCA_003223635.1 Acidobacteriota bacterium | reverse complement strand
CGACATCGGCATGTGGTCCCTCCCCGACGGCGCGCACCGCTATCAAGTTCGGATCAACCGGGGCACGACGACCAACATGTCGGCGAACGAGATCCACCAGATCGGCCTTCGCGAAGTGGCCCGCCTGGAAGGCGAAATGCTGGACATCGCGAAGAAGCTCGGCTTCAACGATCTGAAGACGTTCAATGCCTCAGTGGAAAGCAATCCCGAGCTGAGGGCGAAATCGCGAGAACAGATCCTCGACATCTACCGCAAGTACGAAGATCAGATGTACGAGCAGCTTCCAAAACTCTTCAACCGCTTGCCGAAGGCCAAACTGGAGGTCAAACCGGTGGAAGCGTTCCGGGAGAAAGAAGCGGCGGGGGCCGACTATCAGCCCGGCGCGGCGGACGGATCGCGGCCGGGGCGGATCAACGTGAACACCAGCGATCCGCCGTCTCGTAAGACGATCAGCATGGAGTCGACGGCCTATCACGAGGGCGTTCCCGGCCATCACATGCAGATCTCCATCGCCCAGGAGCTGGCCGATCTTCCGCAGTTCCGGCGCCAGGGCGGGTACAACGCGTTCGCCGAAGGATGGGCCCTGTACTCAGAGAAGATCGGCAAAGAGGTGGGCTTCTACCAGAATCCCTATAACGATTACGGCCGGCTGCAGGACGAGATGCTCCGGGCCATCCGGCTGGTCGTCGACACGGGCCTGCACGCTAAAAAGTGGACCCGTGAACAGGTGGTTCAATACTTCCACGACCACTCGGCGATCGACGAGGTCGAAGTGCAAAACGAGACCGATCGCTACATCGTCTGGCCCGGTCAGGCGCTCGGCTACAAGATCGGATCATTGAAGATCACTGAGCTGCGCGAGCGGGCGCGCAAAGAGCTCGGCGACCGCTTCGATGTCCGCGAATACCACGACGAGGTCCTCGGCGCCGGCGCGCTTCCGCTCGATGTGCTCGAGCAGCGCATCGATGCGTGGATCAAGGCGAAGAAGGCCACACCGTCATCCTGAGCCGCGAAGACGGCGAAGGATCTCCATACTGAGTTCCTTCGCTTCGCTCAGGATGACGTAGACCGCTTCCACAATTTCTGTGATGGGATCCGCAGGGCGCGATTGAACTTCGCCGAGGCGTTTTCCCAGGCGATGATCTCGGTGAGCTCGACGATGGCGTCTTCATCGTAGATCGCTCGTACGCGCGCGAAGAGCTCGTCGGAAACTTCGCGGCCGGTGATCGTCATGGCGTCTGCGTATTCGAGGACCGTACGTTCCTCCGCCGTGAAGAGCGGCGACGTTGCGTATTCGTTCAGAGCGAGCAGTTTCTCATCAGCGATCCCCAGCGCGCTGCCGACCGCAGCGTTGAGGTCCTGTCAGAACTCGCATCCATTGAGGTACGCGACGCGGCGATTGACCAGCGCCTGCAACTTGCCGTCGATGAGGCCGGACGCGTCGATGCCGCTCCACATTCCACGAGCGCTTTTGAAAATGGACGGCCGGCGCGCGTAGATGAGGTGATTCAGCAGCGGCGCGCCCCACTTTTTCCGCTGCGCTTCCAGGACGGCGCGGATCGACGGATGGAGCGTGGAGATTTCTGCTTCCGCTATGCGAGCCATTCGGTCATCGTACACTTCGCCCCGTGCCTGAGTTGCCGGAAGTGGAGATCTACGCGCGCTACTTCCAGCGTCATGCGCTGGGGCAGCGGATCGCGCGCGTGCGCGTGCTCGATGAACGGATTCTGGGAGCCACGCGAAAAGCGACGTTCATCCGTCGATTGACCGGTGAGCAATTCACGACCGTTCGCCGGCATGGCAAACATCTCTTTGCCCAGGCGGGCGAACGCAATTGGCTGCATCTGCACTTCGGGATGACCGGCGACCTCGCCTACTACTGCGATCCGGCGGAAGATCCCCGCTTCGCCCGAGTGGTGTTCGACTTCGACGGCGGAGGTCACCTGGCGTTTGAAGACATGCGATTGTTCGGAATCGTCGACCTGACCAGCGATCCTGACGACTACATTCGCGAGCATGCCGTGGGTCTCGATCCGCTCGATCCGGCACTTCGCCTCCGGCTCTTCCGTCGCCTCATGGAGAAACGCCGCGGCGCAATCAAGCCGCTGCTGATGTCGCAGCAGGTCGTGGCCGGCATCGGCAACCTGTACGCCGACGAGACTCTCTTTCGCGCGTCGATCCATCCGCTCCGCCCGGTCGATCGCATGACGCCGGACGAGATGAAGGCGGTGTACACAAACATGCGGCGGGTGCTGAACGAGATGGTGGCGCTCAAGGCGGGGGAGGGCGATTATCCGGCGCGCATGCTGGTCCAACATCGTGAGGAAGGCGATGTCTGCCCGCGGTGCGGTGGGGAGATCCGCCGGACCATCGTCGGCGGGCGCACGACGTACTTCTGCTCGCGTCACCAACGATGAACTTGGCAACCCTCTTGCGGGCACCGCGGCGCATGGCATCCGAAACGATCATCAAGACCATCGATGGACAGGAGTGGATCGAAGAGACGGCCAAGCCGCTGCAGAAGGCGGTTCGCCATGCGTTCGTCGGGCCTGCCGGGCGCGAGCTCAAGAACTTCCTGCACGGGACATGGCTCGGACATCCGCTGCACCCGGTCCTCACCGACATTCCCGTCGGCGCGTGGACGGCGGCGCTGGCGCTCGATGCGCTGGAAAGCATCAGCGGACGGAAGGAGTGCGGGTCAGCGGCCGATCTGGCCATCGGTGTCGGGTTGCTGGGCGCGATCGGCTCGGCGATCACCGGCGTTACCGACTGGTCAGAGATCGACGGCCGTGCGCGAAAGATCGGCCTGGTGCATGGCGCACTCAACGTCGTCTCCACGACTCTCTACGCCATGTCGTTCTTCATGCGAAAGGGCCGACGGACGCGGTCGAGCGGCGTGGCTCTCTCGATGCTCGGATTTGCGATCGCCAGCAGCGCTGCATATCTGGGGGGACACCTGACGTTCGGCGAGCAGATCGGCGTCGATCACACGGCGACCGCCGATGCGACGAAGCCGGAGAAATTCAAGCGGGTCTTGAAAGCGGACGAGTTGAAGGAAAACAAGCCGACGCGCGTGGAGGCGGAGGGCGTCGCCGTGCTGCTGGTTAAACGCGGCGATCGGATTTTCGCGTTGACCGAGACATGTCCCCACCTCGGTGGCCCGCTCTCGGAAGGGAAGCTGGTCGGTGATGCCATTCAATGCCCGTGGCATGGGTCCGAGCTCGCGCTCGAGGATGGCCACGTCGTGAACGGGCCGACGACGTTTCCGGCGCGATGCTTCGACGTCCGCGTGCGCGCTGGAAACATCGAAGTGCGGGCAGCGAGGCCCGGCGAAAAGTAAAGCTATAGTGACCCGGTGCGCGTCCGCGTCGGGACCAGCGGCTACAGCTACAAAGAATGGAAGGGAAGCTTCTATCCGGAAGACCTGCCGGCCACGAAGATGCTGTCGTTTTACGCGGAGCGCTTCGACACGGTGGAGATCAACAACACCTTCTACCGCATGCCCGACGCCGGCATGCTCTCGAAGTGGAGCGAGCAGGTGCCGGAGCGCTTCACCTTCGTGCTGAAGGCACCGCAGCGGATTACCCATCAGAAAAAACTCGCGGGCGCCGAGGATGAGGTGCGGCATCTCTTTGATGTGGCGACGTCGCTCGGCCCGCAGCTCGGCCCCGTCCTCTTTCAACTTCCGCCCTTCGCGCGCAAGGACGCGGCGAAGCTGAAGGTATTTCTCGAAACGTTGCCGCCGCGATCGCCTGTAGCCTTCGAGTTTCGCCACGAATCGTGGTGCGACGAGGAGATCTACTCGATTCTGCGTGCTCGCGATGCTCCGCTCTGCCTCTCGGACACGGACGAAGTATCGAATCCCGATTCGGTCGTCGTTCCGACGGCGTCGTGGGGTTATCTCCGTCTACGGCGGACCCAGTATGGCGATGGCGACCTGGCGGAGTGGGCGCGACGCGTGGAACGGCAGCCCTGGAAGGAGGCGTACGTCTTCTTCAAACACGAGGAGGAAGGGAAGGGTCCGCTGTTCGCGGCGGAGTTTCTTCGCCAGCTCAGCGCGAGTGCTCGCGGATGAAGTCAATCGTTCGCCGGATGATGGCCCGCGATCGTTCGTCGTCGTTCAGAATGTCGAACCCATGCTCGCCGCTGGGATGATTCATCAGCTCGATCTCCACGTTGTGTGCCAATGCCGCATCGATGAATTTCTCCAATGCCGCATTGATCGGCTCGAAATCCTTTCCCGCGCGGCCAATGAACATCGGCGGCGAGCTGCCGGTTGCTTTGAGCCGTTCCAGCGGTGAGAAACGCGCGCGCAATTCCGGCGTGGCCACGTCCAGGGCCGCGTAGTAGCTGATCAGGCCGCGAATGTAGCGCCGCGTCGGATCGAAGGCGGCGCTGAGGAACGGGCCACCGCCCGAGAAGGCCCACAGAAAGATGCGATCGCCGTCGGCGTGCAGCGTCGAGGCGTTGGAGCGAACGTGATCGATCAGCGCTTCGACGTTACTCTCCGCGCGCCCGAGGTCGGTGGCGGAGAAGAAGCCGTGGTTGAAGGTGACGCCGATGAATCCCGACGACGCG
>QHVS01000225.1 GCA_003223635.1 Acidobacteriota bacterium | reverse complement strand
AATCGGGTCACAGCAAACGCGAGCAATTCGACGTTCAGCGGGACCGTCCTTCCGCTGCAATAGAGACGAGGAGTTCTATGAGACGACTTTTTATTCTTTTCTGTCTTCTGGTGGCGACGAGCGCTTCGGCACAGGTGGCGCGCGTCTTCCTGGCCGGAACTGGAAACGACGCCGGCGACTGTACGAATCAGGCCACGCCGTGCCGCAGCCTTCTGGGGGCGGTCAATCAGTGTCCGGTCAACGGAGAAATCATCATCCTGGATAACGGTGGCTACGGTGGGGCCACGATCGCGAAGTCACTGACGGTGAACGCTTCCGCGGGCGTGGTGGCCTTCATCGCCCGGACCATTACTGTCAACATTGCGGCGACGGACAAGGTCGTTGTTCGAGGGCTGTCCATGAATGGCGTTGTGTTCGGCGACGCATTCGGAATCACGTTCAGCGGGGGCGGCACTCTGGTTGTCGAGAACTCGGTCGTTGCCGGCTTCGTCACAGCAGGCATCAACCAGACCGCGGCTGGATCGAATCTGATCGTCAACAACTGTGAGATCCGCAACAACGGCGACGGTGTCCGGAACGCCACTTTGAGCGACACGAATTCGAATGCGGTCATCGAAAACAGCCGGTTCGAGTACAACAGCAGCTTTGGAATCGTTGCCTTGCTCGGAACGGCGAACATGAGCATTCGGAATTCTGTTTTGGCCAACAACGACGTCGGCGTGGCCGCATATAGCAACTCGCAAACGCAGCCTGCGCTGATCGTCGTCGATACCTGCACGATCGCTCACAACAGCCAGGGCACGAAGGCGTTAGCAAGCGCGGTGGCTGGAACAGCGACCGTACGCGTGACGAACTCCACCATCTACCACAACGGAGATGGCATGTATATCCAAGGACCAGGTGCCGCGATCCAGTCATACGGCAACAATCGGGTTACGGCAAACACATTCAATTCAACGTTCAGCGGAACCGTCCTTCCCCTGCAATAGTTTCGTTCTTAGCTCTTAGCTCCTAGCTGTTAGCTCTTAGGCCCGCCCGCGGGGGCGCAGGTCTCTAAGAGCTGATAGCTGAGAGCTAATCGCCAGTTCGGGTCGCACAAATTCGAAAGGAGGAGTTCGATGAAACAGGTCATGATTTTCTGTCTTCTTGTCGCCACGAGCGCTTCGGCGCAGGTGGCGCGCGTCTTCCTCGCCGGAACCGGAAACGACGCCAACGACTGTACGAATCAGGCCACGCCCTGTCGCAGCCTCCAGGGGGCGGTCACGGCCTGTCCGGCCAACGGCGAGATCATCGTCCTGGACAACGGTGGCTATGGGTCGGCCAACATCACAAATTCACTCACCGTGAATGCGTCAGCGGGCATTGTCGCCTTCATCGCCCGCACCATTACCGTGAACATCGCCTCCACGGACAAGGTCGTTCTGCGAGGGCTGTCCATGAACGGCGTTGTGTTCGGCGACGTGTACGGAATCAATTTCGCCGGTGGTGGCACCCTGGTTGTCGAGAACTCCGTCATCGCCGGCTTCATCGCAGCAGGCATCAACCAGGGCGCGGCTGGATCGAATCTGATCGTGAACAACTGTGAGTTCCGCAACAACGGCCTCGGTGTCCGGAACACCACTGGCAGTGACACGAATTCGAATACGGTCATCGAAAACAGCCGCTTCGAGTACAACACCAGCCGTGGAGTCGTCGCCGACGGCGGAACGGCCAACGTAAGCATTCGGAATTCTGTTTTGGCCAACAACAACGGCGGCGTCGGAGCATACAGCGCATCACAGACGCAGCCTGTGCTGATCGTTGTCGATACGTGCACGATCGCCAACAACAACACGGGCACGCATGCGGTGACCGGAGCGGCTGGAACCGCGACAATACGCGTGACGAACTCGACCATCTACCATAATGTGTACGGGATGTTTTTCAATGGAGCGGGTGCCGCGATCGAGTCGTACGGCAACAATCGGGTTACGGCAAACACATTCAATTCAACGTTCAGCGGCAGCGTCTTTCCTCTGCAATAGTTTACTTAGTTCTTAGCTCCTAGCTCTTAGCTAAGCGCCAGTTCGGGTCACACAATTCAAAAGGAGGAGTTCGATGAAACACGTCATGATTTTCTGTCTTCTTGTCGCCACGAGCGCTTCGGCGCAGGTGGCGCGTGTCTTCCTCGCCGGAACCGGAAACGACGCCGGCGACTGTACGAATCAGGCCACGCCCTGTCGCAGTCTTCAGGGGGCGGTCACGGCCTGCCCGGTCAACGGCGAAATCATCATCCTGGACAACGGCGGATACGGAGGTGCCTCGATCACGAAGTCGCTGACCGTGAACGCATCAGCGGGCGTTGTGGCATTCATCGCCCGCACCATCACCGTGAGCATCGCCTCCACGGACAAGGTCGTTCTGCGTGGGTTGTCCATGAACGGCGTTGTGTTCGGCGATGGGAGCGGAATCATGTTCAGCGATGGCGGTACTCTGGTGGTCGAGAACTCAGTCATTGCCGGCTTCGTGGACCTAGGCATCGCCCAAAACGCGGCTGGATCGAATCTGATCGTGAACAACTGTGAGATCCGCAACAACGGCTACGGTGTCTTGAACTTCACTGCCAGTACCACGAATTCGAATACGGTCATCGAAAACAGCCGGTTCGAGTACAACAGCATCTTTGCAGTCGATGCCGACCAGGGGACGCCCAACCTAAGCATTCGGAATTCTGTTTTAGCCAACAACGGCGGCGGCGTCTTCGTATATAGCAACGCCCAGACGCTGCCAGCGCTGGTTGTCGTCGATACTTGTACGATCGCCCACAATAGCGAGGGCATCAAGGCGGTGGCACTGTCGTCTGGAAGCGCGACCATGCGCGTGACGAACTCCACCATCTACCACAATGTGGACGGCATAGTTCTCCAGGGCACGGGCGTGATCGAGTCGTACGGCAACAATCGGGTGCTGGCAAACACGAACAATTCAACGTTCAGCGGAACCGTCCCTCTGCGATAGTTCCTCTCGGCTGTTAGCTCTTAGGCCCGCCCCCGGGGGCGCACACGCTAAGAGCTAAGAGCCAGTTCGCACATGCGCCGGCGGCGGCATGGCCGCCGCACTCCAGATGCGGCGCTTATAATCCTGGCGTTTGTTCGTCCCGAAACTGATCGTCTGTCTGCGTGAAGGCATCACGCGCGAGCAGTTGACGCGCGATCTGATGTCCGGCGTGGTGGTGGGCATCGTGGCCCTGCCCCTGGCGCTGGCATTCGCCATCGCCTCCGGCGTGCCGCCGGAGCGGGGGATCTACACGGCGATCGTGGCCGGATTCCTCATCTCCGCGCTCGGCGGGAGCCGCGTGCAGATCGGCGGTCCCACCGGCGCCTTCGTGGTCATCGTCGCCGGCATCGTGGCCACCTCCGGCTACGACGGCCTGGTGATCTGCACCCTGATTGCCGGCGTCATTCTCATCCTCCTCGGCATCGCTCGCATGGGGGCGTTGATCAAGTTCATCCCCTATCCGGTGATCACCGGCTTCACGTCGGGAATCGCCGTGATCATCTTTTCCGGGCAGATCAGAGATTTTCTCGGACTTCGTATGGAGCGCGTACCGGTGGCCCTGATGGACAAATGGGTCGCCTACTGGGACGCGCATCGCTCATTCAATCCCGCGGCGGCCTGCGTGGCCCTTGGGGCGCTCGCGATTCTGATCCTCTGGCCCCATGTGACTCATAGGATTCCGGCGCCGTTTGTGGCGATGGTCGTGGCCACTGCTGCGGTACAGCTCTTCCACATTCCTGTGGAGACGATCGGCAGCCGTTTCGGCGGCGTTCCATCCTCGCTTCCGCTCCCGCATTGGCCCTCCATCCCGTGGCTGCATTTGAAAAACCTCATTTCTCCGGCGCTGACCGTGGCATTGCTCGCGGCGATTGAGTCGCTGCTGTCGGCGGTGGTTGCGGACGGCATGATCGGCACGCGCCACAAGTCCAACATGGAGTTGATCGCGCAGGGAGTGGCCAACATCGCCTCGCCGCTCTTCGGAGGCATTCCAGCCACAGGCGCCATCGCCCGGACGGCCACGAACGTCCGGACGGGTGGGCGCACGCCGATCGCGGGGATGACGCACGCCGTCACGCTCCTGCTGATTCTGATTTTCGTCGGACGGTGGGCGGCGATGGTTCCGCTTGCGGCCCTGGCGGCCATTCTTGTGGTGGTGGCCTATCACATGAGCGAGTGGCGCTCGTTTGCCGGGCTGCTTCGCGCGCCGCGGAGCGATCTGGTCGTGCTGCTGCTCACGTTCGCGTTGACTGTCTTTGTCGATCTCAGCGTGGCCGTGCAGGTCGGCGTCGTCGTGGCCTCGCTGCTCTTCATGAAGCGCATGAGCGACATCACCCACGTGGAAGGAGTGACCGACGAGCTGCGGGATCCCAACGAAGATCCCAGCGAGATCACGCTGGTGCGCAAGCGGAAGAAATTCGTCGGCGGATACGAGATTCCGGACGGTGTCGAGGTCTATCAGGTCAACGGACCGTTCTTCTTCGGCGCGGCCGATAAGCTCACTGAAGTCATGAGCGAGATCGACAAGCCGCCGAAGGTGTTCATTCTCCGGATGCGCAACGTTCCGGTCATCGACGCGACCGGAATCCACGCCATCGAGCTGATGGCCGCAAATCTCCGCCATCTGGGGACGACGCTCATCCTGACGGAGATTCGCGAACAACCGCTGCGAGCCATCGTCAGGGCGCGCAAACTTCAGGTGTTCGGCGGACGACAGAACCTGGCGAAGAACATCGAGATCGCGCTGGAGCGCGCGCGTCAAGTGCTGGCCTAATCTGGAGTGCGGCGGCCATGCCGCCGCTCTAATCGCCAAGCGAGAGCGGCGCCATGGGCGCCGCACTCCAGATGGTTTCGACGTAGCATCTGCAGCCCATGTGGCGCCGCATTCCCTTCGGGCCGATGCTGTTCGGCGCGTCCGCGATGGTGGCCCTGATTTTTGTGCTGGCGATCCGAGATTGGCGCGTAGCAGCGTATTTCTCGCTGGTAGCCGGTCTGATGCTCGGACGCCCTAAGGAGACCAACGACTCGCAGCTCGATCTGGCGCGGGACCTCCAGCAACGGCTTCTCCCGCCGCCGACGCTCGAAACGCGCGGCTATCGCATCGCTGCGCGCAACATCCCGGCCGCCTATGTGGCCGGCGACTTCTACGATTTCGTGCCGCTGCCTGGCGGCGGCCTTCTGATCGTGATCGCCGACGTCTCGGCCACAGGAATGGCGGCGGGACTGATCATGGCCTCCGTTAAGGCGATGATTCCGCTGATCGTGGGTGAAGAGCGGCACGCCGGTGCGCTGCTGGGACGCTTGAACGAACGGCTGGTCGGGCAGTTGCCACAGCGCGAGTTCATCGCGCTCGCTCTGGGCATCTTCGATCCGACCAGCGGCGCGGTGTCTCTCGCCAACGCGGCGCTACCCGATCCGCTCTTGATGCTGCCGAGCGGCGCGGTGCGGCCGATCGTGGTGGCCGGCCCGCGATATCCGATCGGCGTGCGGAAAAATCTCAGCTACGAATCGGTCACCGTCAAGCTGTCGCCCGGCGATCGCATCCTGTTCTTCACAGACGGCGTAGCCGAAGCAATGGTCGAAGGCGAGCCGCTCGGATATGAACGTCTGACGACTGAGGTGCGTCAGGCCGGAAGCGTAGAAGAGCTGATGACGCGACTCGAGCAGATGGGCGCGACGCACGAGGACGACTGGACCGCGGTGATGCTGGAGATCTTCCAACCTCAAGCCTCCGGAACGATCTCATCGGCTGCCGCGGTGCGCTTGGACAATGACGTCACGTAGGTGACGCCGACGACGCCGGCGATGGTCATCGCGCTGCCGATGGCCGCCGCCGCGGTGATGCGCTCGTGCAGGAAGAGGGCGCCGAGGGCCATGGAGATGAGGACGGCGAGTTGGGAGATCACGCCGACCGTCATGGCGTCGACCCATCGAAGGCTGAAGGTCAGCAGCAGCTGCGCACCCATGGCGAAGAGCGACGTCGCGGCGAGGGCCAGCCAGTCGGAGCCAGCTGGCATCTTCCAGTCGCGCAGCGCCAGCGGCGCGTTCACCAGGAAGCCGAAAAAACAGAAGCTGGCGTAGACGGACCAGGAGTTCTCGTCGCGCCGCGCCGCGCGCATCGCCGTCACCGCCGCTCCGGACGCTATCGCCGACAGCAGCCCGACGATCACCCAGCGCTCGAATCGGAAGGGTTCCGCTCTCATCACCAGAAAGACTCCGGTGAGCGCGACCGGGAGGGGGAGTAGCACTTTGGCGCTGACGCGCTCCCCGATGAAGAGCATGGAGAACAGACCGCTCCAGATCGGAGCGGTGTAGTTGAGCAGCGTGGCCAGGCCCGCCGTGGTGTGCTCGATGGCCAGGAAGTAGAGCATCACGGCGATGCCG
>QHVS01000224.1 GCA_003223635.1 Acidobacteriota bacterium | reverse complement strand
CTTCTGATCGTTCTCATCTGGCGAAGTTGTCACGGCGGCCCGGCCGCGAGCGAACCGAACATCGTCGTGAGCGTGCAAGTCGCGAAGGTGGAACGCGGGGCGATCGCCAGCGAGGTCATCGCGGTCGCGACGCTGGCAGCGCGGCGCGAAGCGACGATCAGTCCGAGAGTCGCCGCGCCGATCGCGCAGATGCCCCTGCTGACAAATCGCCAGGTGCATGCGGGCGATGTCCTGGCCGTGTTGGAATCGCGCGATCTCGCCGCACAGCGCGCGGAAGCCGCAGCAGCGGTGACCGAGGCGGAGACGACGGCTCATACGACGGCGAATGGCAGCGTGCCTCTGACGAACGCGCAAGATGTGAAGGCCGTTCGCGACGCGCGCGGTGCGCTCGACAACGCCCAGAAAACGTACGAGCGCCGCAAGGTTCTCTACGATCAGGGCGGCATCTCCAAAAAAGAACTCGAGGCGTCGCAGCTCGCGGTCACGCAGGCGGAAGACGACCTGCGCCTGGCCGAGGCATCGACGAGCGCGCATCGCGGCGTCACGAATCCGGGCGATATCCGCGTCGCTGAGGCGAGGGCGCAGCAGTCGCGCAAACGGCTGGCCAATCTCGACGCGCAACTCGGCTACACAGTGATCCGCGCGCCGTTCAACGGCATGGTCACGCAACAGTTCCAGTATCAGGGCGAGCTGGCCAATCCAGGCGGGAAGCTGCTGACCATTGCCGATACGAGCAACCTGATCGCGAAGATGCAGCTTGGTGAAGAGACGGCCACACGCCTGAGGGTCGGCGACACGGTGAAAGTTGTTCCCGACGATCAGCCCGGCCAGTCGTTTCCCGGCACGATCAATCTGGTGGGACGGGCCGCCGATCCGCAGAGCCACAGCGTAGAGGTGTGGGTCCTCGTGCCCAATCCGACCGGACGGCTCCGTCCGAACGGCGTGGCCAGAGTCGTGATCGCCGCGCAAGCGGTGGCGAGCGCGGTGATCGTTCCTGCCTCGGCTGTGACGCTCGACGCGACGAACGGCAACAGCGGCACGGTCATGGTCGTCGACGACAAATCGATCGCTCATGAGGTCCACGTCACCATCGGGGTGCGCAGCGGCGGACGGATGCAGATCACATCGGGACTGAAGGGCGGGGAGACCGTGGTGATCGAGGGCAACTACGGGTTGCCTGACGGCACCAAGGTAGCCATTTCTTCAGCGACGAGCGCCCCTGCGGCAGCGGCCGAGCCATGAACCTCGGCCGCGTCGTCGATACCCAGTGGCGCGCGGTCGTCGCGGTCATCGTCCTGCTGGCCATCGGCGGGATGATCGCCATGACCCGCGTCCCTCTTTCCCTTTTTCCTCAGACGAATTTCCCTCGCATCATCATCGTCGTTGAGAACGGTGAGGTCCCCGCGCAACAGATGATGATCACCGTCACGAAGCCCATCGAAGAGGCCATGAGCGGTATGCCCGGCATCGCGCGCGTGAAGTCGGTGACCGCTCGCGGTGCGACCGAGATCGATCTATTCTTCGACTGGCGCGTCAACGTCGAACAGACGCTGCAGATGGTGCAGGCGCGCGTCTCTGCTCTCTCGAACAGCCTGCCGCCGACGGCGACGGTGACGCGCATGGAGCGCCTCACCTTCGCCGTGTTTCCCATCGTTGGATATTCAGTCACCTCGCCGAAGCGCGATGCCGGAACGCTTCGCACGATCGCCGAGCTCACCATCCGCCCGCCGCTGGCGCGCGTCCCCGGTGTGGCCACGGTGACGGTTCAGGGTGGTGAGGTCCGCGAATATCACGTCCTTGTCGATCCCGGCCGTCTCGACGGGCGGGGCCTGACCGTAGCGCAGGTTGTCGACGCGCTGAAGAACACGAATGTGATCGAGTCGCCCGGCCTGATCGATGAAAACCATCACCTCGAGCTGGCGCTCGTCAGCGGACGAGCCACGACGCCGGATGATCTGGGACGGATCGTGGTGGCCACGGTGAACAACGTTCCGGTGCTGCTCGCCGACGTGGCCACGATCGAGCCCGGCTTCGAGCCGCGCTACACGATCGTCAGCGCCGACGGAAAGCCGGCCGTATTGGTCAATGTAATGCGTCAGCCCACCGCGAACACAGCCGCCGTGGCCGACGCGATCAAACAGCAACTCGATCAGATGAAGAGCCAGCTTCCGCGCGACGTGGAGATCAAGCCCTTCTACGATCAGTCGCTCCTCGTACGCGCGGCCGTCAGTTCGGTCCGTGACGCAATTCTCATCGGACTCGTCCTGTCGGTCCTGATCATGTGGGGATTCCTGCGCAGTTGGGGAACGACGCTGGTGGCGACAGTGGTCATCCCCGTGACGATTCTGGTCACGATCCTGGTGATGTGGCTCGCCGGCCTGACCTTCGATCTCATGACGCTGGGCGGCGTAGCGGCGGCGATCGGGCTGGTCATCGACGATGCGATCGTCGTCGTGGAGAACATCTACACGCACATTGCGGCAGGAGAGAGCCGCATCAATGCCGTTCACCGCGCTTTGGCCGAAATTTCCGCGCCGATCATCGGCTCGACGATTACGCCGGTCGTCGTATTTCTTCCGCTGTCATTACTCACCGGAGTGACCGGCGTTTTCTTTCGCTCGCTGGCGCTGACGATGGCCGTGGCCCTGCTGACGTCGCTCGTGCTGGCGCTGTTCTTCACGCCTGTCCTGGCCCAGCGGTTCGTCTCTCCCTCCACGAAGGAGGTGGGCCCGCACATCGAGGAAGAGCAGGGCGGCCGCATCCTGCACCGCGGCATGACGCTCTATGAGCGGCTGCTGGAGAGAGCGCTACGGCATCGTGGCACGGTGCTACTCCTCATCGGCGGGCTGCTCTTTGTCGCTTATCTGATCTACAAACTTCTCGGCAGCGAGTTTCTCCCAGCGTTCGATGAGGGCGCGTTCATCCTCGATTACGTCGCGCCGCCGGGGGCGTCGCTTCTGGAAACCGATCGCTTGCTGCGCCACGTGGAGCGTCTGTTGAAGGAGACGCCCGATGTAGAGAGCTTTTCGCGGCGCACCGGGCTGCAACTCGGACTGGCCGGCGTCACGGAGCCGAACACCGGCGACTTCGCGGTGAAGCTCCGCAGCAAGCACCGCAAGGGCGAAGAAGTGATGAGCGAGCTGCGCCAGAAGATCGAGTCCAGCGAGCCGGCTCTTCGCGTCGAGTTTCTCGGAATTCTCAGCGATCTGATCGGCGACCTGGCCAGCTCTCCGTCGCCGGTCGAGATCCGCCTCTACAGCGAAGACACTGCCGCGCTGCACCGAACGGCGCAGCAGATCGCCGAGTCGATCGCCAAGGTCAAAGGCGTCGTGGAGATTTTCAATGGGATCGTCGTCAGCGGGCCGGCGGTGACGTTCCGAATCGACCCACAGCGGGCCGCGACATTTGGCATCACCACAGCCGATGTCACGGCCACCATCGAAGCGGCCCTCGGCGGGACCGCCGCGTCGACGATCATCGAGCGAAACCGCTCCATCAACGTGCGCGTGATTCTGCCCGGCGAGTATCGCAACTCGCTCGATCAGCTTCGCTCCCTTCGCATCCACTCGCCGGTGACAAAC
>QHVS01000196.1 GCA_003223635.1 Acidobacteriota bacterium | reverse complement strand
GCGCAGGCGAAGATCGTGATCAATGACAGCCGCATCTCCAAACGGCATGTGCAGATCATTCCCCGCGGTGGACGCGTCCACGCCGTCGATCAGAACTCCAGCAATGGCACGTTCCTCGGCAAAGCGGGCGGACCGAAAGTCACCGATGTCGCGCTGAAGCGCGGCGACATCATCGTGCTTGCGGACAACGCCGCCTCCTTCGCCTATCAGGTATGAGACGCGCATTTCCCGTCGCGCTCGCGGCGATCGTTCTCGCGGGCTTGCCGCTTTTGCGCGGGCAAGAATGCCTGCTCGACAATCTTTGTCGCGAGGGAGCGATCGGGAAGGCAGAGGAACAGGCGTTCGCGCCATTGTCGGCGCCGGAGGTTGACGCGATCGCTCGCGCCGCGGCCTCTTCGCTGAATGCGCCGATGACGATCGCAGTCGTCGATCGAGCCGGCCGGGTGCTGGCGCTCTATCGAAAGCCCGCGGCGGACGTGGCAAACGATGACCGAGCGGTTGGTGTGGCGCGCACCGCGGCGTTTTTCAGTAACAACCAGGCGCCACTCTCTTCGCGCACCGTTCGCTTCATCAGCGGAGTCCATTTCCCGCCCGGCGTGGTCAATGCGCCGAATGCCCCCTTATATGGAATCGAGAACAGCAATCGGGGCTGCGATCTGAATGTAGCGTTTAACGCCGGGAAATGCGTTCCCGCGGCACGATCGCTCAACGGTCAGCCATGCAGCGCTGACGACTCGAACGGATGCGGACCCGGCATCCTCACCGGAAAGATTCTGCCCGACGACGCCGATCCGGACGCCGTCGAGGCAGGCGGCATCCCGCTCTACCGCATCGTGCCGCCCGGTCTCGATCGCCTCGATCAGGGCGTGGCGACGAACGGTAAGCTGGTCGGCGCGATCGGGGTGGTCGGCGCGCCGGAGCCGACGCTCGACGAGTTCGCAGCGATGACCGGGGCGTTCGGCGCGCTGAATGGCGGCGTCGGAGCGATCATCCCCCTGCCGTCCTACCCGCTGCCGGATCCACAGAATGTTTTCATTGGTGGGATTCGCCTGCCGTTTCTCAGTGCGAATCAAAGGTTGCGGTTCGACAATCGCGGCCTGCCGATCGGCCTCCAGCGCCCCCAGGAAAGTGCGGCGGGAGCGGACAATGGTGCGTATTCGATATCGCCTCGCGGCGGCGGCTGCGCTGCGAGCGGATATCTCGTCGGCCCCGAAACCGGATCGGCGCTCTCGAAGAGCGATGTCGATGGGCTGGTGCAACGCGCCATCGCGTCAGCCAAGCGGACCCGCGGCATCATCCGCCTCCCGCCGGGCAGCTACGCGCGAATGGTGATCGCCGTGGGAGATGTCGACGGGACGATTCTCGCGTTGTATCGAATGGAAGATGCCACCGTCTTCTCGATTGACGTCGCTGTAGCCAAAGCGCGGAATGTCGTCTATTTCTCCAGCGAGCCCCGCGATCTGCCCGGAATTCCGCGCGGAACGGCGGTTACCAATCGCACCATCGGATTCGGAGCGCAGCCGCTCTACCCGCCAGGCATCGATTCGCGCGTCTTCGCCGTCGGCAATGGACCGTTTTACCCGCTATTCTTGAACGACCTTCAGCATCCGTGCTCCCAGGGGTCGCAGCTCACCGGTCCAAACCAGAACGGGGTCGTGTTTTTCCCCGGGGCCTCGCCGATTTTCCGTGATGCGCATTTAGTCGGAGGGCTCGGTGTCAGCGGCGATGGCGTCGACCAGGACGATTACGTCACCGTTCTCGCCGCCGCTGACTTTCTTCCCGCAAAGAAAACCTGGGCGGATCGCATCAAGGTCGATGCCGTCCGCCTCCCGATGTTCAAGTTCCCCCGGCAGCCCGAAGGAGTGACCGAGTGCGGGGGAGAGCCGTGTCCGTAAGTCCTCGATGGTGGCTGCTCGCGCTCGCGCTGGCCCCGCCGCTGATGGCGCAGCAACTCGCCATCAACGATGACCACCCCATCTTCGCAGATGCGTTTCCGCTCGCGATCCGTGGGACAGCGGCGCCTGAAAGTACTGTAACCGTGCAGGTGGAGAACGGTCTCCCGATGACCACGAGAGCTGATGCGATCGGGGATTGGTCGGTCATCATCAGCGCGCCGCTCTCCACCGGAACCTACACCGTGACCGCAAGGGGCCGCAGCGCGACAACAACGCAGCTCCTTCGGGTGCAACTTCCTGGACCGTTGCAACGGCAGTCGGGCATCGCTCCGCCGGAGCCGCGATACGCCGAGATGGATCGCCTGGTGACCGACGCCGCCGTGGTGATGACCGATCGATGGCGGATCGCTCCGCCGCCATACGAGCTCGATGAGTTTCCTGCGGCCCGGCCGATCGGTCATCGCGGCGTTACGCTCGATCCCTACAACAGGAACCTGATCAAGGGCGACCTTCCGATCCGCGGCGACGATACGTTCCTGGTCATCACCGCGATCAGCGACACGCTTTCCGAGTCACGAACTCTGCCCACGCCGACAGGCGTCAGCACGGTGCGTTCGGGAAGCATTCGGTTCTTCGGCCGTGACGATCAAAATCTTTTCAATCAAAACCTCGACCTCTCTGTCGATCTCTTTCAGGGTGACACCGCGTTCATGCCGATCCGGCAGCGGGTGAAGGCGACGGTGATTGCCAATCTCAACTACCTCCATGTAGAAGAGAACGGCCTGGTCAAGCCGGACGTACGGCGCGGCACAAGGCGAACCGACGGGGAGCTGGCCCTGCAGGAAGTTTTCTATGAGCGCAAGCTGCGCGATCTCACGCCGAACTTCGATTTTCTTTCCTTCCGCGCCGGTTCACAGCCGTTCACCAGCGATTTCCGCGGATTCATCTACAGCGACACCAATGCCGGCGTGCGGCTGTTCGGCAACGGAGCCGCTAACCGGTTTCAGTACAATCTCGCATTCTTCGATCGCCTGGAAAAAGACACGAACAGCGGCCTCAACATATGGCATGAGCGGCGGGGACAGCAGG
The DNA here is from genome assembly GCA_003223635.1 of Acidobacteriota bacterium. Classification (GTDB taxonomy): domain Bacteria; phylum Acidobacteriota; class Thermoanaerobaculia; order Gp7-AA8; family Gp7-AA8; genus QHVS01. Next base: position 7,275 of record QHVS01000196.1, on the reverse strand, counting down.
TCGGCGTCGCAAACCTGTATTGGCAGGACTTCCTAGTCAAAGGCTACACACAGCAATTCAGTGTTCACCTGCTGCACGACGGCCCTTCGTTCAAGTACGACCGCAACGGTGTGCTGGTGCGGCCGGCGCCGGTCGGCGTGTTTCGCCCACACTCCATCAATGCTGTGTACTTCGGCGAGGCAGGCCTCGGACATCTCGGCCGTTTCAATGTCGATCAGGCGCTCTACGTGGTCCTGGGCCGCGATTCGCTGAATCCGATCGCCGGTCCTGATCCGCGTTTCCGCGATGGGGATGCGGTTCGCATCGCCGCAGGCATGACGGCCGCGGAGATCTCCTACGACCATGACTGGTTTCGCCCGCGGCTGGCATTCTTTTACGCGACCGGCGACCACCATCCGCGGGACCGAGTGGCTCGCGGTTTCGACTCGATCTACGATTCCACAGCCTTCGCCGGCGGCGGCTTCTCGTTCTTCAACCGCCTGGGCATTCCTTTGGCCGGAACTGGTCTCGATCTGGTCGAGCGCGGAAGCCTTCTGCCGTCGCTGCGCACCAGCAAGGATGAAGGGCAACCGAACTTTGTCAATCCTGGTCTGCGGCTGCTGAGCGCGGGGGTCGACGTCGATCTTACAACCCGCCTGAAGGCGATCTTTACCGCAAACGCGATCGCTCTCGACGCGACGCAGACGCTCGAAGCGCTACTGTTCCAGAGCAAGATCCATCGCCAGCTCGGTGACGATTTCAGCGTGGGCCTGCGCTACCGTCCGCTTCTGACGAACAACGTCATCATCGCCGGGGGACTGGCCGCCTTCCTGCCGGGGCGAGGTTTCCGCGATATCTATGAGAGCGGCAACACGCTCTATCACATCTTCACCAATCTGATCCTGACCTTCTGATGCGAGCGACAATTCCCATCGGTCTCGCGCTCGGCATCGCATCGATCCTGGCATCAGCTCGTGACGCGCAGAATGCGCCCAAAGAGATTGATGCGAAGGGTGACGGATGCCTGACATGCCATCGCGGCATAGAGCCGATGCATCCGACGGCGGCGGTAAGGCTCGGTTGCACCGATTGTCACGGAGGAAACGGGCAAGCCGCGACGAAGGAGGCGGCGCACGTTCGTCCGCGCAATCCGCAGAACTGGCGATCGTCAGCGAATCCTCCACGGGCGTACACCGCGCTGTTGAAAGAGTCGTACGAGTTCGTCCGATTCGTGAATCCCGGCGATCTTCGCGTTTCGGCGGAGACCTGCGGCGGATGTCATCCCCGCGAGGTCAACGCCGTGCCGCGAAGCACGATGACCACCAGCGCGGTCTTCTGGGCTGCAGTCACCTACGCAAACGGCGTTCTGGGAAAAAAGACGGCGCTTTTCGGCGAGAGCTACGACCGCGATGGAAACGCGCAGGCGATCAAGCCGGTCACTCCGCCCACCCCGCGGCAGATCGCGAATGGAGCGCGTTCGATGCTTCTTCCTCTGCCGCGGTGGGAGATCACGCAGCCGGGGGAGTACTTCCGCGCCTTCGAGCGCGGCGGAATCGCGCAAGGGTCGCAGTTTCCTGACATGGGCAATCCTAACCTGGCGGACGAGGCAGGCAAACCGGATGTTCGCCTCAGCAACCGCGGACGCGGAACGGGGTTGCGCGTCAGCCCTGGCCTGATCAATCTTCACAAGACGCGGCTCAACGATCCGCATCTTTCCTTCCTCGGGACCAATGATCACCCAGGTGATTATCGATCGAGCGGTTGCACCGCGTGCCACGTGGTCTACGCCAACGATCGCCAGCCACTCCACTCCGGCTCCTACGCGCAGTATGGCAATACGGGCTTGTCACAAAGCGGCGATCCGACGATTCCGAAGAACGAGAAGGGCCATCCACTCCAACATCAGTTCACTCGCGCTGTGCCAACCAGCCAGTGCATGTCACATGCACCAGCCGAACTCCTTCCTCAACACCTACCTCGGATACACGATGTGGGACTACGAGACTGATGGGGAGCTCCTCTGGCCAAAGAAGCAGCGGTATCCAACCGAAGCTCAAACGCGCGCCTCGCTGGATCACAACCCCGAACGGGCGGCGGTCCGAGGATTGTGGACCGATGTCGAATTCCTGGAGAACGTCAGCGCACTCAATGCGCGCGCCAGGCACACCCAATTCGCCGACTACCACGGCCACGGCTGGAACTTCATGGCCGTTTTCAAGCGCGATCGGAAAGGCAATCTCCTCGACGCCGACGGCAATACGGTGGACTTCGACGACCCGCTCAAATTCTCGAAGGCCGTGCATCTTCGTGACATCCATCTCGAGAAGGGGATGCATTGCGTCGATTGCCATTTCTCCCAGGATGAACATGGCGACGGTCAACTGTACGGGGAGTATGGCAATACCATCGAGATCGAGTGCCAGGATTGCCACGGAACGATCGATCGCTATGCCACTCTACGCACCAGCGGACCCGCGGCTCCGGAAGAGGGAACCGATCTGCGGATGGGAACGACACCGTCCGGCCGCCGGCGCTTCGCCTGGGTCGCCGACCGCCTGGTTCAGCGCTCCATGCTCGATCCCGCTCTGCAGTGGGAAGTCGTCCAAGTCAAGGACACCATCACTCCCGGAAGTGCGCACTACAACGAGCGATCGCGGTATGCGAAGACGATCCAGCGCGACGGCATCACCTGGGGTGCGGCCGATCCGAACCGGATTGCGCACTCCGATTCGAAAATGACCTGCTACGCCTGCCACACCTCGTGGATGACGTCATGCTCCGGATGTCACCTGCCGCAGGAGCAGAACGTCAAGTCGGAAATGCACCATTACGAAGGGATCGAGACGCGGAACTACGCGTCATACAACCCACAAGTCATCCGCACCGACGCATTCATGATCGGCGTGAATGGCAAAACCAAGGGCCATCGCATTGCCCCGGTGCGCTCCTCCTCGGCGGTCGTTCTCAGCTCCACCAACGCGCTGCGCGATCGGATCTACATCCAGGAGCCGCCCATCTCCGCTCCCGGGTACAGTTCGCAGGCCTTCAACCCACACGTGCCCCATACCGTTCGCTCGCGCGAAACGCAGGGATGCGGAAGCTGCCATCTAACGGCGGAGAATGACAACAACGCGTGGCTCGCGCAGTTGCTGCTGCACGGGACGAACTTCGTGAACTTCGTGGGCCGCTACGCTTACGTGGCGGAAGGAGAGGGCGGGCTGGAGGCTATTGCGGTCACCGAGTGGGAGGAGCCGCAGGCGGTAATCGGATCGACGCTGCACAAGCTGGTGTATCCCGACTTCTATGCAGCACATCAGAGGCGAGGAAACGAGCTGAAAACGTCGCATCATCATCACGGCAACGCGCGCAGCGTTCAACTTCGCGGCGAGTACCTCTTCACCGCGAATGGTGAAGAGGGATTCGAGGTCTACGACGTGGCCAACATCGACAATAAGGACTATTCAGAACGAATCACCTCGGCGCCGGTCTCACCTTTCGGGCAGCGAACCTTCGTGAGGACGAGGTTTGCCGCCGCATTGGCGCTGCCGACGAACATGCCGATGGCCCCTTTGCGCCAGACGCAACTCGACCCGGAGAACGAAGAGCAACCGATTCATCCGCTCTATCGATACGCCTACATCGCTGATCGAGAGGAAGGTCTGATCCTCGTCGACGTCACCACGCTGACCGATGGGAACCCGTTGAACAACTTTCTTTCCCGCGCGCTCACGTTCAACCCCGACGGCGCACTGCGGGGCGCGAACGCGATCACCGTCGCCGGAAGGTGGCTGTACATCGGATGCGATCGCGGCCTGACCATCATCGACATCGACCAGCCGCTGGCGCCGAATATCATCGCCAGCATCCCCGGGCTGCAGAAAGTGAGGGGCCTCGCCGTGCAGTTTCGATACGCATTCGTGGCCGACGGGCGAGGGCTGGACGTCGTCGACGTGACCGATCCGCGACGGGCACACGTGGTGGCCGGCGTGGCGATCGCCGACGCGCGGAACGTCTTTGTCGCACGAACGTACGCCTATATCGCGGCGGGACCGCAAGGCATCGTGATCGTCGACGTCGAGCGACCTGAGAAACCGAAGATCGACCAAACCTACGACGCCAACGGCAACTTGCGCGACACCAACGACGTCAAGATCGCTTCGACCAATGCGAGCACATTCGCGTACGTCGCTGATGGCAAATATGGCTTCAAGGTGCTGCAGGTTCTTTCGCCGGAGTGGACGCCGGCCTATGCCGGCTTTAGTCCGCGGCCTGCGCCACGGCTCATCGCCTGGAAACTGACCCACGGCTCGGCACTGGCCATCTCCAAGGGGCTGGATCGCGATCGCGCGGTCGACGAGAGTGGGAATCAGGTGTCGGTATTCAACCGAATCGGCGCTCGGCCGATGACGCTCCCGGAAATGCAGCGGCTGTATCTGCACAACGGCATGCCTTACACCGTGAATGAACGTCGGATGTCGCCGGCCGTGGATCAGCGATGAAGGGTGTGCTTATCCTTTTGGCGTTGGTTACGCCCGCCATCGCTCAGGAGTCGGCCACCACGCGCCAGGGACCAGGCACCTACGTCGGGGTCGGATCATGCGCGACCTCCGGGTGCCATGGAGCAATCCATCCGCTNNTACTACACATGGCTCTCCAACGATCGCCACGCACAGGCATACAACCTCCTCTTCAACGACCGTTCCATTCACATCGCGCGCAACATGCGTCTGGAGAGGAAGCCGTATCAGGAAGCGATCTGCCTTGGATGTCATTCGACCAATGTCCCACCGCACCTGGTCTCCGGTCACATTGATGCCGAGGATGGCGTGCAGTGCGAGGCCTGTCATGGTCCCGCCGGTGGTTGGCGAGCGGAGCACGTGCGGCCGGACTGGACGCACGCTCAATCGGTCGAGCGGGGCATGATCGATTTGCGACGCCTTCCCACACGCGCCACCGTTTGCTTGTCGTGTCACATGGGAGATGCGACCCGCGAAGTCGGCCACCAGCTGATCGCTTCCGGTCATCCGTTTTTGGCCTTCGAGCTCGACAACTACACGGCGACCATGCCACTGCACTGGCGATCCAACGAGACCGACGGCGCGCGGGCCTGGGCAGTGGGGCAGGTGATTGCCTTCCGCGACTCTCTGGGGAACCTCGCCCGCCACGCCCGGGGAGGTAGATGGCCAGAGTTCTCTGATCTGAGCTGCGTCAACTGCCATCACGCGCTCTCAGAGGGCAGTTGGCGTCAGCCTCGCGGGTGGCCCGAGCGCGCCGGCCTCCCGGCCTGGAGTCCGCAGCGCTGGGGCGTCCTCCGATTGATCGTCTCTCGCGCAGCTCCACAATCAAGGCCGTCCCTCGAGGAAGCGGTTCAGCGCGTTGCGGCGCTCGTCGGCAGGATGAATGACCCCGCCGGGGTGGCAGAGGCCGCGGACCAGGCGCGAACCCTCCTCGATCCCATCGTTTCGCCCGTCGAATCGCTCCGCTGGAACGAGCGCGATATCCGCGCTTTCATGCGAGCGCTGGCCGACGAACAGGAATTCGTCCGGCGCTCCGATGTGCACAGCGCCGAGCAGATCGCCCTCACGCTTCAAAGCCTCGCCGCCGTGCTGACCCGCCACGATCCCCGGCTGCTGCGCAGCGCGATGATGAAGTCGATCGATGACCTATTCGCGGAGCTGCAGCACCGCGACGCGTACGATGCCAACCGATTCGCGGCCGGGCTGCAGGCGGTGAAGCGTGCAGTCAACGAATGACTCGTGGCGAATGACTCCGCAGGCTATGGCCCGGTTCGAATCCTGCCAGGGCGCCAATATTGGCGGCTGGCGCCGATCTTGCCAAACGCAAAACTCGAAACGCTTAGAGAGGTGAGTGCATGGACGCTACTTCATTGATTTGGTTTCTGCTCATTGGCCTCATCGCCGGCTGGCTCGCCGGGCAGGTGATGCGCGGCGGAGGCTTCGGGCTGATCGGCGACATGATCGTCGGCGTCATCGGCGCCTTCCTGGGCGGCTGGCTCTTCGGCCTGATGGGCATCGCCGCCGGAGGGCTGATCGGCTCACTGATCACCGCCTTTGTCGGCGCTGTCCTTCTGATTTTCCTGCTGCGCGTCATTCGCCGGGCCTGATCGGCCCAGCCGCAACAGCGCCTGGCGCACCGCCGCGTGAGCCATGGCCACATTGACGTCGCGCTGCAGGATCTCCCGATAGTGCGAGGCGAAATCTCCCTCTGCCACGGCGCTGCCCACGAGCCCATCGATCCGATCGTGGATGGCGCCAGCAGCATCCGCAGTGAAATCGGTTCGCACCATTTCGTCAATATCGACGATGACCGAAGTCAGCGGCTTGAGCCAGGCGAAAAACGGATCTTCCTTGAGAAGCTGAAGCAGATGAACCGGCCGATCGAGCTCCTTCTCGTAGGCGAACACGTAGTCGGACCGCGCCGCCTCAATCAGATATCGATGCAGGGGAATCAGGGCCACGGAGATATCGCGCAATGCTGCTCGCAGCTCGGCGCGCTGCGGCGAGTCGGGCGTATGCATGGTACGCGCGTAGAAGGTCTTCTTATCGAAGGTCATGCGCCAGAGTAGAGCATGAATGGAGCCCAATACAGCGGTTTGCGATAAACGCCATTCGACCGCAGAAAGCGAAGCTTCGCCGCGCGGAGCGCCGTGGCCGGATCGTCGCCGCTGCGGATGCGCGCATACATGGCGTCCATCAGCTCGGGCGTAGCGTTGTCGCTGACTTCCCACAACGCGGCGACGACGTCGCGCGCTCCGGCCCGCAGAAACGCCCACGCCAATCCGACCAGCCCCTCGCCCGCGTAGGCCCGCTGTCCCGCTCCATAGCAGCTTGAGACGGTCACCAGCCTCGCATTGAGTGGATAGCGAAGGATGTCCCGCGCGTAAAGCTTGTACCCGGACGGATCGCCGGCCAGGATGACGGCCGAGTCGAGAGGACGCAGCCGGCTCGCCGTTCCATGCGCCACGAAATGGATGAATCCAAATCTCCGTGGAACGGCAGCTTCGTAGGCGCGCGGCGTGGCCTGCGCATTCTGCAGAACCGTGACGTTTCCAAAGTGCGCGCGCACCCTCTGGATCTCTGTCGCTGCGCGCGGGAGCGGTGGGAGGGCGGGGTCGCTCTGCGGCGGATTCCCGACCAGAAGCAGAGCCGTGTTCGTCGAGGGACGCGCGCGCGTCAGCAGCCGCAGCGACGGCGCTGTGGTGATGGTCACATCCTCGATCCAGTAATGCGGCCTGGGAGATGAGACGACGAGCGTCTCGAAATTCACGCCGTGCAG
>QHVS01000152.1 GCA_003223635.1 Acidobacteriota bacterium | reverse complement strand
CTCCGTCATTTTGCCCCGCGCCAGCCCTCCCTCCAGAAGCCCGTCAATCGCCTCCAAACCGATCGGGACCAGCTCCTCCCGACGCTGCCTTTCGAGAGCGCGGAGCAGCTCAACGCCGCTGCTCAGATGGCTCGCAATCGCCGGCTCGAGCGCGGCGCGAACGCTCTGAACCGCCTTCGAGACCCCCCGTTCTACAGGCGGTGGAGGTGGAAGAAGAGTGGGGAGCGGCGGGCGAAGAAGAAGAAACTGTGTGTGGAGACGACGAGCCGTGGCAACCATAGAGAATCGCGAAATCAATATAGGGCGGTAATTAGGCGTAATCAATAGCTAGTAGCTAACAGCTGAACGTGTACAATGCGCCCGGGTTTAAATTTTTTCCGATGGACGGGAAAAACGACTCGACAGCCGTCGAGATCTTTGGACAGACATATAACGTTCGTGGGGAAGGAGACCCGGACTACTTAACGGAGCTCGCGCGGTTTGTAGACTCCAGGATGCGCGAGGTCGCGGCCCAGGTCGCGACCGTCGACCCGGTCAAAATCGCCATCCTGGCGGCCTTAAACATCGCTGATGAGTTTTCTCGCTACCGCAAAGAGCGTCACGGCGGATGGATCGAGAAAACGGAGGAGTTATCCAAGCGGCTGAGCAAAGTGATTGGCTGAGCCGAATTTGATTTGCCAGGCTTTCGGAGTCCCTGCAGGGTGCGTGATTGAGTCATCTAACGCTTGGACCGATATTTCTTACCCGGGTGCTCGGGTCTCACGCCGCGTGCACGCCTTCACCCCATCGGGGTATCAGAAGGTAGCCAAAACGGCAGGAGTAGAGCGCCCACCTGTTTAGACAGGTTCAAGTAAGAATTCTCGACACGGCTCAGGCGGGGTTCTCCGAATTTCCCTCCTCCAACTGCGCGGGCCTCCCCACGGGAGGTGCAGTGTGAGTATCACAGTCTCAGTTTTGATCGGCGTGGTGGGCGCGATTGCCCTGGCCGCGCTATGGGCCATCGTTTACCGCACGCGGGGCCAGGCGCAGCTCGACGAAGCGCGCAAGACGGGCGAGCGCATCATCGACGACGCCCGCAAAGCAGCAGAAGCCAAGGTCAAGGAAGCGGACCTGGAGGCCAAAGAAAAGCTGCTGCAGATGCGGAGCGACTTCGATCGCCAGGCCCAGCAGCGCCGCGAGGAGATGAAGAACTCCGAGCGGCGTCTTCAGCAGAAGGAAGAGAACCTCGATCGCAAGACGCAGCAGATCGACAGCCGCATCGCGGAAGTGGAGCGGCGCGACCACGCCATCGGCGACCGCGAGAAGACGTTGGAGAAGCGCGAGGCGGAACTGCTCGCGCTGATCGAGGATCAGCGGCGCAAGCTCGAACAGATCTCCGGTCTGACCGTCGAACAGGCCAAGATCGAGCTGATCCGCGGAATCGAGAACGAGGCGAAGCTCGAGGCGGCCAACATCATCAAGCGCATCGAGACCGAGGCAAATGAGCTCGGCGGCGTGAGAGCCAGGAAAATCCTCGGCATGGCCATTCAGCGCATGGCCTCCGACTACGTCGCGGAGAACACCGTCTCGGTGGTCGATCTCCCGAGCGAGGACATGAAGGGCCGCATCATCGGCCGTGAAGGCCGCAACATCCGCGCGCTGGAGCTTGCTACCGGCGTCGACCTCATCGTCGACGACACGCCGGAGGCGGTGATCCTCTCCGGCTTCGATCCCATCCGCCGCGAGATCGCCCGCATCTCGCTGGAGCGGCTGATGCAGGACGGTCGCATCCATCCCGCGCGCATCGAGGAGCTGGTGGAAAAGGTCCGCCAGGAGCTCGATCAGAAGTTGTTCGAGGAGGGTGAGGCGGCTGCGTTCTCGCTCGGCCTCACCGATTTACACCCGGAGGTGCTCAAGCTCCTCGGCCGTCTGCGATACCGGACTTCGTATGGTCAGAACGTGCTGGTGCACTCGTTGGAAGTGGCGCAGCTCGCCGCGCTGATGGCGGTGGAACTCGGCGTGAACGACACCATCGCCAAGCGCGGCGGCCTGCTGCACGACATCGGCAAAGCCATCGACCGGGAGATGGAAGGGACGCACCTCGAGCTGGGAAGGCAGGTGCTGGAGAAGTACGGAGAGAAGCGCGAAGTGATTCACGCCATGGAATGCCATCACGGCGACTACGATCCGACGACGGTGGAAGCGGTGCTGGTCAACGCGGCCGACGCCCTCTCCGCCGCCCGGCCCGGTGCGCGTCGGGAGATCCTGGAGAATTACGTGCACCGGCTGGAACGTCTGGAGTCCATCGCCAATGCGATGGAGGGCGTCTCGAAGAGCTTCGCCATCCAGGCCGGACGTGAGCTTCGCATCATCGTCAATGCCGAGAAGATCGGCGACGAGCAGGCCATCTGGCTGTCCAAGGACGTCGCTCGCAAGATCGAGTCGGAGCTGCAGTATCCGGGACAGATCAAAGTCACTGTGATCCGAGAGATGAGGGCGATTGATTATGCGAAGTAGGTTGCAAGGTTGCTTGGTTGCTCGGTTGCTGAGTGCTTCGCTCGGCCACCCTCAGCAACCCAGCAACTTAGCAACCCAGAAACCGTCATGATCCGCGTTCTCTACATTGGCGACGTGGTCGGACAGCCCGGCAGGCGCGCGCTGCACGATCGCCTGGAGCACGTCGTCGATCGGGACAAGATCGACTTCACCATCGTCAACATCGAGAACGCGGCGGGCGGGTTCGGCGTGACCGAGGCGATCATCGAGGAGCTGTCCGAGCTGCCGATTCAGGCCTTCACATCGGGCAATCACATCTGGGACAAGAAAGAATTCGTCGACAACTACGAGCACTATGAGCACGTCATCCGTCCAGCGAACTATCCGGCGGGCAATCCGGGGAAGGGGAAGGTCATCCGGCAGACGGCCAGCGGAGTGAACGTGGCCGTGATGCAGTTCATGGGCAACGTCTTCATGCCGCCGTCAGACAATCCCTTTCATTGTGCCGACCGCGAGTTGAAAGAGATGGGCGACGCAGCGAAAGTGATCATCGTCGACATCCACTGCGAAGCGACCTCCGAGAAGCAGGCTATGGGTCGCTATCTCGACGGCCGCGTCTCCGCCGTCCTCGGCACGCACACCCACGTGCCGACCGCTGATGAGCGCATCCTCCCCAACGGCACCGCATTTCAGACTGATATCGGAATGACCGGAGCGTACGACTCGATCATTGGCTTTCGTCCGGACGAGGCGCTGCATCGATTTCTGATGAACACCCCGCGCAAGCTCGAGGTGGCCAAGCGCGACATCCGGATGACGGGTGCGATGGTCGACGTGGACGAGGCGACGGGACGTGCCGCACGGATCATCCGTATTCAAGAGAAGGTGGATGAGTGAGCTGAGCGTCGTCACGCTCGGACATGTTCACACCGAGGCGATCGAATCGCTCACCGCGCACTTGACGCGCCTCGAGCAAGTGGTTACGAACCTCGCTCCGCGAGTTCGCCTGGGCGAATCGCGAGCGGAGCTGAATCGGGCGGTCGACGCCGCGGCAAATGATTGGATCCTGATCCTCCGCGAGCGCGAGTTCCTCGACCCGGCGTTAGCGAAGGAGATTGTCAGCGCGATCGCAGGATCCAGCGCCTGGGGCTTTCGCATCTCCGTGATTCCGATCTACGCGAGCAAGCCGTTGCGCCTGGGTGGCACGGCGGGCGAGCTGCGCCTGTTTCACCGGCGCCATCTGTTGCGGCGCGGGGAGCTGGCTGTCGAAGGAACCGTGGTTCGACTGGCGAATCCAGTGCATGCGCTCACCTTCGAGTCGGCGGCGGAGCATCGCAGCTATCTCGAAAAGCACGCTGTTCCGCATTCGACATTGCGGCAGCTCCTGCTGTTCGCTCGCAACGCGCGAACGCTGGATGGCAATACCCTTCGCTATTTGTGGATTGAGGCCGGTTTCGATCAGTGACTGCGGACCACAATCACGCCATCTGCGGTCTTCGGATCGCTCGCAAGTGTCCGGTCGTGCGGAACTGGCGAGGCGACATCCCGAATCGCTCCCGGAACTGCTGGCGGAAGTAGTTCTCCGAATCGAAGCCGCAGCGCCGGGCGACCATGGAGACGCGGAGATTGCCCGCTTTCAGCAGGCGAGCCGCTTTTTCCAACCGCTTCTCCTTCAGGAAGTGGCTAAGCAAGCGACCGGTGGTGCGATGGAATCGGCCCGAGACGTATTGCCGCGTGTAACCGAGCTCTTTGGTGACCGCCTCGACGGTGATCTCTTCATCGGCGCGAAGCCGGCGCCGAACGGTCTTGATCACTGAACGTAGCAAGCCGTCCATCTCCGTTCTCCTGCTGTCTTGAACGTCGTTCGTCCGCCGCCGATCCGTGGCAGCGATTGTGGGCCGTATTCGAAGGGTTGAGCGGATCATAGCTCAAAAAGCAATGAGCAATGGGCTGCTGAGGCCGCCGTGCTACCATCTTTTCTACATGCGTTTGCTTGCCGTGACCCTGGCGATCGGGTTGGCCGCCGCAGCAGAGGCGCAAGTGCACCTCACCGTGCGCGGCGACGGGACGAAGGTCATTTCCAACATCGGCGCGGCGAAGAAACTCTCCGACTACGGCTGGCTGGCCAAGCAGCGAAATCGTCGATCGCAGTACGATCGGATCATCGAGCGGCACAGCGCGCAATTCGGCGTCGACCCCATCCTGGTGCGCGCGGTCATTCAGGTCGAATCCGATTTCAATCCGCGCTGCATCTCCCGCAGAGGAGCGCGCGGTCTGATGCAATTGATGCCGGAGACCGCGCGGCGGTACGGCGTGCGGAGCATCTTTGATCCCGATGAGAACATCCGGGGCGGCATTCGCTACCTGGCCGATCTGCTCGAGCTGTTCCCTCGCGATCTGCCGCGCGTGCTGGCCGCATACAACGCCGGCGAGAACGCCGTGGCCCGCTACGCGGGAATTCCGCCCTTTGAAGAGACCACGACCTACATCAAGCGGGCCTTGACCGTCTACTACGGGCGCCCGTGGGGCGACGCGGTCTGGTTCCGCGGATCGCAAGGCGGGCCGAAACTGGCCGGGGGCGTTTCCCTGCTCGAACCATTGGCCACGCTTCCCGGGATGCGCATCCTCGGCAACCGCTGAGCCACACTTCTGTAGAATCGGTGCGATGGCCGACGCGCCGCTCCAGTCACCCTTCGATCAGGGTGTTTTTCTCCTCCACTACAACCGCGGACGCGAGGCGTTTCAGGAAGGCCGGTACGCCGAGGCGCGACGGGAGCTGGAGAGCGCGCAGAAATTGCGTCCCGATGACGCGGACGTTCTCAATCTCCTCGGCCTCGTCTACTTCAAGACCAACGCGTATCCCGAAGCGGAAGTGATCTATCGCCGGCTGGCGGAGGAGAACTCCAACGTCTTCATCCTCCACTCCAACCTCGGCTTGATTCTGTTCAAGCAGGGAAAGATCGAGGACGCCGAGCAGCATCTACTCCGGGCGATCGAATTGCGGCCCAACTACGCGAAGTCGCATCTCTACCTCGGATTGCTTTACCGGCAGCGGACAAAGTTCGGCCTGGCTCTCGATCATCTGCGTTTCGCCGGAGCGGACAAGCTGGTGCGCGAAGTGGAAGGCGAGATGCGGCCGCAGGCGAAGACGGCGGCGCGCGGCCTCGATCCGCAGTCCAAGGTGACGACACAGAAAGTGCGAGCGATTCAGCCTGACTCGGTGGCTGCGCCCAAGCCGTTGGTCACTCAGCCAGGTGCAACACCGCCGCCGCCGATCGAACCCGTGGCCATGCAGGCCGCGCGCAAGCTGCAGGACGCCGTCGACGAAGGTCCGGTCGATGAGAAGCGTCTCGATCTGGGACGGAAGATCGAAGGAGCGTCGAAGACGTTCGCGCTGCACGAGAACGGTTTTCTGGAAATCAACTTCGCGCGCAGCGTGCACGTGAAGAAGGGGACCGTCTCCAGCTACTCCGGAAATCTCAAATTCACCGCGGAGTCAGGACTCCTCGGCACGACCGCGCAGACGCTGGTGAAAGCGGTGGGGCAGGGGAAGATCTTCGTCTACGAGAAAGGGCGCAAGACATTCCTCCTCGACCTCAACGAAGAATTCATCTACGTCGAGGGAAGCAACCTGCTGGCGCTGGAGGACACGCTGACGTATCGCGTGGAGCCGATCTACGACAGCGCCTATCAGCGAAAGATCGACACGGTGAAGATCTTCGGCAAAGGCTCGCTGGCGATCTCCACGTCGATCGAGCCGCTCACGCTTCGCGTCACGCGCGAGTATCCGCTCTCCATCTCCTCGAACGCGCTCGTGGCCTGGACCGGCAATCTCCTCCCCACCGTGATGGACGATCAGTCGCTGGAGAACGTGATGATCGAAAACGCGGGCGAGGTCGGCTTCAAGGTCCGCTTCGAAGGGGAGGGGGTCGTGGTGTCGGAGCAGTGAGTACGACTGACGGCGCTGCAGCGGATGCGGGACCGATGTTAACCATCGTATCGCTCGTCGCATATTCCGTTGCGTCGCCGCGCAGAAATGTCGGGGTTCAGCTGGTCGGCTGATTTGAAGCGGGGCGGACCAATGAAAACAACAATTGTGATCATCCTCGCTGCGCTTGCAGTTCTGCTCGTCATGGCCGTTTTGCGCGCGCAAAGCTCCCGCAAACCGTCTTCTGCAGACGTCAGTCGCGGTCTTCGCAACCAGGCATTGACAGTCTCACCAAAAGATCTAGGGCTATCCATTCCGGCGCACCAGCCCTTCGCTGTCATCATGGACATGGCGTATCCCAATGCGATCGCTTCACTCATGTCCACGTCGTCCGGAGACGCAAGCATTTACTTCAGCACAGGTGGCGGAGTAATCGGCGGCATCGGCTATGAAAAGGTTCGAAACGCAGCAATCGCGTTCGTCCGTGAAGCCTCAGAACACTCGGCGGGTATGGTCGCAACATCCGAGTTTCCGTATCCAAACCGAAGGAAACGTCCGCTTCTACATTCGAACCCCAGAAGAAGTCCTTATCGCAGAAGCGTCAGAGGCGGAACTCGGGATTGGTAAGCATCGACTTTCGCCCTTGTTCTTTGCCGGGCAGAACGTCATCACTCAGCTCCGGGAATCAACACCTGCTGCAAAATAGTGCCGCCGAAACGCCTCGCGTACTAATCTCAGGGAACCGGCCGCGCGGCTGAACGCGTGGTCATTTTAAGCCGACGGAGCTCACAGCTGTTTTTTGCAGCCAGGTTGCGACGATCTGCGAGAAGTCGACGAACGTGAGTTCATTGAGATCCAGTTTGAGTTCCTCGCAGATCCGCGGCAGATCTTCGCGGAACCGTACACTTCGGGCGGAAACCTGCATCGTGAACGGCGAAAACGATCGCTTCGAAAATCGGCGCGTACGCGCTGTCGAAGGGGCAGTTAATGAATACGTTGCGGTCGTATTCTGCTGCCGGCATTGGCTATCAAGATCGGCGTTCCACGACGATCTCGACGGCGCTTTCGATCTTCTTGCGGCCGAGCGTGCTCGTCTCAGTCGGGAAGAGCACGAGGCGACCGCTCGTCGACTGTCTTACGACGCGGCGTGGCGGCGACGTTTTTCGTGCCGAAGCACGTTTCGCGGAAGATGTTTTCTTCGATGAGGTCACTGTTCGGCTCCGTCTGGCAGTCATGGTAACACCTCGTCACGGTCCAGCATTCGATCACTGTCGCTACGGCCCCATGCCCGTCATCTTGAACACGATGGGGATGAGCACGAAGATCTGCACGGCGTCGAAGATGCCGTGGGCGATGATGCCGGGGATGAGATTTTTCGTTCGATAGAACGTGAAGCCGATCACCAGGGAGATGATGGACACGCCGATCAGCAGGAGCGGCTGACCGAGTCCGGAGTGGGCCAGGGAGAAGAGAACCGTAGAGGCGATCAGCCCGATGCGCTTCTGCAGCCATCCGCGGAAGAACGCCTCTTCCACGGTCATCGCTGAGAAAACGATCAACCCTTTCTTCCACAGAGGCAGTGCGGCCATCCAGGCGATCATCGGCGAGGGCTGCGGGTTCTTCGGGATCACGCCGGCCGCGGTGAGGATGATGGCGATCACGATAGCCAGCGCGATCGTCAGCAACCAGCCGCCGACGCCGACCGCAAATCCAGTCAGCACGGCCTCGCCGAGCCGCTCGCGCGGGATGTTGAGAAACGCGCTGGCCGGCGGCCGCCGCGTGAGCAGCCACCAGCCGATGAGAAAGACGATCAGGATGGCGTGCAGGGTGAAGAGCGAATAGAAGGGAACGTGCTCCAGATCTTTCGGCGTCGGCGGATGAAGCGACGACCCGACGACCAGGAAGCCGACCAGAAAGAAAAGAGCGCCGAGCCAGACGTACGCGATCAACCGAACGCCGGGCGAGGAGAAGTGGTCGACCGAGAACAGATCGTACCGCTCGTTCAGATAGACCATCGCGAAGTAAACGACGGCGAGGAACAGCAGCGGCAACACGAACGGATTCATCGTCTCAGTCAAACTCCCGACGTGGCGCTGACTGCTCAGGACCGACGCGGCCCGCGGCGATATCGGCCTTGAAATAGTTCTCACCCTTGACCGGAGCGGAGGCCATCCGACGCAGGATGGCCAACTGGCCGACGTGCGTCAGAGCGTCGGCGATGGGACCCTGGAACAGTTTCTCCGCCTCGAATCCAAGCGGCTCATCGTCGGCCAGAAGCGAATCGAGTCGCTTCAGTCCGGCGAAAAAGCGATCGACATCCTCGTTCCAGGAACGCGGCGGAACATCCTTCCACGTCTGCGTGCCGCGGGCCATGGAGCAGGCCCAGTCGAGCAAATCGCAGATGTGAGCAAGGATGTTTCCGGCCGTGCGGGTGCGATGGCCGGCGCTGAACTCCGAGAAATTCTCGGGCGCATCGTGCACAACCTTTCCTCCGCGGTAGGCCAGCGTAGCCAGTGTGTGGCGAAGAAACTGCCGCTTACTGTCCAGCGCGAACCTCCACCTGGTTGTCGTAAAACGTCGCGCCGCCGCCGATGTCGGTGAGCGCCTGCGATGTCGTCTGATTCGCATTGGCACCGTCATCGGTCAGCTTTCCCCACCAGATGGACGGCGCGACCACGACGCCGGGTCGCACGCGATCGGTGATCACGGCGTCGGCGCTGAACCTTCCCCTCTCATTGAACACGGTCACCCGTTGCCCCTCGCGGATCCCGCGCGTCAGCGCGTCGTCCGCATGAATCTCCAGCGTCGGCTTACCGGCCGCGCGCCGCAGCGACGGAACGTTGGCGAACGTCGAGTTGAGAAATGAATGCGCCGGCGGCGAAATCAGGGCGAGCGGAAAACGGCGCACGAGCTCTGGGTCGCGCTCTTCCGATTCGTACGGAGGCACATACTCCGGAAGAGGATCGACACCCGCGTGATGTAACTCGATCTCGATCTTGCCGCTGGGCGTCGAGAGTTTCACTCCACTTCGGAACGGGAGGTGCGGCGTCGGGACGTTGAGGCGGATCGAGCCGCGCTCTCGCAGCTCCTCGAGCGTGATGCCGCGCATCGATTCGGCCGTTCCGCTGAGCGCGTCGCGCATCAGCTCCTCGTCGGTGGCCTTCAGCTCCGGAAAATCGAGATGCATAGCCGCGGCGAGACGACGGAAGATCTCGCTGTTGGGAAGCGCCTCTCCGAGCGGGTCGATCGCCCGGTTGCTGTACATCATGTAGAGGTGGCCGTAAGCCTTATGCAGATCGTCGTGTTCGAGCTGTGTCGTCGCGGGAAGGAGGACGTCGGCGTAGTCGGCGGTGTCGGTCTGGAAGTGCTCGAGCACGACGGTGAAGAGATCCTCGCGCCGCATTCCGCGCAGGACCGTCTCGCGATCGGGAGCCACCGATCCGGGATTCGAGTTGTAGACGATCATCGCCTTGACCGGCGGATCGTCGGTTCGGGTCAATGCCTCGCCGAGCCGAGTCATATTGATGATGCGGGTTGGGTGGCCGAGGTCGCGGCGCTCGAGCGCGGTCGTATTGATGGAGAACGTTCCGGACGAGGAGAGCTGGCATCCGCCGCCGACGTCGTTCCAAGCGCCGGTGATCGCCGGCAGGATGGAGATGGCGCGGACGGCGGCGCCGCCGCCGGCGTGGCGCTGCAAACCGTAGTTGAGTCGTATGAAGGTCGGCCGCGTCGTTCCGTAGAGCCGGCCGAGGCGCTCGATGGTGTCGACGGGCAGGCGCGTAATGCGCGCCACCAGCTCCGGCGCGTACTCGCGCAGAGCACGCTCGCGGAGCTTCTCCCATCCGAGCGTCATGTCATCGAGGTATTTGCGATCTTCGAGACCGTCGCGGAAGATCACATGCATCATGCCGAGAGCCAGCGCTGCGTCGGTGCCGGGACGAATGGCAATGTGCTCGTCCGACGCCGCGGCGGTCCGCGTGTGCAGCGGATCGATGCAGATGATCCGCGCGCCGCTCTCTTTTGCCTTCCGAATGAAGGGCCAGAGATGCGGATTCGATGTGAGGGTGTTCGTTCCCCACAGGAGGATGAGCTTCGCCTCGCCAACTGTCTCCGGATCCGTCCCCATGCGCGTGCCGTAGACGAGGTTGAGCGCTTCGGATCCGCACGCGGAGCATATGGTGCGGGCCAGCCGCGACGCGCCGATGCGGCCGAAGAATCGCGCGGCCATTCCTTCGCCCTGCACCAGTCCCATCGTTCCGGCATACGAGTAGGGGAGGATGGCCTGCGGTCCGTCGGGCGAGTCGATGATGGCCTGCAATCGATTGGCGATGAGCGACAGCGCTTCGTCCCACGTCGCGCGCCGGAACTTTCCCTCACCCTTTGCGCCCGCGCGGATTTGCGGATAGAGCAGGCGTCCCTCGTGGTACGTCCGCTCGAGGTACTTGTTGACTTTGGTGCAGAGAAAACCACGCGTGAACGGATGATCGGGATCGCCGGCGATGCGCGTGGCGCGTCCATCCTCGACCGTCACCAGCATCGAGCAGGTGTCGGGACAATCGTGGGGACAGACCGCTTTGACAATTTCGGGCACGGCGAGATTGTAAGGTTAACGGTGTAACGGTGTAACGGTTAACGGTGGCACAGCCTTTGGCACCGTTAACCGTTATACCGTTAACGTTGACTGTGCGCTCGGATCATTCGCGTTCGAGCACCATCGCCGCCCCCATCCCGCCCGCGGCGCAGACGGTCACAAGGCCGTACTGCTCGCCGGTGCGCTGCAGCTCGTTGCAGACCGTGGTGACGATGCGCGCGCCGGTGGCGCCGAAGGGATGGCCGAGGGCGATGGAGCCGCCGGTGCGGTTGATCTTCTCGGGATCGATGTCGCCGATTGGCTCGCTGCGTCCGAGCTTTTCTTGCGCGATCTTCTTCGATCCTATCCATTGAATGTTCGACAGGACCTGCGCAGCGAACGCTTCATGCATCTCGATCACGCCGATATCCTTCAATCCGATCTTCGCTCGCTCCAGCGCAACAGGCAGCGCGAACACCGGCCCCTGAAGGAGCTGATCGAAGGGATCGGTCGCCGCGAATGCATAGCTGCGGATGTACCCGATCGGCTTGCGTCCCTCGGCTTTCGCCTTCTCCTCCGACATCAGCAACACTGCCGCCGCGCCATCGGTGAGAGGCGAAGAATTGCCGGCCGTGATCGTGCCGTACTTTCGATCGAAGACAGGCCGGAGCTTGGAGAGCGCTTCGAGAGTGGTATCGGCGCGAATCAGATTGTCCGTGTCGACGATGTTTTCGTAGGCCGGCGGGACGACGACAGTCATCACTTCTTCCTCGAAGCGGCCGTCGGCGGTCGCCTTTGCCGCGCGGTGGTGACTTTGCAGCGCGAAGCGATCCTGCGCCTCGCGCGTGATGTGATTCTCCTTGGCCATCTTCTCCGCCGACTCGCCCATGGAGAGGCCGGTGGTCGATTCGGCGATGGCCGGCGCGTCGGGGGCGAGATCGCGCGGACGCACTCTGGCAAACGCGGCGAGCTTCCCGGCCACGCTCTTCTGCTTGCTCGCGCTGACCAGCACGTCGGCGAACTTCTTCGAGAACAGAATCGGGATGTCGGAGAGCGACTCCGAGCCGCCGGCAATCACGGTGTCGGCATAGCCGCGGTAGATGAGATCGGCCGCCGAGGCGATGGCCTGATTGGCCGAGGCGCACGCTTTGCCGACGGTGTAGCCGGGAATCTTTCGCGGGAGGCCGGTGCCAAGGACGATTTCGCGGGCGATGTTCGGCGCTTTGACCGAGGGAATGACGTTGCCGAAGACGACCTCCTGCACCGTCTTGGGATCGACGCCGGAGCGCTCGATCAATTCGGCGACCGCCAGCTTCCCCAGGTCGAGCGCACTCAGATGCGCGTAGTGGGTTCCGGACTTGGCGAAGGGAGTGCGAAGGCCTTGAACGACGGCAACGCGAGGCATCGCGGGATAGTACATGAATGCAGAATGCAAAATGCAGAATGCAGAAAGTCGACGCTAATTCTGCATTCTGCATTTTGCATTCTGCATTTCGATACAATCGCCAAACCGATGTCCTCCGTTGCTGCCCCCACCCAGGAACTCGCTACCAACCCTCTGCGCGAGGGTCTGGATCAGGAGCGTGTTCCGGATGCGTCGTGTCTGGTCATCTTCGGAGCATCCGGCGATCTGACGCAGCGCAAGCTCATCCCCGCGCTGTACTCCTTGGCCCACGATGGGCTGCTGCCGACCGGGCAGACGATCATCGGCTTCGCCCGCCCCGACTACACTGACGACGCGTTCCGCATGGCCATGCGCGAGTCGTGTGAGAAGTACGCGCGAACGCGTCCGGTCGACAACGCGGTGTGGGAAAACTTCGCGCAGTCGCTCTTCTATGTGCAGGGCGACTTCACCGACGGGCAGGCGTACGTGCGGTTGAACCAGAGGCTGCGCGAATGCGATCGCACGCGCGGCACGGGCGGCCGGCGAATCTACTACCTCGCGGTTCCTCCGCAGCATTTTCCGACCATCTCCAAGCTCCTCGGCGCGGAAGGGATGGTCAACGATCCGGAGAGCGGAGGCCCCTTCACCCGGGTGATCATCGAGAAGCCGTTCGGCCACGACCTGCAGTCGGCGAAAGAGCTGAATCGCGTGGCGGTCACCACATTCCGCGAGCGCCAGGTCTTCCGCATCGATCACTACCTGGGCAAGGAGACGGTGCAGAACCTGCTGGTCCTGCGCTTCTCCAACGGAATCTTCGAGCCGTTCTGGAATCGGCAGTACATCGACCACATCCAGTTCACCGTGGCGGAGTCGATCGGCGTAGAGAAGCGCGGCTCGTACTTCGAGACGGCAGGCATCACGCGCGACATCATCCAGAACCATCTGCTGCAGCTCGTCTCGCTCGTGGCGATGGAGCCGCCGGTGGCATTCGAGGCCGATCCAGTGCGCGACGAGAAGGTGAAGGTGCTCCGGGGGCTGCGCGAGTTTCCTCGCGGGCGCGAGCCGGAGAACGCCGTTCGCGGCCAGTACAGCGACGGTTCCGTCCTCGGCGAGAAGGCGGCGGCCTACCGCAAAGAGGAGAACGTAAACCCGGAATCGAAGACCGAGACGTACGCGGCGATGAAAATCTTCGTCGACAACTGGCGCTGGGCGGACGTGCCGTTTTACATCCGCGCCGGGAAGCGACTGCCGAAGCGGGTCACCGATATCGCCATTCATTTTCGACCGGCGCCCTATCCGATGTGGCGGCGGCTGCCCAGCGTCAACGTGCAGCCGAACGTGCTAGCCATCCGGATTCAGCCGGATGAAGGGATCTCACTGAAATTCGATTCGAAAGTTCCAGGCCCGTCCGTGCGCACCGCGCCGGTGCAGATGGAGTTCCGCTATGCCACATCGTTCGGCGGCGAGCCGCCCGAAGCGTACGAGCGGCTGCTGCTGGAGACGATGCTCGGCGATTCCACTCTCTTCGCGCGACGCGACGAAGTGGAGACGGCGTGGGCCTGGCTCGATCCGCTGCTCAACGCCTGGGCTGCCGACTCTCGCCCGCCCGATTTCTATCCGGCCGGCACGTGGGGACCGGAATCGGCGGATCGATTGATCGAGAAGGACGGGAGAAAGTGGAGGAGGCCATGAATGCAGAACGCAGAATGCAGAATGAAGAATTGAGAAATGGGTCGGCGGTTGGGTTCTTCATTCTTCGTTCTGCATTCTGCGTTCTGCATTCAAGATGACAATCACGAATCCGGCATTCGAATCGGACGTTCGCGTCGATGTCTCCGCCATCGAGAAGAGCCTGGCCGAGATTTGGCGAAGCAACAAGGATGATGGCGAGCATGCGCTAACGCGGGCCGCGCTATGGAATGTGGTGGCGCACACGTCTTCGCGTGAGCAGCAGGCGCACGCCAGCGAGACACTGAGCAAGGCCAGCGCGGCGGTTCCGCAGCGCAGCATCATCATCCGCTCCGATCCGGCGGGCAGGCCGGAGATTGCATCGTGGATCAGCGCGAACTGCCACCTGGTCAGCGGCGGAAAGCAGGTGTGTTCGGAGGAGATCTCCATCGTCGCCGGCGGCGACCGCATCCACCGCATCCCTCCGCTGGTCAATGCGCTGCTCATCCCAGACATGCCGGTGGCGTTCTGGTGGCTGGGCGATCTTCCGAACGAGCATGAGGCGTACGTGGAGTCGCTGCTCGATCCGGCCGACCGGCTGATCGTAGACTCGGTCCATTTCGATTCGCCGGCCGACCTCGACCTGCTCAGCCGGGTGGCGGAGACGACGACCACCGCGCCCGGGGATTTGAACTGGATGCGGCTCGGGGAATGGCGCGCCGTGACGGCCATGATTTTCGATCCGCCGCACATGCGCAGCCGCCTCTCGGCCATCCGCCGCGTGCGGGTGATCTCGGCGACGGCGACCGATTCTTTTTTCGGCGAGATGATCGAGGCCCTCCTGTACGCGTCGTGGATCAGCGCGCAGGTCGGACATCAGGTCGATGCGGGAGGAAATGCGCGCGGGCTGGCAGGGACGATCGACTACGCATTCGAGCGGCGCCGGCAGAGCAGCGAAGTCGGCGGGGTTGTGTTCGCGGAGATCTCATTCGAAGACGGCTCGGTGGCCAGCATCGCCCGCGACCGCGAGCGGGGCGTGCTGACGGCAAACGTCGACGGAATGGTGACGCCTCCATGCGTGGCCCGCGCGAAGTCGCAGCGCATCGATGAGCTGATCGTGCGACAGCTCAGCCGCACCGATCGCGATGTCGTGTTTGTGAAGGCGCTGGCCATCGCCTCGCGGCTGGCCAAGCGCGTCGCCGCGGGTTAACGGTATAACGGTTAACGGTTAACGGCATCCACGTCCAGCCTTTGGCACCTCACGCCATGAACGTTCGAATCTTCGAGTCCGTCGATCAACTCATTTCCGCGGCAGCTCGAACGCTCTTGCAGAAGATCGAGGGCGGGGCCCGCTTCATCGCCCTCTCCGGCGGATCGACACCGAAGCCGCTCTACGCGCTGCTGGGAAAACAATTGCCGAAAGTGCCGATCACGTGGGTGGTCGTGGACGAGCGATGCGTGTCCATCGACGATCCGCAGTCGAACGCGGGGATGATTCAGCAGACGCTCTTCGCGAGGGGTATCCCGTCCGGCCATCGCTTTCTTCGATTTCGCACCGACCTGAAAGATCCGGCGCGCATCGCCGCGGAATTCGAGAAGGAGTGGCGCGCGGCCGGGCTCGATCACCTCGACGTCGTTCTCCTCGGCATCGGCGACGACGGGCACACCGCATCGCTCTTCCCCGGGACGCCGGTGCTCGAGGTGCAGGACCGGATCGCCGCGGAGGTGTTCGTGCCGCGGCTCAATGCGTGGCGGGTGACGCTCACGCAGCCGGTCCTTCGCGCTGCCACACTGCGCATCGTTCTCGCCGCGGGCGTCAGCAAGAAGCCGGCGCTCGATCAAGTGCGCAGCGGCGCCGATCTTCCGATCGCTCGCGTGACCCGCGGAGTCGAAACGTGGTGGTTCGTCGATCGCGAGGCAGCAGGAACGTAGCGCCGGCTACCTGCCGGCCGGTCCGCCGGCAACCGGCCGGCTAGCATAAAGTACTTTGGCGTATGATTTCGCTTCAGCGGCGCGGGCTGGGAGTCCGCGCACCGGCCGGCTGGTAGCCGGCGTTCCATGCCCGACGCCTTGCGCGATCACGCTGTCGACAATCTCCGCTACATCCGCGAGACGATGGAGCGCGCCGGCTCTTTCACGTCCATTCCTGGATGGGGCGGCTTCGCGATCGGGATCACCGCGTTGGTGGCGACGGCGATCGCCGAGCCGCTGTCCGCCTGGACTCCGCGCCTCTGGCTGATCACCTGGCTGGGTGAAGCCGTGCTGGCCAGCGCGATCGGAGGCGTGTCGATGCTGCGGAAGGGAAAGCGCGCCGGATCGCTCTTCACCTCCGGCCCGGCGCGGCGTTTCTTCATCAGCTATTTCGCGCCGCTCGTCGTCGGAGCCATCCTCACCGCAGTGATGGTCCGCAACAACAGCTATCAGCCGCTTCCTGCCGTGTGGCTCCTGCTGTACGGGACCGCGTTCGTAAGCAGCGGCGCGTTCTCCATCCGAGTCATTCCCATCATGGGGTTCTGCTTCATCCTCCTCGGACTCCTCGCGGCGTTCGTGCCGCTGGGCGTGGGCAATATTCTTCTGGGGGCTGGCTTCGGCGGCCTGCACGTCATCTTCGGATTGATCATCGCAAGGAGCTACGGTGGCTAAGACAGCAAAGGCGAGCAGCGAGCGGCGAGCGGCGAGCGGGATCGTCAATCCCGCGGTTCCGGATTTCGACCGGCTCATCCATGAGAAAACGCGTTTGGCCATCGTCAGCGCCCTGGCCGTCAATCCCTCGCTCACGTTCAACGAATTGAAAGCGATTCTCAAAACGACCGATGGCAACGTCAGCGTCCATACGCGCAAGCTGGAAGAGGCGAACTACCTGAACTGTAGGAAGAGCTTCGAGGGGCGGATGCCGAAGACGGAGTATTCGCTCACCGGTGTCGGGCGCCGCGCGCTGGAGCGATACCTCAATCACATGGAGGCGTTAATTCGGACTGCGAGAGGTGAGTAGGAGCTTTTTCTACTCGCCTCTCGCTACGCTCTACTGCGCAACTTTGGACTACTGCTGATCGATCTGCGCAGGCACGAATGTCGGATCCTGCGTCTTCATGTCCACCACCGAGCCGTATGCCGTGATCTTGCCGTCACCGCTGACGACCTTGACCGCCACCCGCACGTTGTAGACGTTCGACAGTCCGAGGCCCTGAATCACATTCGCCTGGTAGAAGCCGTTGGCCGGCAGATCAATCGTCGCCTTGCGCGAGATCTTCGAGTCGGGGAGCACCACCGACACCTCCACCTTCGCCGGCTTTCCCGTCACTTCAGCGAAACCGACGTTGGTGCGGTAGCGCACCGAGTCCTCGACCTGAAGGATCTGCAGCATCAGCCGGCGTGACCGCCTGGATGAACTGTCCTAATGTCCGATCGGGGGTTTGGTCGTACGTTCGGCCGGTGATCACGAGCGCCGAAGGAACCGCCGTTGTCACGTGGATCATGCCGCCGGCGTTGGTCGTGCCGAAGGTGGATTGCACCACGTTGTCGAGCCGCTTCAGCTCTCCCGGATTGAGCGTCACCGTGGCGGTCTTCGGTGTGCCGCCATCTTGCCGATAGAACGTGAGCGTCGCTTGCAGGGGCGTCGATCCCGAGTTGAAGGCGTCGATGTCGGTGCGCCACGAGGCGAACGCATTATTGACGTCGGCTACGCCGGGGAGGACATAGTCCGTCGTCGCTGCCTGGCCGAGTTGGACGGCCGGCACCAGCAAGGGATCGCCGGTGCGGTTGTCGATCACCGAGGCGTACGCTGTGATCTTGCCGTCTCCGCCGGTTGCCTTCACTTCGATGCGTCCATCGTTGAGCGAGATCTTGTTCTGGCTCAGGAAACCGTTGAGCTGACGCTGCTCGTTCGACTTGAGATCGAGCGGCAGATCGAGAAGCTTGATCCCCGCCGAGTTGAACACCGACACCAGCAGGGAAACCGGATTGCCTGATCCTTCCACGACGCCGAAGTTGGTGCGGTAGTCGGGATTCTGCGCGAGCTGCTGCAGCCCGAGCACAGCGGCCAGCTTGTCTGGATCGGCCTTGCCGATGAACTTGCCGAAGGGGACCGCCGGGATGAATTGCCCGAGCGTGCCGTTGGAGGTCAGGTTGTACGTGCGGCTCGAGGCCACGAGCGGCCGGATTTCCAGGATTCCATTCGCCATCTCGCCCAGCGATCCGATGCCGTACCAGTTGCGCACGATGTCGTCGAGGGCAATCGTGGCGCCGGCGTCCGCGGTGATGACCGTCTGCTTGATGCCTTTGGCCTGATCATCGGGCGTGAGAGTGAGCTGAAAGTGCGCGCTCTGTGTCGAAACGTTCGCGATGCGGACGTCGGACTGCCAGCGCGAGTTGATCCCGTCGGTGTGGCCCGCGGAAGGAATGATCAGCGTGTTGGCCGGCGGCAGGGTCTTGGTGGCCGGCGAAACGGGCGTGACGAGAGTGACGGAGACAGGAACGTTCACCGTAGTCACACCGTTGCTGCGAATCGACCCGAAGCTGCTGGTGAGAGTGACGATCACCGTGCCGGTCTGCGTGCCGTTGAGCAGCGTCGTCGGATCAGCGGTCACCGTCAGATCGATTCCTTCTGGAGGCAGGATGCCGCTGGCAGGACTGACCTGAAGCCACGGCTTGTCTACCGTCGCAGTGAACGGGAACGAACCATCAGGGAAACCGGGGATGTGAATGATCTGCACGACCACGCGCTTGCTGCCGACTGGGACGTTGATGTTCGGATTGTGCGCGGTGGGCGGCGGCTCCAAAGCTGTTGGTGCACGGAACGAAGGCGCGCACTCGGTAAAAGAACGCCGTCGGGACCGTGACCGTGTGATGGAACGACACGCTCGTGGTGGTGACCGTCCTGGTCGACCGGCTCTGCGTGAAGTTCTTGTCGAGCGCTTCGTCGACTTCGTATCGCGGCGCGCCGGTGATGGCCTTCCACGTCAGCGCGTAGGTCTGATTCGTAAAGACCTCGCTCACCAGAGATGGGATCGGAGCGACACCCGTGCATGTGTTGAACGCGCCGGTCGCCGACTGAATGCTCGCGCATGGCGGAGCGAACTCGGCGATCACATACCAGGTGACCGCTCCGTCGCCGATGTTCGCCGTCAGCGACGTTCCGGTCGTCGCTCCAACCTCGGTGGGCGTCGTGCCGCCGACGGAGGCAAACACTCTGTATTTGACCGCACCGTCCGACGTCCAGGTGAACGTCACCGGAGAGCTGACGGTGCTGCCGTTCGTCGGCGCGACCAGCGTCGGCGGGGCGGTGGGACAGCTGTTGATCGTCGTGAACTTCATGCAGGGCGTGGAAACGGTCGGGCAACTTGGAGTGACGGATTCCACGCGCCATTCGTACTGCGTTCCTTGCTGAAGCGCGTATGGCATCGAGGTGCCGGTGACGTTGCCGATCCCCTGCGAGCAGCCGTTGCCGAGCTGGCCGAGGTAGACGTTGTAGCTCGCCGCGCCTGCGTCCGACCAGGTCACTGAACCACTGTTAGCGACGTCGAATGCTCCGTCCGCCGGCTGCGCCGAAGTGGGGGCGGAGGGACAGCCAATCGTCGTGCTGAACGACGCGAAGTCATTGAATGGGTTCGTGTCGGCCGGAGTCGACGAGCTGAGTGAGGCGCTGTTCGAGAGCGTGCCCGCGGCGCCTGCTTTCAGCACGACAGTGATGAATTCTGCGGAGCCTCCGACCGTGAGATTGCAGATGATCGGGCCCGTGCCGCTGCACGTTCCGTTCGTGGGCGTCGCGGAAACGAACGTTCCGCCGCTGAACGAATCGCTGATCGTGACATTGGCGGGCGTGGCAGGTCCAAGATTGCCCACTTTCACCGAGTAAGTGGCGTTCTGTCCGCTGAGGACCGAACCGGGGCCGGTCTTGAGGATGGCGATATCCGTCTGCGGTACCGCCTGGAGCTGAAGCATCGTCGGCGTGGCAGGCGGCTGATAGCTGGCTTTGATGACACCTCGCGAATAGGGCGGGAGATTCTTTGTTGCGAAATCGCCGATCTTGGAGGCGAACGTGAACACGTTCCATGTGTCGCCGTCGAATGCTGCGTAGTTGAGAGACGCCTTAAAGGTGCCACCGTTGAGCGTGGCCACGCCCCCGACATTGACTTGGTCACTTACTCCGGCGTTGGTCAGCTTTACGGTCATGAATCCCAACGCGGACTGCCTGAACGCACCGGTCACGGTGATCGTCCCGGCGGCCGTGCCGATACCGGGACTGATGTTGCCGCCGAAATCGGTCGCCAGATCGCCGGCCAGTTTTCCGTTGCCGATCAGGTTTCCGCCGTAGATCTTGAATGGATTGGCCCCCGACATAGTCAATGTCGCATTGTTCAGCTTCGTGTTGCCGGCGTCCTGTAGGAAGCCGCCGAAGGACAAGTTCGTGCTCGCGTCGAATACGCCGCCGACGACGTGTGCGGTCACAGGTGGAGTCGTGCCGAATGCGGCTGGCGAATTGAAGAGATGGAATCCGTTGAACTGAAACTCTCCGAGGCCCGGGGACAAGAACTGGCCGGTATGGGTTCCACCGACGAGAAGAGCGATTTGCCCGGTTGAGATGGAGATTACTCCGCCGTTATTGACGACGGCCGCGATGTTCGATACGGAAGTCCCGCCGGTCTTCCGAAGCGTTCCGGGGTTTAAGGCAGGATAGGTATTGATTTGGCCGCCGCCAGCGGATTTGATCGGCGCGTCGGATTTCAAATCGAGAGTCCCGTTCGGAGCTCCGGCGCCGCCGTTGAGGTTGATTGTCGATCCGTTGTCGATGCTAAGCGAGTTCGTTCCTGACAACGTGATGGTGGCGTTGGCGTTGAGGTTCAGTGTCTGACCGCCGTCGATGGTCATTGCTCCCGATGTGCCGTCGAAATTCACCGTGGTGCCGCTGAAACTCGTCGTCCCGTTGCCATTGAGCGTTCCGCTGTGAAAGAGGAACGTGCTGTTGGGGGGCAGGGGGAGCGTGCCGCTGTTCGTGAGCGTTCCGCCGGAGATGCTGAGCGTGCTGATGATGTTGCTCCACGTCGATGTGGCAGTCAGGCGCAAGATGCCGTTCGGCGAAGTGATATCCAGCGTACAGCTCGAGCAGTTGAAATTGAGCGTGACTGCATTGGCGATGTTGCTGTCGACGGTTACTTTGCCACCGGCGCTGTTGATCGTCGCTGTGTCGCCATCCACGCCTCCTGAA
>QHVS01000219.1 GCA_003223635.1 Acidobacteriota bacterium | reverse complement strand
CGCTCATCGCGGCATTCACCGCGCTCGCGATCGTTCTACTGCGGTAGCGGCATTATACTACGCCTTCGTTGGAGGAACCTCATGAGTGATTCGACGCCTGAGAAGGGTCCCGTTGCCGATGCATTGCGCGAATGGGGCTTCGATGTGAAAACGTTCGAAGCGCGCGCAAAGCGGTCGCTCGACAGCGCCCGCGGAGATCTGACTGAAGTGAGCGGCGCGCTGCGCCAGACGCTGACCACTACGAAACAGGTTCTGTTGAACCTGCAGAAACAGAGAGCCCCCGTCGCTGCGGAACTCAAGAAGGGCTTCGAAGACGCGTGGGAGGCCATCGAGAGGGCCTTCACCCGCGCCCGAGAGAAGGTTCGCGAGCAGGAACGCCCTAAGGCACGCCAGTAAGTTTCAGGGTCCGCGCTCAGCGACCGAGGCCGAATGGTTGTGAGCGCGGGCGATGAGCACTCTACTTCCCGAGCGGGACCTTCACTGTCACAGTCTTGCTCGAACTACCGCCCACCGTGTCAGTCGCGGTAATCGTGATGGTGTAAGTCCTTCCGCTGCCTGACCCGGCGCGTTCCGAACGCAGACGAACGTGATTGGCGTCAATCACTTCCCAATCCGGCGCCGTGTCACCATCACCCGTTCCGTTCACCGGCTCATTGCTGGTGACGGAAAGTGATCGTGCCACCTTGTCAACATCGCAGTTGTCCGTAACAACGTATGAAACTGTGATGTCCACCATCTTGTGGTTGGGTGGCCCCAACTCCGGCTTATTCACGGACTGGCTGCTGATGACCGGCGGAGGATTGTTGGCAACGATTACCGAGCTCGAAGAGTTGTCGCTTAAATCCGAGTCCGGAGTTGCAGAGGCTACCGACGCCGTGTTGGTGATCGAGGTGCCGTTGCTGAGCGCGCAGTTCAGCGTCGCGACGATCTGAATTGTCGCCGATGCTCCCCCTGCGAAGGTCGAGAAGCTGACGGTACGGTTGTTGCCGGAACCTCCACACACTCCGCCGAGGCTCGAGGAACAGGAGACGAACGTCAACGAGGTCGGAAGATTGTCTGTAACCACGACATTCGCCCCGGCGGTGGAGTGAGTGTTCTTCACCGGAATCGTATAGGTGACGTCAGAACCGGTGATCACGCTCGCCGATGAAGGCGACTGCGAGATCGCCAGATCTGGAGCAACAGTCTGCAGGTACTCGGTGTAATCGATCTCCTGCACGGGGAAGAGCGCTTGGTGGTCGCCATCCTCGAATGCTCCTGTGGTCTGGAAGTCGTAACGAATGTTGTTCCAATCCCAGAATCCGGAGAGGCTGCCCGTTGCCCCGTCGTTGTTAGTGTCGCTAGCCACACCCAGGCCGATCGTATCGCCGCCGCAGTCCCAGTCGATTGCCGCGTTCCCAACCGCGCTTTGAGTCGCCCCTCCACCGGGGCAGCGCCAGAAGACTGTGTCCGTCCCGTCACCTACTCCGGCCGGCTCGCTGAGACTGCTCTCATTCAACGTGGCGAGAGCTGACCTGGAGTAGTCGATCTTTGCCGTCATCGGGCCCAGGCCATCGGGATCGGTCGGGGAAATGCCCGAAATCTGATACCTGTAGCTCATCACGCTGATGTAGTTGGGCTTGAAATTGATGCTGTCGCCGCCGCCATGCTGCAACTGCAGGTTATGCCCCAGCTCGTGCATGAGAGTACCGGCTTGCTGTTGCACCGTGCCGACATTGGCATCAGGGAGTCCGTCACCATCCACATCTCCAGCCCCGACGTTCCAACCTCCTAGCGCGACCTGGAAATCGTTGCCGGGCAGCTCGCCGCAGCCGGAGCTGGTGCTGCTCGTCACTTGCTGATGAGTGAACAGAGCATAGTGATGGGTAAAGCGCCGCGCGTTGTTGAAGTTCGCGGTCTTGACCGTATCGAAGTTGCCGATACCGGCGCCTCCTGAGAAACAGAGCCCGGGAATGTTGAGCGCATTCTGGTGCGGGATGGAGTTGGAGACGTCGATGTGAATATTGATGCCGTTGACGCCGTCGGGATTCGTGACGTTCGCATTGGCGAAGGCACTCACCACCGCTGCGATTGCGGCAGCCTTGGGCCGGTGGCTGTGGGTGTCACCCGCGGCGCAGTCGCTGCCGGCCACAGCGCAGTCCATCCAGTCAACTTCCACGAAGATGTCCTTATGCCGCCAGTTCGCGCCGAGGGCAGGAAGGTCCAGGTCGATGACGCCGTCGCCATCGGCGTCGATCCCCAGTTGCTCCCAGTCATCCCAAAGCCCATCACCGTCGGTGTCGATGTTGACGCGCACGATGGCGATGAGATCGTTGAAGTCCTGGTCGCCTCCGCCGGACGTATCCTCCCAACCGAGTCGATAGATTTGTCCGGGAAACTCCACGGGATTCACTGCGGTAGTCCGAACGTGGTCGAAATTGTCGGAATTCGAAGTCTGATTGCTTGACCAGACGAATTCACACTGTGGATTTGCGTTTGTTTGGGCGCACATTCGGAACTCGAATGTAGTGCCGGCTGCGAACCCCTGGATACCCGGAGTGGCAGGATCAGAGTCAAGATCAACTCGACAACCCCGCTGCGATGTCTTTTCGCTCAGCACCTGAGTGCCCGTGAGGCCGAGAGCAGGCTCCAGTTTGCAGCCTGAAACAGCAATGGCCACCGTTGGCGACACTACCGATAGCGTGTTTCGGAACGCCGCGTCCGAGCCGACCAGCTCAATCGAAACCCGCCCCGCAGCACCGATGGTCAGATTGGCTGCTTCGGCGACTCCGCAGGCCAGCGCCATGGCGAAGAGAAGATACACGAGTCGTTTCAGCATGAACGCCCCTTTTCCCTCGAACCAATTTTGAACGGTGCCGGGACGCTACTCCCCGGATGACAAAAAGTAAAGGCGAATCAGTTGCGGCTCTGAGCGCCGCCGCTTGGGATTCTGCGAGCTACGGCCAGAGACGCGCTCGCCATCGTTCTACTGCGGTAGCAAAGAGGCGACGATCCGGTCGGCGAGCACGGCGAGTGCCTGGCTCATGCCGGACGCGATGGCGGTGCTGTCGAGTGATGCGATGGGAACCTCGATGCGCTCGTGCCGCGCTACACCACTCACGCTCCAATGCGCATCGAGAACGACCTTCGTGTCAGGACCCGCGGCGAGCTCCTCGAAGGCCAGATCGATCGATCGCATCGCGGCCGGCTTCGCCTCACCGGGAAGAATCACCATCCCCGCCGGCAACCTGACGGCAAGATCGAATGCGAGTGTGTGCAGGACCAGTTGTCCGAGCGGTGCGGACCACTGCTGCGTTGCCCTCACGTCGAGTTGATTGTTCGCTTTCCGGGCCACGACTTCCTTGCGATCGAATCCAGGCGGCAGCTCGATCGAGTCAATGCCGATCGGCGCTCCGCGCACATTTACGACAGTTCCAGGAATGCGATCGAGCGAATAAATCTGACTCTTTGTGCGAGAAAAGAATGAGCAGCCCGTAAGCAGAATGAGAAAAGCAGAGGCAAGCCGCCGTACTCCGAAACTCATTTGCCTCGTCCTTTCAGCACAGCATCCGGATTCTCCGTCAGATATTCGGCGAGCGCGCGGACGGCGTCGGCGGCGCGCGTCAGCTCTTTGATCAACTGGCCGAGGTCGTAGTTCTGCTGCGGCGCGGTGGCCAGGAGTTGATTCGCTCTTCCTGCGGCGGTCTCGGCGGCGGTCGCGGCATTGCGGAGACTCTGCGTGATCGGACCGACGTTCTCGCGAGTCAGGACCGCAACCTTTTCGATCTCGGCAAGCGATCGATTCAGGCTCTGCAGGCTCTGGCGCAACGCCGGATCGTTCACCAGCGTATCCATGCGTGCTGCGGTGCTTCGCAGATGGCCGGCGATTTCCTCGAGCGGCAGATTCTGAATCCGGGCCGCAACCTGATTGAGCGATGTCAGTGCGCCCTCGATTCCTGCGCCGCCCGATGCCGCCGGAATGATCGGCGGCTCGGTCATGACCAGATGCGCGGTGCCCGGGCGGCCGACCATCTCCAGTGAAACGCCGCTTGCGCCCGGCAGAACGAGGCTCGACGCCAGCGTCGCGCGCATCCCCTTGTAGACGAGTTTCTGCAGCGCGTCATTCATGGCCGCACGAAGATCGACGATCGTTGCAAAATCGCTCACCGGCAACTGCAGCTTGCGTGGATCGATACGGATCGTCACCGGCGTCTCGAGCGTCGCTGACTGAGGAATATAGCGCAGTCGAACATCGCTCACGCGACCGACCGGCACGCCTTTCATCTGCACCGGTGTGCCGGGCGCGAGACCGCGCACCGGTCCGGCGAAATACGTGACATACGTCAGTTGCGGTCCGCCCGCCCCCGCCTCGGCCGCCGATTGCGAATCGTAAAGCGCGAAGCGCGACCCGTTCGCGGCGGGCGGTCCGGGGAGCACTTCCGGCGTGTAGAACTCGATCGGCGCATTGATGAGCGATGCGAGCGAGGCGCCGCCCATCGAGACGCCGCTGCCCGTCA
>QHVS01000221.1 GCA_003223635.1 Acidobacteriota bacterium | reverse complement strand
GTTCAGGCTTGCGCCGGTCGATGCCGCCTTGAACCTCCCGGTCTGCGTGACGATCCAGCTCGTCATGTAGCCGCCGTACGACGCGCCCATCACGCCGAGGCGATCGGGATCGGCGATGCCGCGGGCGATCATCGCGTCGACGCCGGCCATGATGTCGCGATAGTCGGCCTCGCCCCACGCGTTGACGATCGCACGCTGGCCGGCCTCGCCGTAGCCCGCGCCGCCGCGGGGCATCGGCATCAGCACCGCGAACCCCGCATTCGCCATCGCCTCGGTCGGATAGAGATCGATCTGCCCGACGGTGTGCATGAATTGCGGGAAGAGTCCGAACGTGAAGCCGCCGCCCGGGCCGCCGTGGCAGTAGACGAGCATCGGCAGTCGTCCCGACGACCAGCCCGGCGGCGTGAGAAGCAGACCCCAGATATCCATCCCGTCGAACGATTTCCACTTCACCGGCTTCAGCGTGCCGAGGGCGAGATCGTGAAGCTCGGGGTTGACGTCGGTGATCTTCGTCGAACGGCCGCTGGCAGTATCCAGGACGAAGACGTCGCCCATCGTGCGCCCTTCGACCGCGCGATACGCGAGACGCCGGCCGTCGGCGCTGAAGCTGAGCGAGTAGTCTACGGTTTCGCCGGGGATGATTCGCTCGGCGTGACCATCGAGCGACACGCGCACGATCGGCTGCTCGAACATGTGCTCACGCGACGCGAATGGACCGTCGTTCGGAATCACGTAGATCGATTTGCTGTCGCGGGCCCAGGTGAAGTCGTAGACCCAGGTGTCATCGCCTACAACCATCCGGCTCGCACCGCCGCTGGCGGGGACGATTGCCAGCCCGCGCGACGACATGATGTCGGTCTTTCCGTTCGTGGAGACGAAGGCGATCCAGCGGCCGTCGGGCGAGAAATGCGGCCGCGTATTCATTCCCGGGCGATCGACGATCGCGCGCGGCTCATTTCTGCTGACGGCCACGGCATAGATGCGCGTCAGGTACTGCGCGGTGAATCCACTCTTCGATGCGGCCGAGTATGCGATCTCCCGGCCATCGGGCGACCACGACAAACTGTCGACGTATTGCGACGTCGGTGTCAGCGCGCGCGCCGAACCGTCGAGCGGCTTGACCATGACGCGCGTCGGCCGGTCCGGCGCATCGGCGTGGATGACGAACGATTTGTCCTGTCGCTGCCTCGCCTCCTCCGCCGACATCGGATCGCGCGACAGGTAGGCGATGCTCTTGCCGTCCGGCGACCACTCGAATCCCGACACGCCTTCGGGCGCGTCGGTCAGTGCCCGCGGCGCCGAACCGGAAAGCGGGATGGCGAAGACCTGCGGTTTGTCGCCGGCGAACGCCAGCAGCGCCAGCGTCGAGCCATCGGGCGACCAGCGCAGGCGCGGCGCAGGCGCCGGCGTGTTGAAGATGCGAATCGATTCACCGAGGCGCGTCGGCGTACCGCCGCGGGCGGAGACGACATACAGCGCCCCCTCATGCTCGTCCTTGGGAAGGTTCGGCGTGGAAACGACGTAGGCGACGCGCTCGCCGTCAGGCGCGATCTTCACGTCGACGATCGAGCGGAACTTCATCTCGTCGTCTACGGTGACGGGGCGAGCCGCAAACGCGATCGATGAAAGGGTAAACGCCGCGAAGACAGCGATGCTGAATGGCCGCATAGTTCGTCCAGACTAACAACAGCACGGACTGGGTGCTAGCATTGCGAATCGATCAACATGAGCGAGCGAATCACGCCAGAAACGCGAGTGCGGCCCATCCTGGAAAGGTGGCCGTCTACGTACGAGGTGTTTCGCAGCCACGGCTGTCCCGATATGCGGCGCGGCCTGTTCGCCATCACCGCCCGATTCATGCCGCTGCGCTGGGCTGCCCGATTTCATCGCGTTCCGCTACAGAAACTCCTCGATGAGCTCAACGCTTGCGCGGAACGCGAACAGCGATAAGAGCCCGCCGCGACACTACTTTTTCGCCTGTTCCTTGGCCATCCGGGCCAGCAGAACGGCGATGTCGTGGAGCGAATGGATCAGCCCGACTTCGAACGCGGATGGGGCCGCCCCGGCGGCGCATGCGCAGGTGTTGCATGGACCGCCGCGTCCGCCATCATGCTGTTCCATCGGATGCCCGCAGGCACAGGAGTCTTTTGCCAGTTGCATAGGCAGAGCATAGTGGAATTCGATCCCCAGGCGGCCCGTTGTCATGCCCGTAATTCGTGTTTTGCCGGAAGAGAAGCAGGTTTCTGAATCTCCGAAAGGCAGCGCAGAAAGGAGATTCACTGTGAAGAACACCGGCACCGTCAAGTGGTTTAACGACGCCAAGGGTTACGGATTCATCACTACCGACGGCGGCGAAGACGTTTTCGTGCACTTTTCCGCGATTGTTGGTAATGGTTTCCGTTCCCTCCCGGAAGGAGCAGCGGTCGAGTTCGAACTCACCAACGGCCCCAAAGGGAAGCAGGCAACGAACGTCGCGGTCGTCTAAGACGGCAACGAAGTGCAAATCATGAACGGGACGGCTTAGGCCGTCCCGTTTTTGCATTTCAGACCGGGCCTGATTCTGTGGAAACGAGAAGTTCGAAGTTCGAAGTTCGAATGAAGAATGAAGAAACGGGTCGGCGGGATGTGCTTCTTCATTCTCAATTCTTACTTCGAACTTCGAAATTCATCTTCCCTCCAACCGCATCCTCAACCCTCGACAACCTGACAACCTCTTTCTACAGCGCGTCCGCGATCCTCCGCGCAATCAGCGCATACCCCTCCTGGCTCGGATGGAAGCGATCGAAGGACAGCCGGTCGTGGAAGGCGAAGAGATCCGAGGTCTGCACGACGACGATGTTCGGATCCTCAGCGAATCGCTCCACCAGCTTCGCGTTCCAGCGGTTGACGAACGGGGTGAGCATCTTTCCGAACTGCGCGCTGACAAACGGGTTGTAGAGGCCGATGACGAAGATGCGGGCCTGCGGATTGGCCCCACGGACCACCTTCACTACGCGCTCTACCCGATCGAGCACCGCGCCCATCACCGCCTCCGGATCGCTGGGCATGACGTTGCGCCAGTTGTCTCCCCACAGATCGTTTCCGCCGATGGAGACGATGATCACGTTGGCCTGCCCGATGAGCACGCGCACGTTCCGGCTGTCGAGCTGCCGCAGCAGATCGGCGGTCCGCGCGCCATTGATGGCCAGGTTGACGACGTTCTTCGTCGGAATTCGGCGGCGCTTCAGCTCATCGACCAGGCGTCCCCCGATGCCAAGGCCGGATTCATCGCCCGTGCCGCGAGCCAGAGAGTCGCCCACGACCAACGGCGCGATCGTGTTCCGCGGCGCGGTCTCCTGCGCGCGCGAGGGCGAAACATTCACCGCGGTGCCGGTATCGCCGCGGATGAATGAGTAGAATCCGTCTGCGAAGACTGCGGCGGCAATCAACGCCGCGCCGATCGGAACGTACCAGAAGAGAACTCGCCTCATGCAGCCAACCCTCGTCGCCAACCATCTTACGAAAGTCATCGGCGATCGGACGATCGTCGACTCCGTTTCGTTTCAACTCTACCCCGGCGAAGTCTTCGGATTCCTGGGCCCCAACGGCGCGGGGAAGACCACCACGATCCGCATGCTGGTCGGACTGATCAAGCCGACCGCCGGCAGTGCGACCGTCTGCGGATTCGACATCCGGCGCGACTTCGAGAAGGCCATGCGCCATGTCGGATGCATCGTAGAGACCCCCGATCTCTACCGCTTCATGACCGGACGAGAGAATCTGGAGCACTTCGCCCGGATGCTGGGAGCGCCCGCTGAGGAGATCGAGCGCGTCGCCGAGCTCGTCCAGCTCTCGCATCGCCTCGATCAACGCGTAGGAACGTACTCGCTCGGCATGCGCCAGCGCCTCGGCATCGCCCAGGCGCTCCTCGGATCGCCGCGCCTGCTGATCCTCGACGAGCCGGCCAACGGCCTCGAT
Source organism: Acidobacteriota bacterium (assembly GCA_003223635.1). Taxonomy (GTDB): domain Bacteria; phylum Acidobacteriota; class Thermoanaerobaculia; order Gp7-AA8; family Gp7-AA8; genus QHVS01. Next base: position 6,965 of record QHVS01000221.1, on the reverse strand, counting down.
CCCGCCGGCATCCGCGAGATCCGCGAGCTCCTCCGGAAGCTGGCCACCGAGCGCCAGATGTCCGTCTTCGTCTCCAGCCACCTGCTCGGCGAAATCGAGATGATGTGCGATCGCGTGGCCATCATTCATCACGGCCGAATTCTTCGGGACGGACCGGTGAAGGAGCTGATCTCCAGCCGGCAGGAGATGGAGTTCCGCGTCGGCGACGTGGAGCGCGCAGCGCAGATCGTGCGGGAGAAAGGCTTCGAATTTCGCGCCGACACCGACCGGCTGTGGATCAGCATCGATGAGAATGACGCGCCGTCGCTGGTGGCTGCACTCACCGCCGGCGGCATCGCCGTCTTCCACGCCCATCCTGGAGGAGATGTTCTTGCAGGCGACGGGAGGAGAGACCGTGGATTAGTTTTTCTAGCCTATCCTGAGGCGCGAAGCGCCGAAGGATCTCCGGTAGCACAGCGAGAACCGTGCGACGGGCGTCGCGCGTGGCGTGCTGATCGCTGTGCCACCGGAGATCCCTCGCTGCGCTCGGGATAAACTCAAAATGCTTCCTCTCATCCAAAATGAGACTTTGAAAATCATCCGGCGGCGAAGATTCGCCGTGGTGATCGGGATTCTGTTCGCCATCCTGGCCGTGGTCACGTACTCGCAGTACCGGCAGCTTCGCGATCGGGCCAATCGCAACTGGCGTGCGGACATCCAGCAGCGGATCGCCGGCTATCAGAACACCGTCCGCCGCGGGCGGATCAACGAGACATGGAGCCGCTCGCTGCGCGCGGAGATCAACCGCCTGCAGTTCTATCTCGATCACGATATCGAGCCCGACCGCCCGACCGCCCCGCTCTTCGTGCGCAATTTCGCCAATGTGGCCGGCTTTCTTCTCCTGCCCCTTCTGATCGCGATCCTCGGCAGCGATATCGTTTCCGCGGAAAACGCAGAGGGAACGGACAAGCTGCTGCTGACGCGCCCGGTGCGACGCTGGAAGATCCTCACTTCGAAGCTGGCCACGCTGTGGATCTTCGCCACGTTGACACTGTTGTGCGGCGCTCTGCTGTCGTATTCCGTCTCCGCGCCGGTGCTTCCGCGGGCCGGATGGACGGCGCCGACGTTCACCGGCTTCCAGGTGACGCGCGGCGCGTTTTCCTTCGATGCCGTGCGCCAGCTTCCACTGTGGAAGGACACGCTGATCGCGTACGGCCTCGAATGGTTCGCCCTTCTGTGTGTCGCCTCGATTTCGCTGATGCTGTCGGTGCTCTTCAAGTCGAGCGCGGCGTCGATCGGGACGATGCTGGCCTCGCTCATCGGAGGAACGATCCTGCTGGCCTCGCTCATCGGAGGAACGATCCTCACTCGAATGAGTCCCGACTGGACCGCCGGCAAGTACCTCTTCGTCAGCGCGCTTCCCCTGGCCGACTACTACACCGGAGTTCCACCGCCGTACGAAGCGATGTCGATGTGGTTCTGCATCGGACTCCTGGGGGCGTGGGCGGCGGGGGCGATGATTGTGTCGTACGTCATTTTCACGCGTCGCGACGTATTTGGTTAACGGTGTAACGTATGCGCTACGCAGCAATACTCGCTGTGCTCGCTCTCGCGTGCCACCAGGCTGCGGAAGAGAAAACGGACACGCGCGAGCCGATCGCGATTCAGTACGTCGGCGCGCCCGAGTTGCAGGAACGGCGAGAGTGTGTCGATCCTCTCCCGCCGCGGCGACTGGGTGGAAGTGCGGACGGTGGGCGGCAGCGGCTGGGCACACGCGGCAGATCTCGCCGGCGCGAATGCAGCGACGAGCCAGGAAAAGAATCCGACCGCTCGCTTCCGACTCGCTCCTTCGCCGGTCACCTCACCGGGCGCGAAGGGGACGATCTACATTGAGGCCGACGTGAACACCGACGGCGACGTCACCGCCACGCACGTGATTACCGACACGACGAATCGTCCCGAACTTGCTGGACGCAACGCCGCCGCGCTGGAGCAGGCGAAGTTCTATCCGATCGTGCAGCGCGGCGAGAAGAAGCCGTTCAAGTATTACTACCGCGTCGATTACTGACCCAGCTTCGCCGTCCAGTTCTGCACCAGCGTGATGCCGGGCATGGCCTGTGTTTCCGGCGGATTCATATTGATGAGGAAGCGGCCGTCGCGGGAGACATCGTACTGGCGTCGAGTAACGCCTGTGACCAGTCGAATCCCGGGAGTGAAGAGGACGTGTGGCGTGTCCGCTTCGAACGTGCGCCCCGTGCGGACCGCGGCTGCCATGAGCGTCGTGTCGGACGAAACGTAATAGAGCTGGCGTCTTTCCGGATTCGTCCGAGGCGTACGCCAGCCAGTGTCCATCGGGCGACACACAACCGAGGACCTCGGAGGCCGGACCGTGGACCAGACGAATGATCTTCTTGTCGGCGATGGACAAGGCCTCGACATCCCAGGTCGATCCCGGCGCGAGCGCGTGATAGATGATGTATTTACCGTCAGCAGTCCACTGCGACGCGATTTTGCGACGCTTGTCCACAAGCAGCGGCTCGCCTGGTCCGGTTCCCTCTACGCGTTTCACAAAGAGATCACCGGGACTCCTATCAAACGAGCTATAGGCGACCAGTTTGCTGTCGGGCGACCAGACGGGGCCGTATTCGTTGGCCGGCGAGAACGTGACGCGGGTGGCTACGTTGCGTCGCAAGTCCACCGCCCACACATCATTGTTGCCGTTCGTATCGGCCCGCGAACACGCGACGGCATGGCCATCGGGCGCCACGCGCGGGTCGAACTGTTCCGCAGGTCCGCCAACCGAACCGAGTTGTTTTCCCGTCGCGTCAAAGAAGGTCATGACTGTAAGTGTCGCCGACGCGCTACTGAGATAGGTCAGCAGCCCATTCGTCGACACGGAAAAGTTTGCAAAGTTGAGACTGCTGCTGGCCTGCACCTTTTCCGCCAGTGGAGTGGGCTCGCCGATCATCCTGAAGGTCTTCATGTCCATTCGCTGCGCCCGCAACGCGCGATCGCGCACGAACAACACGGTATCGGGAGGAGCGAAGCTGACTCCCCCGTCGGCGAATAGAACCATCCGATTCTCTTTGCCGTCGATGCTGCCGAGGAGAATGTTGGCTCCCTCACTGATTCCCTGGACGAAGGCCAGAAAATGGCGGCCATCGGGCAGAAAAACGGGGAAGCGGTGCGATGTATCGCCGCGATCCACATTGAGTTGGGTGAGCGGTCGAACCTCGCCGCCGCTTGCCGGAATCTGATACAGACCGCTGGCTGGCGTCGGAGAGAAGATGATCGTCTCACCGGCCCAGGCGCCACCACGGCCGGTGGGAGCTGGGGCGAGCGTGTCGATTGTTCCTCCAGAGGCGGCAATTCGCTTCAGCCTTCCATCAGCGAAGAAACCGATGGCTCGGCTATCGGACGACCAGAAGGGGAACAGCGCATTCTCCGTCCCCCGTAGAGCCACCGCGTCGGGTTTGTCCAGAGGACGCACATACAACAGCGTAGCTCCGTCCTTTGGCTTGGCCACGTAAAGGATCTTGCTGCCGTCTGGCGACAACACCGCCGGAGAGCTGTCGAAAACGAAGACGGTCTTCTCAGGCGGATTGATTTCGGTGTAGGTGATTCGCTCCGGCGGGCGTTGACGGATGATCGTCCACGCTCCAATCAAGGTGCCGATCACCAGCGCCAGCACGGCGGCTATGGCAATCAGCGGCCAGGCGAAAAATGCGGAGCGCGATGGTGCGGTCGATTGGCCTTCGCCAATCCAGCGCAACTCCTCGGCCACATCCTGCGCGCTCTGCCAGCGGGCATCGGGATCCTTCTCCAGGCAAGTCCTGATGACATGCTCGAGCGCGGGCGGCGTCATCGGCTGAATCTCGGTGAGCGGCCGCGGCTGGCCGCTGACGATGGCGGCGATCAGAGATGTTTTCGTTTTCCCGTCAAACGCGCGCCTTCCTGTCGTCATCTCGTACAGCACGGCGCCGAGGGCGAAGATGTCGGTGCGGGCGTCGGCTTCGACGCCCTCCAACTGTTCTGGCGCCATGTACTGGAAGGTGCCGACGATCGTGCCTTCCTGCGTGAGCGACTTGTGCTGCGTTGCTCCCTGGAGATCGACAGGAGCGCTGGTCTTCGCCAATCCGAAATCGAGGAGCTTCGCCCCCGACTTCGTGAGCATGACGTTCGCCGGCTTCAGATCGCGGTGCACGATCCCGGAGCGATGCGCGCGGCCGAGCGCGTCGGCGATCTGGATGCCGAACTTCAGCACGTCGGCAAGGGGAAGCGGACCGCGCGACAGCCGATCGGCAAGGGTCTCTCCCTCGAGCAGCTCCATCACCAGATAGTTCTCGCCGACGTCGAAGAGAGTGCAGATGTTCGGGTGCGAGAGCTGGGAAATGGTTTTCGCCTCGCGCTCGAAGCGAATTTTCAGTTGTCCGTTCTTCGCGAATTCCGCCGGAAGGATCTTGATTGCCACCGCCCGATCCAGCCGCGTGTCCCGCGCCCGGTACACCTCCCCCATCCCTCCCGCCCCGATGGGGGCAACGATCTCGTAGGGACCGAGGCGCGAGCCGGCGGAGAGGGTCATCGGCGCTCCAGTTGTGACGACCAGTTCTGCACGAGCGTCATCGGCCGCGTGCCTTCCTCTCCGACGACTCGGTTCAGAAGAAATTTCGATCCGTCGCGAGTGACCGCATATTGCCGGAATGGTACTGACACTGCTGATATGTGGCGCACATGGGCATCGAAGAGCGAGACCGGCATGCCGGCGTCGAACGATGTTCCAGGCGCGACCGGAACCGACACCATCTTCCGCTCGGGCGAGATGTAGTAGATCTGCCGCCCGTCGGCGCTCCACGCCGGCTGCGTTCCACCCCCGCGCGAGACGATCCATTTGCCCGTCGAGTCGGGGAACCGTTGCACGTAAATCTCACTGCGTCCCGACTCGTCGGACGAGTAGACGATCCAAGTTCCGTCAGGAGAGAACTGCAGACCGCCTTCGTTGAAGGGGGTCGTCAGCAACGGAGTCGCCTTGCGCGAGGCGAGCAGCATCAGCGAGACGTCGGCGTTCTTCTTTGCCGGATCGATGACCATGTACGCGAGCAGTTGGCCATCGGGGGAGACGTCGAGTGGGATCTTCGCCGTGCCATCGGCGAGAAGTAATTCTTCAGCGCCGGTGCCGCTTGACGGGCGATCGTACAAATCGAGATGCCCGCGCTTCTCCGAGAAGAAGAAGATGCGGCGATCGTCGGGAGACCATTGTGGCGCCGACTCGTTCGCCGGGTCATACGTGAGGCGTGTCGAGACTTCGTGCCCGAGATCGAACATCCATACGTCTCCGCTCGCCGTCTGAGCGTCGCTGAGATCGACGGCCACGCGTTTCTCATCGTGCGAAAGCCGCGGCGTGTAGAACATCGCCGGAGGTGCGATCGTGCCGATGTCTTTCCCGTCGCGGGAGACCCAGGCGAGCTCCGATTTTCCGGCGCCTTCTCCTTCAAGATAGAGAAGCGAGCCCGTAGCGGAAAGCGCAAAGAGCGCCGCCTTGCTCTCCGGGTCGTACTGCACGCGGTCGGCGAGACGTACCGGATCGCCTTCAGCCTTCAGCGTCTTTGGATCGACACGCTGTGCGCGAAGATCGCCGTCTCGCGAGTAAAGGATGAAGCCGGGTGGAGCATATGCCGCATTCGAGTAGACGGCGGGAAGAATGATCTTTTCGTCATGCGCGTCGAGCGATGCGGTGTACAAACCATCGACCTGCGCGGAACCACGGAAAGAGGTGAAGATGAAGCGTCGTCCATCCGGAAGAAACTTCGCCGAGGAAAGAGTGCGATTGTTCGGCGGAATGATCACATCCACGTTCCCGCCTGCGGCCGACACGCGCCGGATGCCGGGAGCGCTACTCATGAGAATGTCGCCCTCCCGATTCCATGAGCCGCCGAGGAACTGCGGCACGTCGGCGAGGGTCTCCGGTGACCCACCGGTGACGCTCACCTTCTTCAACTTGTCGCCCGCGGCGAACGCGATGTATCTCGCGTCCGGTGACCAGAAGGGAAACGACGCACCTTCCGTTCCGGCGAGCGGACGCGCAACTGACGAGCCGAGGGAGCGCACCCAGATCACCGATTTGCCATCGGCACCGCGCCCGACGAATGCGAGCTGACGTCCATCTTCGCTGAGCGCGACCGATCCACCGACGTAGCTGAACGCCACGCCCTCGGGTGGCACCACCGCCGTTTCCACGCGCGGAGGCGGATCCGGTCGACGCGTGGCGAAGAAAACCGCCGCGCTACCGGCGATGGCGACCGCCGCCACCCAGCCGAGGCGCTCACGCGACTTGCGTCTGGCAATGAGCGGCGCGGCAACGCCGGCGCTCGACCCCGCCTCGCTGATCCACTTCAGCTCCTCGGCGATATCGTGCGCGTTCTGCCAGCGATCGTCGGGATCTTTCGACAGACATTTGTTGACCACGTGCTCCAGAGCCGGCGGCGTCAGCGGCTGCAACTCCGCCATCGGTCGCGGATTCTCTTTGACGATCGCCGCGATCAGACTCGTCTTGGTCTTCCCTTCGAAGGCGCGATGCCCGGTCGCCATCTCGTAGAGAACCGTGCCGAGCGCGAAGATGTCGGTTCGCGCGTCGGCCTCGAGACCTTCGAGCTGCTCGGGCGCCATGTACTGGAATGTGCCGAGGATCGTCCCTTCCTGGGTCAGGGGCTTGTGCTGCGTTGCTCCCTGGAGATCGACAGGCGCGCTGGTCTTCGCTAGTCCGAAATCGAGAAGCTTCGCTCCTGACTTCGTGATCATGACGTTGCCCGGCTTCAGATCGCGATGGATGATTCCCGCGCGATGCGCCTTGTCGAGCGCGTCGGCGATCTGCACGCCATAGCGCAGCACCTGCTCGAGCGGAAGAGGACCTTTGATCAGTCTGTCAGCGAGCGACTCACCCTCGAGAAGTTCCATCACCAGGTAGTTGTCGCCCACGTCGTAGAGCGTGC
>QHVS01000220.1 GCA_003223635.1 Acidobacteriota bacterium | reverse complement strand
ACGCTGAATGTCGTCACCGACTCGAATGGCGCTGGCCTCGAAAACGGCGTCGGGTTTGAACACGCCAAGCGTCTGGAGAAGCTTGAAATCCTCAGCGGTGAGTTGTTCCGAGATGATGCCGGCTTCGACGAACGCCTCCAACATCGCCGGAGTCACCACCTCGGCGATTCGGCCGGCGTTCAACAGACGCTGCACATCCAGGTTCGGGTAAACCCGGCGTTTGAGAATCCCGCTACGATAGAGCTCCAGGAAGCCATCCACCAGCATCTCCGTCGCCGCATAGAGTCCTTCTCGGAAAGGAGTCGTCCCGCCCACCCGCTCCAATACATCACTGAATCGATCCAGCACGCCCGAATCGCGAAGAAGAGAGAGGTATGTGTCGTTCTTCTGGTGGCGCACCTTCAGCAGATACGTGACTGCATCTCCAAGGGAGCCGATGCCGATCTGGAGGGTGCCACCGTCACGGATGAGCGCACTAACGTGCAACGCGATCATGTAGTCGGTGGTGTCGATAGGACGGTCAGGTGCGGCGAAGAGTGGGAAGTCGTAGCGGGGATCGTCAACGACGCCGTCGAAGTAGTCGGGCGCAACGTCCGCATCGCCGTACATGAATGGAAGGTTGCGGTTTGCCTGCGCCAGGACCGCGATTTCCTGCCCGCCTCTTTCCCGCTGACGCATCCGCGGGACCAGATCCAGTGTGAGATCCGAGTTGCAGCTCAAGCTGTAGCGAGTGGCGCCGTCCACATCACTCTTCCCCACGAGCTGGGCGAGGACATTAATCCCGGCGTCGAGGACGTCGCGCACGACGTGCGTGTAGTTGCTGCTCACATAGTTCTGCTGGGCGAGAGGGCTGCGGAGGAAGCTTCCCGGCTGGAAGTAGAACTCGCTGACCCGAATATTGTCGGGGAGCGTGCCATCCCTGAGCGGAGCGACGTAATCGAGCTCTGGGTAGCCGGCGAACAGCCGCTCCGAAAGCGGCTCCAGCAGGCGTCGCCCAAGCTCATTCGTCCAGCGTGGACGCGCTAGTGTGAGGGCGGTGAAAATGCGCAGTTCGATGCGGTGGTCTTCGCGTGCCCTCCGAAAGAATTCGTTGACGACGTGATTGGGCTTTCCCAATCCCAGCGGCGTGCCGAGGTGGATTCGCCGGCCGACCCTGTCGATGGTGGCTTCAACGCACGATTCCACATCGGAGTAGAAGACCGGGCGCTCATTCACGAAACTCTCATCTCCTTCTTTTTCGCTTGCTCGTAGAGTTCCAGTGTGCGCTCTCGGAGCCAGCTAGCCCCCGCCTCGAGGTCCAGCGATTCCGGGATTTGCAGCGGATCGCCGATCTCGACGACATAGCGCCGGCGCGGCCAACGCCGCTCGCTCATCCAGATCGCCATGGGCACGATCTGCGCGCCCGACTTCCTGTGAAGATAGACAACGCCGGGGGCGAACTTGCCGATCGGTGGAAAGCGCTCCTTCCAGATCTCACCCTCCGGGAAGATCATCACCACATCGCCCTCCCGGAGTGCGTCCAGGATGCCCTGCAGTTTCTCAGGAAGAGTATTGCCTTCCTCTTTCGGCGGGAGCTCGACGCCGCCCTCCAGCCGGTAAAGAATCCGTATCAGGGGCTTGAACCACCGCAGCGGACCGTGAAACGTCTGGGTGGCCAGCGTCCGCAGCGGGATCAGCGCGCGCCACTGGCGATAGCGCATGGCACTGACAATCAGAAACGGATCGAGGAGCGATTGGTGCGTGGGTGCGAGGATGAGACACCGTTCACGGTCGTGTGCGAAGAGTCCGGAAGGACGATGCTTTTCGACGGCGAAGCGCAGCTTTAGGAGCTGGGTCACGAGCCAGGTGATGGATTGGCTCGTCACGACAAAACTTCGATAGCCATTTTCCTCTGCCACGTAATCCTGCCGGAACACTCCTCGGCCGTGCAGGTCACATTCCAGCCACGGCGGTCCATGCCGATCCGATCGCTATCGAAGCGCTCTCGTACCGATCAAGTCCCGCGAACGCGAGCCGGCTGCGAAATCGCACTCAGGAGGTCGTCGGTCCGATCCCGATCAGCTCCACCAATCGTTTCGCGAAGGCGCATCTCGCTCGTCGCAGCCGCTCGCCTTAGCTCCGCTCTTGTCACGCTTGAAGCGTCTTGCTCACGATCGCTTCGTACGCGTCTTCGGGGTCATCGCTCAGCTCTTTCACCGCAAAATCACAAAAGATCAAACGCCTGACCCCAATGCGAAGCCTGACGTTGCCCTCGCACACGATCGCGAATCCGCGCTCGCTCATCGGGATGGAGGGCGAACCGCCGTCACGAGACGATCCTGTCGGCCTGAGGGCCTCGTGACAGCGGTCCGCAAGGTTACTGTACGATGAGAGTGGCGCTTGCAGTTTGTGTTTGCCCGTTTATCGGGTATTGGATTCCTGTTGCAGTTGCCGTAATGGTGTAGCTGCCCTTACTACCATGACCTGTAGTGCAGAAAAGAGGTATCGATCCCTCGTTGATGCCTATAGTCGTATAGGGCTCCGATATATCTGGCGTTTGTGCTGTTTGGGGCGATATACGACCAATTATTTGGACTCTAACACCAGTAAGACTGTTGGGTCCCGTTGGAGTCATAGAGAACTTACAGTTTGATCCGCCCGGTACAGTCTCGGTACTGGGAGAGACCGTTAGAGTGAACTTTGTGCCGGCTCCTTCGGCGCGCACTGTTCTGGTCTGCGCCGCGCCCGACCCCGTCTCCGCTCCGGTCACGGCGAACCATTTGTCCTCCGAGCCTGAGAGCACGAAAACGATCGGCGCGACGCAACTTCCCGGCAGGTTGACGGTCGTGTTGATGTCGGAGTCGCCGCTGCGCGTTGCCGGGAATCCGCTGGTGATGATGTTGACCGTTGAGACTCTCGCGTGTCCCTCATCGGTCACACAGCTCACCAGCGCGCGGAACGATGTCTCATCGTTGATGCCGCGCAATTCCGGCGGCACTTCGGGATCATTGGTGAAGACGAGCCCACGAACCGAGATGCTGAGGTGACCATCGGTCGTCAGCGAGCCAGTCGCGCTCGTCAGCATCCATGGCAACTCATCGCCCCGGACACCGCGAATGTCAGTGTGCCCCACGAAGCCGTCGTCGACGCCGTACATCGTTCCCCACGAGAGGATGTCCCCGCGACGGCTCATCACAGCTCGGTCGCCGTCCGCATTGGGATTGGGATCCGGCGGCGTCGGCTGCTCCGCGCGGACCGGTTGGAGACTCAAGATCACTGCAGCACTCAAAATCACTAGCTTCATCCTATTCATAACTGTTCCTTTCTTTTTCAAGTGGCGTCTGGCTGGCGCACACTCCGGGCTGACGCGCGGCAATCGCTCGGACTCGGCCCTCCAGCGCGCCAACAGGCTGCAACATCAATGCAAGTGGATGCCTGCAAAATGTGAGCGCTGTCACATTTCCGGGTGAATGATTCGTCACGGTCTCCGACGCGCGTCGGACTCGATCGAGGGGTAAACGCACAGGTCGCGAAGCTCCACAGGACAGCCAAGATTCGCAGGATGAAATGAATCTTCCCGATGTGATTGCGACTGTCGTTCGTGGTGTCTAGTGTCCGCGTATGTCTCGAGACGAGAAACTGAATCGCACTCAGGAGGTCGTCGGTTCGATCCCGATCAGCTCCACCATCGTTTCGCGTCGCGGAGGCGCATCTGCCTAGCCTCTCGGATCCGCTCGACGTAGCTCCGCTATCCTCACCGCCGTTAGACCGTGGAATGCGGTTTTGTTTTGACGGGTGATGGAGATTGGCATCGACAGCTTCGCAGCGGCTTACACCGACACCAGCCTTTCTGTTAACGCGTCGGACCGCCTGCGCGACTTGGTCGAACAGATCGAATACGCCGATCAGGCGGGTCTCGACGTATTTGGAATTGGCGAACATCACCGCCGGGAGTATCTCGACTCGGCCCCTCCGGTGATCCTCGGAGCCGCGGCGGCGCGAACGCACCGCATCCGTCTCACGAGTGCTGTAACGGTTCTCAGTTCAGCGGACCCGGTACGACTGTTTCAGGAGTTCGCTACGCTTGATCTTCTTTCGCAAGGGCGGGCGGAAATGGTCGTAGGCCGCGGTTCGTTCACCGACTCTTTTCCACTGTTCGGCTTTCAACTGAGGGACTACGACTCGCTCTTTGCGGAGAAGCTCGATCTCCTCCTGAAAATTCGTGCGAACGAGCACGTCCACTGGTCTGGCAAATATCGGCCTGCGCTGACCGGCCAGGGCGTGTATCCGCGGCCCGTGCAGAATCCGTTGCCGATTTGGTTAGGCGTCGGCGGAACTCCTCAATCATTCGCTCGCGCCGGCGCGCTTGGACTCCCTTTGATGGTGGCGATCATCGGAGGCGAACCGCGACGCTTCCGGCCACTCATCGATCTCTACCGCGACACTGGTGCGCAATCTGGGTACTCGGGTGATCGATTGAAAGTCGGCATGCATGCGCTGGGCTATGTGGCAGCGACGACGCAAGAGGCCGCCGATGATTTCTTTCCGGGCTACGCTCAGGCAGTCAGCAGTGTCGCGAAGGAGCGCGGATGGCCTCCCGTCACTCGCGCGAGTTTCGATGCTCAGCGAGGGCCGCAAGGCGCGCTGATGATTGGCAGCCCAGATGAAGTGGTTGAGAAAATCATTCGTCATAATGAGGCGCTGGGCGGCATCTCTCGTATCACGTTTCAGATGAATGCGGCCTCTCTGCCTCACGTCAAGATCATGCGAGCGATCGAAGTCATTGGTGATCGCGTCGTACCAGCGCTGCGCAAGCGATTCACAGACG
>QHVS01000151.1:5299-23404 GCA_003223635.1 Acidobacteriota bacterium | reverse complement strand
GAGCTGGCGGAGTACTTCGAGGCGGTCGCTTCGTCGGCGAACCCGCGGCTCGCTGCAAACTGGACGCGCAATGACGTCCTGCGCATCCTGAACGAGCAGAAGGTGACCATCGATCAATATCGCGTCACGCCGGCGATGCTGGCGCGTCTTATCCGATTGATCGAGAGCGGCGCGATCGGCGGAAAAGCGGCGAAGGAAGTCTTCGAGGAGATGTCAGCGAGCGGCAGCGATCCGGAGACGATCGTCGAGCGCAAGGGGCTCTCGCAGATCAGCGATCCCACGGCCATCCGGCAGGCTGCGGTTCGGGTCTTGGAGAACAACGCCGCGCAGGTGGCGCAGTACCGCGGCGGAAAAGCGCAGGTCTTCGGCTTCCTGGTCGGGCAGTTGATGAAAGAGACGCGCGGAAAAGCGAAGGCGGATGTGGCGAACGCAATCCTGCGCGAATTGCTGGACCGGTAACGCCGCCAACCTGGCGGCGGGTATACCGATCGCCCGCGGGCTGGTAGCCCGCGGACCGGCCGGCTGGTAGCCGGCGTTACCTAGTCTGCAGTCCCTTCACCATCTTGCTGAGCGGATCGTCGACTTTCGTGTACCCGTCCGGCAGGGTGAATTGCGCTGCGTCGATATCCTTCTTCACGATGTCCGTCACGGTCGCCGTGGTCGTCATCGTCATGTCGCGACCGTTTTGATTCGTCTTCACGCTGCTGATCTGTTTCAGGGGAAATCCCTTCAGCGCTGTGCTCTGTGCTTCGATCAGCTTGTCGAGCGCCTCGACGCCGGTGCGCATGTTCTTGGCCTGCAGGAAATTCGAGAACTCCGACGACAACTGATCGGTCGTCCAGCTCTCGGTCGTCATCTGCATGTGCGAGGTCATCTGCGTTCCCATCGCGTCGATCACGATGTCGTACGACGCGTCCAGCGTCGACTTGTGCGTCGGATAGCCTTCGATCGTCCCGCCGTGGCCACCGTCACGCACGGTGACCTTCGGATTCTCGAAGGAGATCTTGATCATGGGATTTCCCTTGAGCAACGAGCCGGCGCCGCTGATCAATTGGTCGAGCTGCATCTCGTAGTAGGTCTTGGTGGAGGGATCGACGACGGTCATGGTTTTGCCGCCATCCGTTGAGAAAACGATCGAGTTGTCCTTGAACAGCAGCTTGTCGCCGTTGCTGATATCCATCCGCATGCGGGAACCATCGACACTCACGGTCCCCAGCATGGTCACACTGCGAAAGCCGCTGGTCGCGCTCTGGACTTTGTAGGTCATGCCGGCGAACGCGGAGGAAGCGAAGAGGATCGCCGCGGCGATCGGCAGAAGGCGTTTCATAGTTCTCCCTTATTTGGAACCGTGACGAATCGGGAACGGCGAGGTTTGCGTGAAAATGCCTGTGCTATGATGCGCCGCGTTCCGAGGCCCGGTCTTTCCTTCGTAAAACGAATGACTTAGGAGGTTCATCTTGCGTGTGATGAACATCAGATTCTGGCTCCTGGTCGTCGTCGCGGCGCTTTTGACGAGCGGTGCGGCGTTCGGCTCCGGATTCTCCCTCTTCGAGCAGGGCGCCAAGGCCACGGCCATGGGCGGCGCGTTCGCCGCGACGGCAGATGATCCGTCCGCGATCTTCTACAACGTGGCCGGCATCGCCCAGATCCGCCGCACCGAGTTCAATGTCGGCGGCACGGCAATCAACTTCTCCAATCAGTTCACCGGCGATGCGAACGATACGTTCGCTTCGGGAAGCACCGGTTTCTATCGGCGGCACACCTTCGTTCCGCCAAATGCGTACGTGGTGGTGCCGATCGGCAGCAACCTCACCTTCGGCATCGGCGCGTTCACGCCATACGGGCTGCGAACGAGCTGGCAGGACCCGTGGGTGGGCCGATTTTCCTCGCGCGATGCGAACATCAAGGTGCTGTCGGTCGAGCCGGCGCTGGCTTGGCAGACATCGGACGGGCGCCTGGCCATCGGCGGCGGACCGGAGTATCGCCGCGCGCACGTGATTCTGAATCGCAATATCCCGTCCCCGTCGGTGAATCCGTTCGTCGGCCGGCTTCCCGACATCGCGAACGCCTATCTGGCCAGCGGCTGGGAATCTCACTGGGGGTGGAACGTCGGCATTCTGTACAAGCCCTCGAATGCCTTCCGCATCGGTGCTTCCTATCGAACCGACATGACCATCGATTTCAAAGGGAATGTCACGATCAACCAGATCCCGACCGGAAGCGCCCAGCTGGATGCCCTCATCAAGGCGCAGCTTCCGCCCAGCCAGGGTGTCACGACCTCGATCCCATTCCCGGCCACTCTCATCGTCGGCGTGGGAACGGGCGTGATTCCGAACTGGAACATCGAGGCCGACGTGACTCGCACCACCTGGAGCCGCTTCAAGTCGCTCGACGTTGTTTTCACTCAGACTCCCGCAGCCAATATCTCGCGCCCGCAGAACTGGAAGGACACGTACTCCTACCGGCTGGGCGCGAATCATCCGGTCACTCCCCGCTGGGATGTGCGGCTGGGCACGGTATACGACCAGAATCCACAGCCCACCGAGGCTGTCAGTCCGCTGCTGCCGGATGCGGATCGGTTCGGAATCGCGTTCGGAGTCGGCTACCACCAGGGCTCATGGGTCATCGACGCCACAGAGTTTGCCCTTCGGTTCAACCCGCGAAGCACGAAAGGGGTCAGCACCGATCTGAATGGCCAATACAAAACCAGTGCGAATCTGATTAGCGTCAACCTCGGCTACAGGTTCTAAGGAGACAAAGGAGAACTCACATGACGCACATTCGAACCATCACGCGAATCGCCGCGGTGCTGCTGCTCACCGCGTTGATCGCTATTCCGACATTCGCCGCGCGAGGGAAGGCTGATTTTTCGCGCCTGGTTACCCTCGGCGACAGCTTCGGCGTTGGCGTTTCCAACGTGGGCGCCAACATTACTCACCAGCGCTTCTCCTGGCCCGCCGTTCTCGCTCGTCAGGTCGGCCTCAATACGGACTGTGCGACAGACGGTCCAAGGTGCTTCGAACAGGCCTATATCAGCGAGCCCGGAATCCTGCCGGAGTTGCAACTCGTCAGCCTGAGCCCGCTGACCATCCAGTTGAAGCCCGGTCTTGGCGCGCCGCTAAATTCCGGCTTGCAGAGGCCTTACAACAATCTGAGCGTCGATGGCGCTGAAATCGCCGACGCGCTGCAGGTCGATGGTGATGGCAACGAGCAATTCAGCGCACCGATCGTTCTTCGCGGGCTAGGATCGATGACCGACCAGGCGCTCCGTCTCAATCCGACCTTCATCGCCATGTGGATCGGAGGCGACGACGCCTTCAATGGCGTTCAGGGCGGTAAGCCGGCATTGATGACTTCCGTTGCCGACTTCACGCGTGATTACAACGCGGTCCTCGACAAGTTGGTCAAAGGGGCACCTGATGCAGGCTTCGTGGTCGGAAATCTGCCGACGGACATTCGCGGTATCCCATTTGTCAGTGTCATCCCCTCAGTCCTGATAGATCCCGGGACCGGAAAGCCCGTTCGCGATCCGTCAGGCAATTTTATTCCGCTGATCGCCGATCTCGGCGGTGGCAACTTCGGTCAGTTGCCCCCTGGCAGCCTCGTGCTCCTTACCTCGCTTCAGCTGATTCAGAGTGGCTTCGGGATTCCCGCAGCATTGAAACCGCTCCTTCCGCCGTTGCCGAATATCGGGAAGCCGCTGCCGGACGAAGCGGTGCTCACGCCGACCGAGATTGCGGCAATCAATCAGCGACTCGTCGACTACAACAGCGCGATCAATGCCGCCGCTTCATCGCGCGATATTCCGGTCGTCGATATCAACGCTTTCTTGAATCAAGTGAAAGCAGGAATCCACGCCGGCCCGTTCAATCTGAACCCTGCCTACATCACTGGTGGGATCTTCAGTCTGGATGGTTACCACCTCACTGACGTCGGCTACGCGATGTTCGCCAACCAATACATCAAGACGATCAACGCGGCCTACGGAACGAGAATCCCTGTCGCGGGCTTGTGGCAGTTCTTACAGAACAACGATCCCAACGCCCAAGCCTCGTCGGAACTCCCCATTTTCGATGACGCGGCTGCGAAAGCCATGAACATGCTCACGCCGCCGCCCCTGCGCCGCCGCATGTCACACTGAAAAGTGAGGGGCCGCCGAATGGTGGCCCTTTTTCTTTACGTGCCCGCCGGCCTTCCCCGTGGCGACGGCCGTGAAATGTCGATCATCGCCATGCGCTCCTTCTCGTCGTACCAGCAGTGAAATCTCTTGATGCCGGGGATTTCAATCTCGTACGACCGGAAGAAGCTCGGGACGTGGAGGGAGGTTGACTTGCCCGATTGGCGGATCTTAGCCGCCCCCTCTTCCTTCCGATCGAGGGCCCGGATGCCGATCACTTTGCGCTTTTTATCGTAGTAGAGATTTGCGCTGCTCTTGCCACGCAGTCGGAGCATGGAAGCAACCGGAGAGGGAAGCCGGATCAAGCGCGACTGCACGATGGTGACGGACGCCGGGAAGCGCTCGAATTCGGGCTGCGGCTCCCACTTCTCAAAACCCATTCTCCGACTCCTCACCCATCACATACCGTCGCGGGATGCGTCTTCAGATCATAAAATCTCAGTGGATTTTGTCAACAATTAAGGGCACTAAATTCGCGGTTCGAAAAAGAGAGTTGCCGTCCGAGATGGATTCCAAGTTATTTTAATTTCGCCCATTTTCGGCATACGGCCCAGCACGCATAAGGCGCACAGAAATCGGCTATGTTTCACGTCGAGCGAAAGTTAGCCCGCCCGGAAGTACGCCTTGTCGAGCGCGCGGTAGTGGACCGCCTCGGCGACATGAGCGCTGTTGAGCCGTTCGCAGGCCGCCAGATCGGCAATGGTGCGGGCCACCTTCAGCAGCCGGTCATATCCCCGGGCTGAAAGCCCCAGACGGGCCACCGCGTGCTCCAGGAGGCGCCGGGATGATGGACCCAGCTCGCAGTAGCGTCGCATATGGCGCGTGGACATCTCCGCGTTGGATTGGATAGAGGCTCGGCGAAACCGCTCGCGTTGAATCTGCCGGGCTGCCTCCACGCGTTCTCGAATCAAGGCCGACGATTCGCCGGCGGTCGTCGATGAGATCTCCTCTGGCGTCAGCGCCGGCACTTCGACCTGCAGATCGATGCGATCGAGCAGCGGTCCGGAGATCTTGGCCAGGTATCGGGCGATCTGAATGGTGGAACAGATGCATTCATGGCGCGCGTCATTGAAGAAGCCGCACGGACATGGATTCAGCGCTCCGGCAAGCGTGAAGCGCGAGGGGAACGTGACCGTTCGCAACACGCGCCCGATCGTCACAATGCCGTCTTCCATCGGCTGGCGCAGCACTTCGAGCGTGTCTCGTCGAAACTCCGCCAGCTCATCGAGAAAGAGAACTCCGTGATGCGCAAGGCTCACCTCCCCCGGGCGCGGAGGTGTACCGCCGCCGACCAGTCCCGCCGTAGAGATCGTGTGATGCGGCGCGCGAAAGGGACGTCTCGCCAGCAGTCCGCTGCCGGCGGGAAGCGTCCCGGCGACAGAATGGATCTTGGTGGTGACGATCGACTCTTCCAGCGAGAGACGCGGCAGAATCGACGGCAGCCGCTTGGCCAACATCGTCTTGCCCGAGCCGGGCGGTCCGATCATCAACACGTTGTGGCCGCCGGCGGCCGCTACCTCGAGCGCGCGCTTGGCCTGTGCCTGCCCGCGCACGTCGCAGAAATCGGCGCCGTCGAGCGCGACTTCCGGGGTCGTCCCTGAAGCAGCCGGCTCGATCGGTGTCTCTCCCTTGAGATGTTGCAACAAACGCGGAAGATGCGGAGCGCCCACGACGCGAACCGAACGCACTGCGGCGGCTTCATTTGCATTCGCGGCAGGGACGATCAGTTCTCGCACCGCGGCATCGCGGGAGAGTGCAGCGGAGATGGAGAGCGTCCCGCGAACCGGCGCCACTGTCCCGTCGAGCGACAACTCGCCGACGAAGACGCGTCCGCTGATCTGTTCGTCGTGAAGGAATTCCGTGGCGTGGAGGATGCCGAGGGCGATGGGGAGATCAAAGCCGGAGCCTTCCTTTTTCACGTCGGCCGGCGAGAGGTTGACGGTGATGCGGCGCGGAGGAAGCCAGAAGCCGCAGTTGTGAAGGGCGGAGCGGACCCGCGAGTAGGCTTCCCGTACCGCGGCGTCGGGAAGTCCTACCAGAATGAAGCCGGGCTGCTCTGACTGCGCAGCGTCGACTTCGATGGTGATCCGTACTGCGTCAATGCCGCAGGTCGCCGCGCTCCATACTTTCGAGAGCATGGTTCTTTGCGACCATGCGGAAGTCCCGAGCCGGAGCCTACCTCGGAGCGAGTGTTATCGCAAGGTTATCTACAGCTGGTGTAGTCAGAATGCAGAATGCAGAATGCAGAATGCAGAATTGAGAGAGGATCCCAGAAAAGTTCGAAGTTCGAAGTTCGAATGAAGAATTTAGACAAGGGTTGGCGGAGGTTGGCGGACGTGCTTCTTCATTCTCAATTCGCACTTCGAACTTCGAACTTCGTCACCCGTGATACGTTCGCGCTCATGCGAGTCTCCGTTCCTCACAACACGGACAAAGAAACGGCGCGCCGCAAAGTCGAGGCGCGCCTCCACCAGCTTCTCGCACAGTACAAGCACTACCTGAGCGATTCGGAGCATCGCTGGGAAGGCGATCGCCTCGTCTTCACCGGCTCGGCCAAAGGCTTCAAGGCCAACGGCACGGTGGAAGTGACCGACTCCGAAGTGATCATCGACGGCAAGCTGCCGCTGATCGCCAGACCATTCGAGCCGCGCATCAAGAGCACGATCGAACGGGAGGCGGCGTCGATGTTTGGGTAGAGATCTACTCCAGGTGGAGGATCTTCTTCAGCGCGTCTTCGTTGGGATCAACGAAGAGCCGGCCGTCGACTTCCACGGCCGGGTCGGTGCCCATGTGGAAGATCTTGGAATTGAATTCTTCCGGGCGCGCCAACTCGTGAGCTACGCGGTACTTCGAGAGAAAACCGAGAATCAGACTTGTCTTCTGTTTCTTGCTTCCGGGGAAAAACCTTACGGTCATCCGCCCTCCCTTTTCACACCCAATTTGCGGGGATTCCGCCTTGGACGATGTTTGCAGATGTTGAGCCTGTTACCACTCAAAGTCAAATAACGTGGCGTTCAGCGCATGGTACTAGGCAGTAAGTGCCTCGCGGTATTGAATTTCGTACAACTTGCGATAGAGCCCGTCGATCTGCATCAGCTCGTCGTGCGTTCCGCGCTCGCGGATCTCGCCGTGATGGAAGACGAGGATCGCATCGGCGGCGCGGATCGTCGAGAGGAGGTGGGCGATCACGATCGACGTCCGGCCAGTCATCAAGGTCTGGATCGCCTCCTGGATCAACCGCTCCGTTTCGGTGTCGATCGACGACGTTGCCTCGTCGAGAATCAGCACCGGCGGATTGAAGGCCAGGGCGCGGGCGAACGACAGAAGCTGCTTCTCCCCCACCGAGAATCCGGCACCGCGCTCTCGGACGACATCTGCGTACGTCTGAGGAAGCCGCGAGATGAAGCGTTCCGCCTGCACGCGCACGGCTGCCTCGCGAATGGCCTCCTGGGCGATCCGCGGATCTGCGAGAGAGATGTTCTCGGCCACGTTGCCGGTGAAGAGGAAGAGATCCTGCTGCACGATGGCGTAGAGCGCGCGAAGCGAGCCTAGCGAGTAGCGCCGGACGTCGACTCCGTTGATCAGGATCTCTCCGCGCTGCGGTTCATAGAAGCGAAGCAGCAGCGCCGTAACGGTCGTCTTCCCCGCGCCCGTGTGCCCGACCAGGGCCACGCGCTCGCCACGGTCGACGCGGAACGACACATTCTTCAGCACCCACTCCTCGTCGTTGTAAGCGAACGAGACGTTGCGGAACTCAAGCGATTGGAACTCTCCCACCTCGAGCGTGCCTTCATCCTCAATTCGCACCGGCGTGTCGAGCAGCTTGAAAATGCGCTCGCTGGCCGCCATGGCCGCCTGCAGGATGTTGTATTTCTCTGACAGATCCGAGATCGGCTCGTAGAAACGCTGCGCGTATTGAAAAAACGCGATCAGCGCACCGACGGAAAGCGTTCCGCGAATCACCTGACCGCCGCCGTACCAGACGATGAGGGCGATGCCGATGCTCTGGATCAACTCGATGACCGGATAGAAGACGGCGTAGTAGATGTTCGCGTCGAGGTTGGCATCGCGATGCCTCGCATTGAGCGCGTCGAACTTCTCCGCTTCGCGTTGCTCGCGGTTGAAGAGCTGCACGGTCGAGATTCCGCTGATGTGCTCCTGCAGGAAGGCGTTGATGGCCGCAATCCTGGCCCGCACCTGCCGGAACGTGATGCGCGCGCCGCGGCGGAACCACATCGACACCAGGATGATGAGCGGCGTGATGGAGAAGAGCACCAGCGCCAGGCGCCAGTTCATCCAGAACAGCACGCCGATGATGCCCACCAGCACGAAGATGTCGCCGAAAATCGCGACGAAGCCGGCGGTGAACATGTCGTTCAGCGCGTCGACATCGGTGGTCACGCGGGTCATCAGCCGGCCGACCGGATTGCGATCGAAAAACTGCACATCCAACCGCTGCAGGTGACCGAAGATCTGCTTGCGCAGGTCGTACATGATGTACTGCCCCATCATGTTCATCAGCACCATCTGCGCGTACAGCACGGCGAAACCACCGACCAGGGTGATGAAGTAGAGCACCGTGGCCACGTTGATTCCGGTGAGCGGCGATACCGCCATTCCGTGCGCGGCGAGCCATTCGCCGATGCGGCGGCTCACGCCAACTGTGTTCCCGGCGCCCAGCGGTTTCACATAAAGGTCGACGGCCACGGCGATGATGGCCGGCCCGGCGATCTCCAGCAGAGACGACAAGATCACCAGCAACACCGAGAAGGTGGCCCGGAAGCGATAGGGCTTCAGATAGCGAAACAGTCGCCGGGCCAGGTGCTTGTCGAAGGCTTTGGCGCCTTCGTCTTCGTGTTTTTCGAACTCGGCCACTACGCGATCTCCTCGATTTCTTCCTCCAATGTCTGCCGCCGATACAAATCTGCGTAATAGCCGTCATGCGCGATGAGCGACTCGTGCGTGCCGCGTTCGATGATGCGACCTTCCTGCAGAACGATGATGTGGTCGGCGTCCTTCACCGAGGAGATGCGGTGGGAGACGATGAGCACCGTCCTCCCCTTCCGGATCTCGCGCAGCGCCCGCAGAATCCGCTCCTCGGTCGCCGTGTCGACCGCGCTCAGCGCGTCGTCGAGAATCAGGATCAACGGATCACGCACCAGCGCGCGGGCGATGGCCGTCCGCTGCTTTTGTCCTCCGGACAGCGTGATCCCCCGCTCGCCAATCACGGTCTCCAGCCCCTGAGGAAACGCCGTGACGTCGCCGCTCAAGCCCGCCAGCTCCGCTGAGCTGCGAACTTCTTCGGCCGCCGCATCCGCGCGGCCGAAGCGGATGTTCTCGGCGATCGATTCGGAGAAAAGAAACGTCTCCTGCGGGACCATGCCGATCCACTCGCGAAGCTGTCGCATGGAAACCGTCTCCACCGGCCGGCCATCGATCAAGATCGTGTTCGGCGGCGGCTCGAACGTCCGGCTGATCAGGGAAAGAAGCGTCGACTTTCCGCTGCCGGTACGCCCGACGATTCCGACTGTCTCTCCGTGTTTCACGCGCAGGTCGATGTCGCGCAGCACAGGATGTGCGCCGTAGGCGAACGTCAGATTGCGAATCTCCAGATCGCCCCGGACGGCGTGAAGCACAGGCGTCCCGGCGGTCGGCTCCACGTCCGGCTCGACGGACCACACTTCGTGCAAGCGAACCATGGAGGCCATGCCGCGCTGGAAGAGATTGATGACCCATCCGAGAGCGATGAGCGGCCAGATCATCCGCCCGAGGTAGAACTGGAAGGCGACGAAGGCGCCGATGGAGAGCGCGCCGGAGATCATCCTGCGGCTTCCCATGAAGAAGACGATGCCGAACATCACGCCGATGATGCCGTGCAGCATCGGATAGAACGTCGCAGTGAGGCGGATCAGCGTCCGATTGCGGGAAACGTACTCACGGTTCATCCCCTTGAAGCGGCGGATCTCGTTGTCTTCCTGGCCGAAGGCGCGGATCACCCGCACCCCGGCCAGGTTCTCCTGCACGCGCGCGGAAAGGTCGCCGAAGTAGTCCTGCACCGATTTGAACCTGACGTGGATCTTCTGCCCGAAGAACTGCACCAGGCCGGCGACGATCGGGACGGAGATCAGCGAGACGAGCGCCATCATGCGATCGATGCGCAGCATCATGACGAATGCGCCGGTGACCACGATCAGCGAGGATGCAGTGTGCATCACGGCGGGACCGATCAGCATGCGCACCGAGGAGAGATCGTTCGTGGCCCGCGACATGAGGTCTCCGGTGCGCTGCTCCTGGTAATAGCGGACCGGCAGCCGCTGCAGATGGGCGTAGAAATCGTTGCGCATTTCGTACTCGATGCGCCGCGAGTCGGCGATGATGAACCAGCGCTGCAGGAAGAGGAAGAGACCTTCCAGCGCAGCCGCGCCGACGAGCAGGAGCCCGTACCGGATCAGCGCGGCGCGGGTGACTGTTTTGGCCAGCTCGTCGACGGCGTTCCCCACGATGAGCGGCTTGGCCAGCGAAAACGCGGCCGACGCCGCGACGCAGAGAAATCCGAGCGTGAGCGAGAGCTTGTGGCGGCCGAAATACGACAGCAAACGACGAGTAGGAGTCACGTCAGCAGGATATAGCGAGCAAGAACGGAGTCGAACTTATTCCTGCTCGCTCCTCGCCGCTCGCAGCTCGCCCGGATCTCGTAGCGGAATCCGTTTCAACTCCTGAAGCGTGATGCGAAGCACCTTATCGAGCGTGGTGCCCTTCGGAAAACAATGTGGAATGCGCACTCCCGCACCGCTCAGCTCCAGAAAATCGAGCGGCGGCTTCCGATGCGCCAGTGCGAAGAGCAGCTTGCGCGGCAGATCTTCCCGGTCATCGGCATTGAGATGCAGCGGTTGGAGGTAGTAGCCGAAGTGCATCGTGCGCAGCGCCGGCGTGCCGCCGGCAAACTCCGGAAGGGTGACGCTCAGCGCCAGCGCGCCGAAGATCCAGTTCTGCTGGGCGAACTCGGCGCGCCAGTGGTCTTCCTCTTTTTGCGTGAGATGTTCGAGGCGCATGAATGTGTGAGGGCCGGCTTTAGCCGGCTGACCGGCTGAAGCCGGTCCTCACACTCCAGATTACTGCGAAAGCTTTCGCAGACCGTTCACGATTTCGTCCATCTTCGCGTGATGGAACAGATCGATCCGCTTCTGCAGCTCCGGTTCCGGCGTGGACGAAAGGTCCTCGGTGTAGATCTTCTTCAGGGCGCCGGCCAGGTAGATCTTCGTCTCGATGCGCCAGTTCGGCCGCGTGAGGAACTCCGTCTGAACCGTGAGTTTCTTGTTGCCGATGTCGACCGCGTCGAGGCGCCCCATCGGCAGATTCTGCGGCGGCTCGCTCATCGCTCCGCCCGGCGTACGCTGCGCCGGCACTTCGCCTCGGCCCTCGACTCGATCTGCCGCACGCGTTCCCGGGACAGGTTGAGCAACTCGCCGATGTCGCGGAGGGTCAGCTCATCATCCTGCAGTACGCCGTAGCGAAGCTTGAGAATCGTCTTCTCCTGCAACGGAAGCGCTTCCACCGTCTTCTGCACGAGGCCCTGCTGCTTGAGCCCTTCCAGCCGTGAAATGCGCTCGCTGTCGATGTGCTCGTTCATCCCCGGCATGAGATCGCCCAGCTCGTACCAGAAGTGCCACCACGACTTCGGATTGGGATTGGTGTACAGGAGGAGCTGGGCCAGCTCGCTGTCGGTGATGGAGAGCGTCTGGCAGACGCTGTGGATGGCCGCTTCCAACAGGGAACGGACGTTGTCCCGTTCGCGATTGAGAAACTCGGCCAGCTCTTCGATCCGCCGGGGCAGGTTGTCGGTGACTCCGTGGCGCAGCGTCAGGACCAGCCGCTCCTTCGGCGAAAGCTCGGAGATGTGCGCGAGCAGCTCGGCGCGGCGCGATTGCACCTGCATCTCATCCTCTGCCGACGGGACGGTCGTTTGCTCGATGACATCGGCCAGCTCGGTGTGCGACTCCTCGTCCAGCTCCGCGTTCAGCGAGAAGTTGTCGCTGTTCGCATGCATCAGCGTCTGCACTTCCTTGACCGTAACGCCTAGCTCCTTGGCCAGCTCCTCCGCCGTCGGGATGTGGCTCCCTTCGGTGATGGCCGTTCCGATCGCTTTCTCCAGGCGATACATGAGGTTAGCCCGCTTGGGCGGCAGCCGGAACGCCCCTCCCTGCTCGGACAGAGCGTGCAGGATGGCCTGGCGGATCCACCAGACGGCGTAGGTGATGAATTTGACGTTCTTGTCGGGGTCGTACTTTTTGGCCGCGTGGATCAGGCCGATGTTCCCCTCGTTGATCAGGTCGAGGAAAAGCACGTGCGCGTTGCGATAGCGCTTGGCGTACGACACGACAAAGCGGAGGTTCGCTTTGACCAGCTCTTCCAGCGCGCTCTTGTCGTTCTGCTGGACGCGTCGCCCCAGTTCTTTCTCACGCTCCGGAGTCAGGCGGGGAATCTGCGCGATTTCCTGGAGATACTGATTCAGGAGATCGTATGAGTCTTCTCGTTCTTCGTGTCGGGCCATGCTGGACTGGAGAACCGCATTCTAATCCCGAAATGAAATCGAATCACGTCCGCGGAGCGGCTGGCTCAGGCGGCGGATTCGTCTCCGGGATCGTGTGCCCACGATGGCATGTAAAGCACGTGACCGTCTCCGCCTGCCGATTCAATCGGGAGATGTAATCGGCGTTGATCCGGCTGGTCATCTGGATCATCGTGCGAGCCACGGTCTTCTCCGGTTTCGCATCGGAGGGGAAGTCAAACTCCTCCTTCGATCCGGGCGGATTCGCTACGTGACAGTGATTGCATTTCACGCCCAGAGAGCGCGCGAAGCCCCGCATGGTGGCGATCAACTGATCGTGGCTGATGTTGGGAGGGAGCACGCGAAGGTTGTGAAATTCGAGATTGTCGGCGGCGCGAGGAACCTGCGCCTTCTGTTGGCTGATGGCCGCACAGGCAGCGGCGAACACGACTGCAAGGACGGCCGTGGCCCGGTTCTTCAACATCGAAAACCTCCGCGCGTCAGGATGCACGATGCGTGCGTGGCGGTCACTTCTTCGGAGCTTCGACCGGAGCGCCGATCGGCTTGGCCGTCTTCAGCTCGATGACGATGGCATGGTTGTCGGTGAGCGACTCTTGCGTATGCGCACCGCCGTCCGACCAGATCGCCTCGCCCTTCTTCAAAACGAGATCTTTCGTCTTGCCGTCCGGGAGCGTGAAATGCGTCGTCCCCGACGCCAACGCGTACACCACGTACGGCGGATGCGAGTGAAGGCCGATCTTCACCCCTTTCTTGGAGGTGTACTCGAGGACTCGCACTTGCGAGTTGTCGAGCAGCACCTTCACGTTCTTCGGAGCGACCTTCACAAGGTCCTGCGCCACGGCCGCTACAGCCATGAGGAGGAAAGCCGAAACGATCGAGAGAATACGGTTCGAATGCGACATAGGGCCTCCTTTCGTGGGCGACACTCTGTGCGCGGCGGGGACGGCTGTCAACGGCCTTCAAGAAGGCTGGAGGTGGGGCGGGGGCCTTTGGAGTGCGGTGCCTTGGCAGCGCTTTGCTCGTGGGTGCCGGTGCTCAGTAGAGTGATGGGCAAAGCATTCCGTATGCGCGGTTGTCGGGTTGTCACCCTGAATGCAGAACGCAGAATGCAGAACGAAGAATGAAGAAAGAATGCGACTGTTTTCTCCATTCTAAATTCTGCGTTCTGCGTTCTGCATTCAACATTGCTGGCAACGCTCGAGCCGGGACGGCAAGGCGGCGGCAAGCCGCCGCACTCCGAAGGCGTCACCATCCGATGCCGTAGTCTTCGCCGTGATTGCTCGATCCGCCCCAGAACGTACCGTGCGGGCGATCGATCATGATCGCGTTGATCGGCCCTGAGGTGCGATCTTCGAATACTTCGGTGTAGCCCATGCGGCGAAGCTCGCCGCGCACCCACGGCGGCGTCGCCACGTTGAGTAGAATGCGCCCCGGCTGCGACTCGTGGTTCCCGAACGAGCTCCGCATCTGAAAGCTGTTGAAGTTCGCCGCCTCGGTCGCCTCCTGCACGGTCATTCCGAACTCGACGACGTCGAGGAAGAACTGCAGCAGATTCTGATCCTGGCTGTCGCCGCCCTGCACGGAGAAGACGAGGTAGGGCAGACCATCTTTCATGGCCAGCGTCGGCGTCAATGTGACGCGCGGATGCTGTCCCGGTTGCACGACATTGAAGGGACCCTCAGCGCGATCGGTCACGAAGCTCTGCATCCGCTGACTCAGGCCAATCCCGCTGTGTCCCGCGACCACCGCCGGCAGCCAGCCGCCGCTCGGGGTCACGGAGACCGCCCAACCCTCTGCGTCGGCCGCTTCGACCGACGTTGTGCCGGCGTAGAAGCCCTTCGGACCATGGATCTCCGCCATCCCGCTGCCCTCGTCCGAGCGCGCCGGGGCCGGAGTGCTCATCGTCTTGCGCCAGTCCTTCAACAGATCGAGAAACGGATTCTGCTCGCCCTGAAACGGATATGGATCGCCAGCCGTGATGTTCGGATCGTTTCGGTCGCTCCGCACCAGCTTCCTCCGGTCACGCGCATAGTCCCTGGAGAGAAGACCGCGCACCGGTTCCACGGGAGGGACGTAGGTGTCGCCGTAGTAAAAGTCGCGATCGGCGAACGCGAGATTCATCGCCTGATACACCGTGTGGATGTAGCGCGCGCTGTTGTATCCCATGGCGCGGAGATCGAAGTTCTCCAGGATGTTGAGCGCCTGCAGCAAGGCCGGGCCCTGCGTCCAAGCGGTCAGCTTGTACACATCGATTCCTTTGTAGGTTGTCTTGACCGGCTCCTCGATGTGCACCTTCCAGTTGGCCAGATCTTCGACCGTGAACAGGCCGCCCTGCTCCTGCACGCTGCGCACGATCTCGCGCGCGATGTCGCCTTTGTAGAAGCGGTCGTACGCGGCGTAGATCGCATCCTTGCGCGACTTGCCGCGTTTGAGGGCGTCCTGCTCCGTTTCCACGAGCTTGCGCAGCGTGGCGGCGAGATCCGGCTGTCGAAACATTTCGCCCGGCTCCGGACCTTCGCGACTCGGCGGGGCGCCGGCGCCCTTCGCGTGCGGAAAGAACAACGCCTTCGAATATGGCCACTGCCGAAGCCGCGCTTTCTGACGCTCGATCGTGTCGGCCGACTGGCGCTCGATGGCGTAGCCGTCGGCCATTTCGATCGCCGGCGCTAGATCATCCTTCAGCGACAGTTTGCCGTACTCGGCAACCATCACCATGATTCCGCCCGGCGTGCCGGGTGTGACCGCCGCGAGGGGTCCGTACTCGGGCGGGTATTTAAGATTCTTGCTGTGAAAGAACTCCGGCGTCGCGCCGGTGGGAGCGACGCCAAGGGCGTTGATACCGATGACCTGCTTCGTGTTGGGGTTGTAGATCAGCGCCTGCGTCTCGCCGCCCCAGCTCAGCGTGTCCCACATCGTGCAGGTCGCGGCGATCATCGCCGCGGCGGCGTCGACTGCGTTGCCGCCTTTCTGAAAGATCATCGCCCCCGCCGTTGCGGCGAGCGGTTTTCCAGTCACGGCCATCCAATGGCTTCCATGCAGCGGCGGCTTCTCCGTGCGCTGGGCGAGTGTGATCGCGGGAACAAGGGCGAGAACGGCGAGCAAGAAACGACGCATGATTCCTCCGCTCACTGGGGCGGCGCAAAGTCTACTGCGGAAGATCGGTTCTAAAGTTAACGGTGTAACGGTTAACGGTGTAACGGTGGCAGCGCCTTTGGCCACCGTTACACCGTTGTACCGTTAACCGTTAAACCGTCTCGGCAGGAGCAGCGACATCGACGCCCGCTCAAACTCGGCGCGCGCGGCGGCTTACCGCTTTTTCGCAGCGGTCTTCTTGACGCTCATGGCCTTCGGGCGCGCATGCCGCGACTGATAGACACCGAGCTTGCCGCCGCCTGGAAGCGTGATCTGCGTGAGCAAACCCCAACCCTGGTTATGGACAGGACCGCAGGCGATGTTGCGCTTCTTCATCTCCGCGATCAACGTTTCGACGTCGTCGACCATCAGATAGAACTCGTGGACGTTGTTCTTGTCGCCAGGATGCACGGCCACTTCGGCCGGCGGCAATCCGAAGATCAGCCATCCGCCACCCACATCCACGTTCGGCAGCTTCAGCACATCGCGCAGGAACGCGCGGTCGGCATCGGGCTCCTTGCTGTAGATGATCGAATGCGCGCCGATGATCATGGCCATTCCTCACACGCCGAACTGGCGCAGGTGATGGGACAGGTGCTTGTAGGAAAGCGCCGCCCAGTCCTTGCCTGAGAGCTTGCCAAAGAGCGGATGTTCGGGCCACGTCTGCTGTTGCTTCTTGTCGCAGAAGCGCTCAATCAAGGTCAGAAGCTGTTCATGATCGGCGTCCCATGTGGCCGGCTTGGTCGTGAATGCTTCGAGCGGACCTTTGGCACCGTGCGGCCACGGGACGACGTAGATCATCAGGTAATTGATCGGCGGGACGCTGAACCAACCGGCACCGCGGCGGGCGGGGACATCGCCGAGGGCCATGCGGATCTGATCCGAAATGTGGGCCAGCATTTGCGGCGCAGTCAGCTTTCCCCACTGCGGCCGTCGATCGGCAGAGAGAGCATGGATGCGCGCCAGAATCTCGTCGCGCCCGTCGTTTTCCCAAAGCGATTTCATTTGCGTTTGCGTTTGGCCTTCGGTTTGGGCTTCACGCGCTCCGGAAGCTTCTGGCTTCCGGTCTCACGATTCCACTCCTCGAAGGTCTGGTTGGAGATCTTCCCCTTCACGAGCAGCTCGGCGAATTTCCTGCGTTGCGCTTGGCTCTTGAATGGCATTTTCGCTCAGTGGGCTCCGACCGGCATGTCCAGCCGGCGGTATCGCCGCGTCTGCGGGAGGCAGCTCTTCTTCTCAACGTGATGCATGTATTCGTCGCGGAACTTTTTCACCGAAGAGATCACCGGGCCGATGGCGGCGTCGCCGAGGGCGCAGAGCGACTTGCCGCCGATGTTGTCGGACATGTCGAGCAGCAGGTCAGCGTCCTGCCGCCTCCCCTCCCCGCGTTCCAGGCGGTCGAGGATCGACTCCATCCAGTTGCATCCTTCCCGGCACGGCGTGCACTGCCCGCATGACTCGTGGGCGAAGAATTTCGCCAGTCGCCACACGGCGTCGACGATGCAGACAGAGTCGTCGAGCACGATGATGCCTGCCGAGCCGAGCATCGATCCCGCCTTCATCAGCGCATCGAAGTTCAGCGGAATGTCGATCTCGTCCATCGTAAGCATCGGAGCGGACGCGCCTCCGGGAATCACCGCCTTCAACTTCCTGCCGTCGGGCACTCCGCCGCAGTGCTCGAAGATCAGCTCCTTCAGATTGACGCCCAGTGGAAATTCGTACACCCCCGGCTTCTTCACGTTCCCCGACACGCAGTAGAGCTTCGGTCCGGTGTTCTTCGGCGTTCCGAAGCCTTTGAACCACTCCGGTCCGTTGTTGATGATGAGGGGCACGCAGGCCAGAGTCTCCACGTTCTGCACGACAGTCGGGCCGCCGAACGCTCCGATCACGGCCGGAAAGGGTGGCTTCACCCGCGGCTGCCCGCGATGGCCTTCGATCGATTCGATCAGCCCGGTCTCCTCCCCGCAGATGTACGCTCCGGCGCCGCGGGCCACGGTGATGTCGAAGTCGAAGCCGCTGCCGAGGATGTTCTTGCCGAGGTATCCGCGCTCGCGCGCTTCGGTAAGCGCTTTTTCCAGCACGGTGGCGCCGTAGTAGAACTCCCCTCGAATGTAGATGTACGACATCGGATTCGCTCCGATGGCCCACGCGGTGATGATCATCCCCTCGATCATCAGATGCGGATCCTTCTCGATGAGCACGCGATCCTTGAATGTGCCGGGCTCCG
>QHVS01000151.1:0-5193 GCA_003223635.1 Acidobacteriota bacterium | reverse complement strand
CTCGTCTGGCTTCATCTTCAGCGCCTTCGGCAGGGCCTGATAGCCGCCGGCGTCGAGATAGACGCCAATCGACATGGAGTTCGGCTTGTCGATGTTGGCGGTGAGGATCTTGATTTGTTCCATGGTTACTTGGTTACTCGGTTCCTGGGTTGCTCGGGGTTTGGGGTCTCAGCAACCGAGCAACTCAGCAACCTAGCAACTAGCGAAGCCGGGACAGGAGCGCGTCCATCTTCTCCACGTTCATGTTCTCGTGGTAGTCGTTGTTGATCTGCACGACGGGAGCGGTGTCGCACGAGCCCAGGCATTCGACATCGATCACGGTGAACATCCCGTCCTTCGTCGTGCCGCCCGGCTTCACATCCAGGCGATCGCAGAGGTGCTCGTAGATGTCATACGCGCGGTTCACCATGCAGCTCAGGTTCGTGCAAACCTGCAGGTGGTATTTCCCTACCGGCTTCTGGTTGTACATGTTGTAGAACGACACGACTCCGAAGACCGTGGCCGGCGAGAGATCGAGCAGCGAGCCGACGTAGATCACCGCCTCTGGCGAGATCCAGCCCCACACCTCCTGCGCCAGGTGGAGCGTCGGCAGGAGCGCAGCCTCCCTGGTCGGATAGCGCGTCAGAATCCATTCGAAACGCTCCTTCGCTTCTCGCGGAAACTCCACGGACTTGTTCGGATCGGGGAAGCGGTCGGGCGCGTAGGGGTTGTCGGGATGTAGATCAGCCATGAGTGCTTAGTGCCAGTCGAACGCCTTCTTCTTCCACACATAAACGTACCCCACCGCAAGAAGCCCGATGAAGACCGCCATCTCGCCGAAGAGAAACATGCCGGAGGGACCTTGCGCCGCATCGCGGTAGATGACCGCCCACGGATAGAGAAACGCCGCCTCGATGTCGAACAGGATGAAGAGCATCGCGATCTGATAGAAGCGGACATTGATCCGTTTGCGATTCTCATCCAGGGGCGGCACGCCACTCTCGTACGGCGACAGCTTGGACGGATTCCGCTGATGGCGGCCCAGGACCCAGTTCAACCCGAGGATCGTCGCGCCGATCACCACAGCGAGGATCAGCATGATGAGAATCGGGAAATAGCTTTGCGTCATGAGGCGCCGGGGGATGCTAGCACGAAGGCGGCGGCAAGCCGCCGCACTCCGAAGGTTACGCGGCGTTGTCGGTGAGATAGGCCATCGCGCTCTCGCGAGAGTCGAAGATCTTGAACACCGTATCGAGCTTGGTGATCTTCAAGAGGGCCAGGATGCGATGCGATGGCTTGACCAGCGCCATCTTGCGGTGCCGATCCTCGAATTTTTGCAGGTAGCCGATCAACTCGCCGAGCCCGGTGGAATCCATATAGTTGATCGACTCGAAGTTGATCATCACTGGGCCGGTGTCATCGTTGAGCACTTTCTCCAGATAGCTGGAAAACTCGCGGGCGCTCTCGCCCAGCTTGATGACGCCCTGGATGTCGAGGATGGTGACCCCGTCCACCCGGTTCTTCACGATATTCATGAGAGGGGTAGTCTAGTCAAAACGCTTTGTCATTGTCACTCGCGGGGTTCGTCGCGCCCGATTCGATGGGTGACCAGAGAGATCAGGCCGAGCACGATGGCCCCCACGCACGCCCACCCGAAGGAGTCGACCTTGAAGCCGGAGACGAGCCAGGCGGTCAGCTCGAGCATGATCCCGTTCAGCACGATCAGGAAGAGTCCCAGGGTCACGACGGTCAGCGGCAGAGTGAGGAGGAAGAGGATCGGACGGACGATCGCGTTGAGCAGGCCGAGGATGAGCGCGGCGATGGCCAGGTAGGTCAGCGACTCATAGTGGAAGCCGGGGACGAGGTTGGCCACGACGAAGAGAGCGATCGTGTTGAGCAGCCAACGGAGAAGAAGGTGCAGCATCGCGTCAGGATGACACTAGAGCCACGTCTCCACAACATTGACCTTCCGCTCGGCCAGAGCGCGCATGAAAAGGTCGGGAGGAACGCAGCGTTCCTGCGGCAGCGCCCCCTTCCACTCGATCTGGCCGCGGGCCATCATTAGCGCCACGATCGCCGCGGGGAACGCGGTGGTGCGCATCATGGCGCTGAGTCCGGCTGTCTCATCGAACCGATCGATGATGTCGTACCGCAGGCGCCGGCCGTCTCCGGCAAACTCGACTCGTACCAGAACGACGTCCGGCTCATCCGCCGGCAGATTTCGCACCAGGAGATCGGCCAGGAGTCGCCGCGGCGCGACCCGCATTCCATTGAGTGGAAGCGGCTCGCTGCTGCAGAGGCCCAGATCGACCATCGTCTTGAACTTCGCGCAGTGGCCCGGATAGCGGATGGTCTTGTAGTCCAGCTCCCTGACCCGTCCCAGGAATGTCTCCGGAAGGGTCGAGGTCCCGCCGGAGGTCTGGAACGCTTCCATTCGCCCGTACGGCTCGGGAAACTCGAGATTCTCGACTTCGGTCATCGATTCCAATTCGACGATCCGGCCGCCGCGAATGACGCGGGCGCGCTCGATGTACTCGTTGATCAGCCCCTCCACGGAGAACACGAGCTGATACTCGAGCGGAGGCTTAGGCTTCTGCGGAAGTCCGCCGACGCGGATGTGGACTTCTTCGAGCGCGTCGAACCGCGTGGCCGCGTGCGCCACGAGCACCTGGGTCATTCCCGGAGCCAGTCCGCAATCGGGAATGATGTTTACGCCCGCCTTGCGCGCCGCGTCATCAAGGGCCAGCTCCGCGGCGACGACGGCATTGTTGCCGCCCAGGTCGCAGAAATTGGTGCGAGCCTCGATGGCGGCGCGCGCAAGCTGCTCGTTCAACCCGTAGAGCACGCAGCTCATGACCGCGTCGTGGCCGCGCATCACGTCCACGACGCGGCGATGATCATTGACATCGAGAGCCAGCGGAATGGCCTTCCCGTTGCCGGCGCGCGCTGCCACCTTCTGCGCTCGCTCGCCAGCCATGTCGGCAACGGTGACGCTCTCCACATCGCGTTGACGGGTGAGGTCGTGAACAGCGCCGTGACCCATGCGGCCCGCGCCGAGGACGAGGATCTTCACGACGGTCGCTTCCCTGCCGAGCGCTGCCAATTCTTCGCGTCGGGGAAAAATTTCGGATCGAAATCGATCTTCGAGTTGCGGTGGATCAGTTCGACTCGGTCGAACATGTTCTGCTGTCGGACCTGCTGGGAAATGGTGGCGCGCACCTGGTCAATGGTCTGCTGGTCGCGCGAGTTCAACCGGAAGATGTGGACGCCGAGTGGCGACGGAATCGGATCGCTGAAATGCCCCGGCTGCAACGCCCACACTTTGGCTTCCAGCTCCGGCGGCAGCATCCCCCGCGTGAAGCGACCGAGCTCGCCTCCCTTCTGGGCGGTCTGCATGTCATCTGATTCGCGCCCGGCCAGCAATGCGAAGTCTGCACCTTTCTTCAGCTCCTGCCAGGTGATGAGCGCGTTTTTGACCGCCTCCTGCTCGGTGGGCGGACGCCGTCCGCCGCGCGGTGGAATCTGTCCGCCCTGATAGGCGAAGACGATGTGGCTGATGTCGACTGTGACAAATCGATCGCGGTTCTGGTCGTAATACTTCCGAACCGCTTCATCGGTCGGCTTGGCCACGATCTTCTGGGCCGCGGCATTGGCCAGGATGTTGATCCGATCGGCCGCCAGCACCGCGGAGACTCTCGGATCCTGATCGATCCCCAACTTGCGCGCTTCCTGCTCCAATAGCTTGAGCCGCACGAGCTGCTCGGCGAAGGCCATCTTTCCCGGCTCGGAGCTGAACTGCCGCTGTATCTCATCGGGCAATTGCGCGAAAGCCGCCTCGAACTCTGTCTGCGTGATCGGCTCGCCGTTGACGCGCATCACCACCTTGCCGCCCCGCGCGGCCTGCGGATTCACGCCCAGGTCATAGGTGAAGGCCTTCGACGGAGTCGGCTGGAAGGGCGGCCGCACCGCCGCCAGTCCGAAGCAGACGCCGCCGACGACGAGGAGGGCGGCGATGGCGATGATTAGATCTTTTTTCATCGGTTGCTCCGTTTCTGAGGGAGGAGGGATGAGGGATGAGGGATGACTCAGCGATCGATTCATCCCTCATCCCTCATCCCTCCTCCCTTGCGTTGACGCTCTGCGGCAACGCGTATATTCTCCGCCCTTGTGAAATTTTTCACGGAGCTTGCCGTGATCATTTCACTTCCTCACTTGCCCGCAAACGCCTATGGGTAAAGTTACCATCGACGGAATCGAAGTCGAAGTCCAGGACGGCATCAACATCATTGAAGCCGCCAAAGTCGCTGACGTCCACGTTCCACACTTCTGCTACCACCCCTCTCTGACCGTCGTCGGCCAGTGCCGAATGTGCCTGGTCGAGGTCGAAGGCATGCCCAAGCTGCAGGCTGGGTGCTCCACCACGGTGAAAGACGGGATGAAGATTCACGTCTGGAACGAAAAGGTGGAGAAGGCGCGGCGGGGGCAGATGGAGTTTCTCCTGATCAACCATCCGCTGGACTGCCCGATCTGCGACAAGGCCGGCGAGTGCCCGCTGCAGGATTACTCGTTCAACTACGGCTCCGTGGAATCGCGCTACGGCGAGTTCAAGCGAACCTATCCGGGGATGGATCGGACGGCGATCGGACCGCACGTCGTGCAGAACATGAATCGCTGCATCCATTGCACGCGCTGCATTCGCTTCTGTCAGGAGATCACAGGCACCAACGAGCTGGCTTTCTTCAAGCGCGGTGCGGCGACGGAGGTGGGAGTCTTTCCGGGGACGCCGCTCGACAACTGGATGTCGGCCTGCGTCACGGACGTCTGCCCCACCGGCGCGCTGACCACGCGCGAGTTCCGTTTCGAGTCGCGCGTGTGGAACCTCGAATCGGTGGACTCGATCTGCAACGGCTGCGACGTCGGATGCAACATCTTCATCGGCTATCGCAACGGTCAGATCTTCCGCTACCGCCCGCGGGTGAATCCCGACGTGAATGACCACTGGCTGTGCGACTACGGCCGATTCTCGTACGAGCGGTACGACACCGACCGCGTCGTCGTTCCAAAGGTTCGCAACGACGACGACTACCTGGGTATCTCGACGTGGGGCGAGGCGCTCGACGCCATCGAGAAAGCGGTGAAATCCGCCGGAAAGATCGCAGCCATCGCCTCCGCCAACATGACGAAGGAAGAAGCGACCCTGGCCAAAGCGCTCTT
>QHVS01000189.1 GCA_003223635.1 Acidobacteriota bacterium | reverse complement strand
ATGCGCAGGCCGGCGCCGGCGCTGACCACCGGCACGCGGTCGGCGCTGTTCTTCTCGAAGCGGATCTTGGCGTGCTCGCCCTGGGTCCAGGCCACGCCCGCGTCGGTGAAGCCGAACAGCTCCGTCGGAATGAAGCCGGTGGCCAGGCCGAACTCCTTCGTCCCGAACAGCGGCACACGCACTTCCGCGTTAGCCACTGCGATCTTTGAGCCGAAGAGGCGGTCGAAGACCGGGCAGGCAATCGAGCTCGCGCCGGGTCCCACGCACTCGTTCAGATTGATGGAGTCGAATTCGTACCCATGCACCAGCGCGCTGTTGCCGATGAAGAGCGGCTGGATGCGCGGGTCCTCGGCGTCGCGGCCGTAGCGGCCGTAGTGAATGCCGCGCACGGCGAAGGTGATGGGCTTCATGAAGAAATATTTGCGCCAGTCGGCCAGCGCGGTGTTGAAGTGCAGATCGCCGGCCAGCGTCTCCACCTCGTAGCGATAGCGCGTACCACGGACGGGGGAGAGGAATCCCCACACCGAGCTGTCGCCGACAAACGCGGTCGACGCGCGGAGCAGGTTCACGGAGAACGATCCCGGCAGGCGCTGCGTCGTGTCGTCGATGATCGTGTTGCCTACCACGACCACTGTCTCCAGCTCCGACTTCTGAGCCTGATGCTGGAAGCCGCCGGAGAATTCGACGCGCCGCGTCGTGCTGAACGGATATTGCACCACGCCAGAGACGTCGTCGTAGCGGAGGATGTCCCGCTCTTGCTGGATCACGTCCGCCAGAACCGGCTGTCCATTGACATTCACAACTGCCGTGCTGACCCCGGTCGCCGCGGCCACGTAAGGCAGGTGCGTGACGTCGACGCCCCAGTTCAGGCGATGCTGCTGATTGAGGTAGAAGACTTCGCCGGCGATCTGATCGCCGAACGTTCCGATGCCGGACGAACCTTGCCCCTGGAACGTGAGGCCGATGTTGTGCTCGCCGAGGATGTCGCTGAAATAGGCGGTGACACTTCCGCCGACGCCGGTACCGAACGAGCTGACGCCGATGCCGATCGTCGGCGGACCCAGGTAGGCCAGGTGAAGCGCGGGACTGTAGTTCGCTTCACCGAAAGAGGCGCTCTCGGGCAACAAGCCTTGCTCCGGGTGCTCGAGATAGGCGGTGATGGCAGAGCCGGTGCCGCGCAGCGGTGGGAGCTGGCCGGCGCGTGCCGCATCGGATGAGACAGTGGTCGGCACCGCCACGCCGGCCGGCGCCGGCGACAGTCGATAGATGTTGTAGTTGTCGTCTTCGTAGAGCGAGAAGGCGACATCGCCGCTCTTCTGCGCCACCGTCAGCGCGGGAGACATCTCCGTGATTCCCGAGACGCCCGTCTGCACATGTGTCACCCGCGCGACATGTCCGTCGCCGAAATAGTAGCGATAGACATCGGGCACGCCTTCAGGATTGGAGATGAAGTAAAGGCTCTCGCCGTCGGGAGCGAAGTGGGGATCGAAGCTCTTGGAGTGTGCGAACAGCGGCAGCGTGCGGATGCGGCCCGTCTCGACGTCGATGGTGGCGATGCTCATGCCGGTGAAGCGGAGCTGATCGAGGCTCCCCTCCGATCCGCGGTCGCTGACGAAGGCGATGGTCCGCCCGTCCGGCGAGAACGTCGGCTGCAGATCGGCGTACTTGTCGTTGGTCAACTGCCGCACCTGCTTGCTGTTGAGATCGAAGAGGAAGAGATCGGTCACGCCGGTCTTCTGGCCCGAGAGGACGACCGTGTGACCGTCCGGGGACCAGTCGACGCTGCTGATGGCGTCGACGCCCGGCACGCGCAAATCGTCGACTCGCTTCGTATCGATGTCGACGATCCCCAGGTAGTTGTCTCCCTTCTCGAAGACGATGAAGGCGAGCTTTTTCGAATCCGGCGACCACGAGCCGGCGGAGTCGATGAAGCGCAGCGCCTCGAAATGCGCATTGCGCGCACTCGACGCGATCCGCCGAGTCACGCGCCCGGTGCGTGCGTCCGCCAGGAAGAGATCGACATCGAAGATATCGCGCGTGGAGAGGAACGCGAGCTGCTGCCCGTCGGGACTGTAAGCCGGTCCGATGTTGAGCTGATTGCGCAGGCCGCGCCTCCCGGCGACGATCGGTGCCCCGAGATTCGCGGGCCGGTCTTCGACCACCGGGTTGTACAGCTCGCGCGCCGACTCCGCCCAGTCGATGAAGATCTGCTTGGCCGGAATCCCCAGCGCGCGGTCGAATGCCGTCTCCGGTCCTGAGATGCCGGAGGCCAGGAACAGCCGCACCACGGCGTCATCGCCGAAGCGGCCGCCGATGTACGCGAGCAGCGCCTGCCCGTAACGGTATGGGAAGTAATTCGGATCGCGCGTCAGCTTGCGGAGGTCCGGCATGCGGTTGTGGATCGTCGCGTCGCGAATCCACATCGCGGTCAGCGGATCGATGCGCCCTTTGGAGAAGTACTCGGCCATGCCTTCCACCAGCCACAGCGGGAGCGCCTCGAGGTTAAAACGCCGGCGGTTGTTGGCCAGCTTGTTTGCGATGTCGAACTGGAAGACGTGCACCAGCTCGTGGCCCAGGACGTGATCGTTCTCCGCGTAGTCGCCGGTCAGCGGCATGACCACGCGATTCATGAACGGGTCGGTGAAGCCGCCCGTCCCCTGGCCGATCAGCTCCGGCGTCGTGGTCGTCTGCTGGAAATCGGCGGCGTTCGCATAGAGCACGATCGGCTTGCGGGTGAACGTGTGGTTGAACAACCGCGAGTATCGGGCGTACCAGCGCTCCGCCATGCGGCCGATGTCGTTCACCACGTCGGCCTCGCGGTCGTAGTAATAGATGTCGAAGTGCTCCGTCTTCATGATCTTGAAGTTGAAGTGCTCCCACTGCACCTTGTTGCGGCCGAAGTATTGTGCGTGGGCTGTGGTGGAGAGAAAGAGGAGGACGAGAAGAGCTATGACGGGCTTACGCATCGATTCAACCTCGGATGGTTTCATGACCGCCAAAATGCCGGCGGCTGCAAGTTCGCTGCCGCCGATCCTACTCTGCTACGCACGGGGTCGGTTCGCCGTTGAGCGTCGCGGGCAAGAGGTTGTCTGCTCTGTAACCGGTTGCTGGGTTACTAAGTTGCTCGGTTTCTCGGTGACGTTCCTCTTACCCAGCAACCGAGCAACTTAGCAACCAAGCAACCTATTTATGCAACATCTTGAACGCGTGGTTCCACGACCCCGAGACCACTCCATGCAGCACCCACGTCATGCACATCGCCTCGAGGTAGCGAGAGCCTTCGATCCCGCCGATGTCGATCACGCCCCAGCCGAAGTCTCGGCAGATCTTGGTGGCGCTCGTCTTCGCCTCGCCGTCGTTGCCGGCGATGAACATGTCGGGCGGGCCGCCGGGGAACTGCGGCTTGTAGAAGAAGGCGTTGCCGACGGTGTTGAACGCTTTCACCACCTTGGCCCGGGGCACCCACTTCTGCACGCGCTCGCCGAGGGAATCGGTGCCGCCGACAAAGAGGGAGGGGGGCTTGCCCGGCTCGATCTTGAGCGGATTCGTCACGTCGAGGACGACCTTTCCGTCGAAGTTCTTCTGACCGGCGAGGCGCAGCGCCTCTTCGGCGGCCGCGCCGAGCGTGACCAGGGCGATGACCTCGCCGAAGCGAGCCACCTCCTCGAATGTGCCGGTCGAGGCACCGGCGCTCTTCGCCCAATCGTTCAACTTCTCCGGCGAGCGCGATCCGATCTTCACCTGATGCCCGGCGGCGATGAAGCCTTTGCCGAGCGACTTGCCGACGTCGCCTGAACCGATGATGCCGACCTTCATGGCGCGGGAGTGTATCGCGAGTTCTTCACCACCCGCCCGCCCTTCATCACGAAACTTACCTTTTCCAACGCTTTGATGTCCTTCAGCGGATCGCCCTCGACGGCGATGAGATCCGCCTCATACCCCGGCGCGATTGCGCCGATCCGATCGCTGAGCCCGAGCGACTCGGCGGCCAGCGAAGTGGCGGAGACGATCGCCGCCATCGGATCCTGTCCGCCCTTCTGCACGCGATAGACGAGCTCCTGAAAATTGCGGCCGTGCGAGCCGGCCACGGCATCGGTGCCGAACACCATCTTCAGCCCCTTCGTCTTGAGTCCCATCTGAAAGACGTTGAGCGCCTTCGGCACCGCCTCCCTCATCTTCGCGAACCCCTCCTCGGTGTAATTGCCGATGCCCAGGAAGTGCGATTTGTTCTCGAAGTAATTGCGGAAGACGAGGTCGATGTTCGGATCGAAATACGTTCCGTGCTCGGCCATCAGGTCGAGAGTGGCCTGATCGATGAGCGCGCCGTGCTCGATGGAGCGGCAGCCGGCGAGCACCGCGCGGCGGACGCTCTCCGGTCCGTGCGCGTGCACGGCGGTGCGCATGCCGAGGCGTTTGGCTTCGCCGCAGGCGGCATCCATCTGCTCCTGCGACATCGTAGGTCCGCCCCCGTTGCGGATGCTCTGCGAGGCGAAGATCTTGACCACGTCGGCACCGTCGGCAGCGAGCTTGCGCACGCGTTCGCGAATCTGGTCGGGCGTCAGCTTCTCGTCGGCGATCGGATCGATGGCCGTGAGGATGCGCGGACCGGGGAGCGTGCCGCGGGCGATGGCATCGCGCAGCGGCTTATCGACCGGCGCGCCGAGCGATTGGACCGTAGTGATGCCGCCCATCAGCGTCGCGTAGGCATTTTCTGCGGCGTAGAGGGCCGACTCTTCCGGCGCTTCGCCCCGATCGGTCTCGTCATCGTGCGAGCGGCCGTCCTTGTCGAAGTGCCAGCCGATGTGGACGTGTGTATCGATCCCGCCGGGCATCAGGGTGCGATCACCGAGGTCGTAATCGATGCGCTTGGGATTCTTTTCGATGCGCGTGATCTTCGTCCCGTCGACGACCACGGCCGCGTTGTGCAGCAGCTTCCCGCGCCCGTCGATGACCCGATCGGCGCGGATGACGATTTCCTTCGCTTCGATAGAGAATGCGCCGAGC
>QHVS01000188.1 GCA_003223635.1 Acidobacteriota bacterium | reverse complement strand
CGAGCCACGCAGGAACAGGCTCGGGGGAGTGGCGCGGCCACCAAGGCCATCGAGGAAGTCACCAAGATGATCCAGCAGACCGCTGCCGCCACCCAGCAGCAGTCGCAGACGTCGACGAAGATCGGCGAGCAGGCGGCCACGGTCCGCGACACGACCCATCATCTGAAGCGCGCCGTCGCCGAGCAGCAGAGCGGCAGCACGGCCATAGCCGGAGCCATGGAAAACATCATGGCCCTCGTGCAGGACGTGCATCAGTCGACAGCGATCCTGGTCGCGGAAAGCGCGGCCATCGTGCGGGCCATGGGTGTCATCCAGGAAGCGGCACGTCAGGGCGACGTCAGCATCGCCGATCTGAATCAGATGTCGAACACGCTCCACCAGGACTCGACTCTCCTGAACCAGGAGCTGGGGCGATTCGCGCTGCCGGAGCCCGCCGAAGGGGGCAGCGTCACCACGTCCTCGATTCTGTGGCAACAGCTCACATTCGATCCGATCTACGTCACCGCCGCCGCGCTCGGCTACCTGTCGCGTGCCGTCCACGCCACGCTGGTCACATACGGGGAAGGAGCAGAGGTCATCCCCGGCCTCGCCGAGCGATGGGAAGTGCTGGAAGGCGGAAGGCTCTATCGATTTCATCTCCGACGCGGAGTGCGATTTCACAACGGACGACTCCTCGAAGCGGACGATGTGCAGGCCAGCTTTGTTCGTCTGTTGTCGCCCGAATTGCGCTCGCCGAGCAACTGGATCCTGCGCAGCGTTCGCGGCGCATCGGATGTGCTGGAAGGACGGGCCGATTCGTTGTGCGGGCTGACCATTCACGATCGGCACACGTTCGATATCGCCCTGGAGGAGCCGCTGGCGATTTTCCTGCCGCTCCTCTCCGTGAATGAGGCGGCGATCATTCCTGCGGAAGAAGCTTCCGATCGGGAGCGCTTGCGTCTGCGCGCCGTTGGTGCCGGACCGTTTGCTGTCGATGAAGTCGTCGAGGGCCAGCGGGTGCGCCTTCGGCGTCATCGCGAGTATTTCGTTCCCCACCAGCCTCACATCGAGGAACTGACGTTCCGGCTGGACATCCGCAGCGCGCGCGACGTGGCCGACGCCTTTCTCCACGGTGAGCTGGACATCGCCCACGGCATCCCGCCGAAAACGGCGGAGCAGCTTCGCGGCGATTCTCGCTACGCGCCGTACTTGCTGAGCACGATCCAGCTGCACACGTCGTACTTTGCCTATGACTGCTCCGCTGCTCCATTCAATCGGCCGGAGGTGCGCCAGGCGATCAATCACGCCATCGATCGCAAGCGGATCAATGATCGGATCTTCGGCGGACAGAATGTCCCCGCGTGCGCTCTTCTCCCACCGGGGCTCCAGGGCTACGATCCGGCGCTGCGCGGAGCGGAGCACGATGTCGAGCGCGCCCGTGCGCTGATGCGCCAGGGCGGGTACGCCGGGGGATTCGGCGTCGAATACCGCACCTGGGACACGGACGAGTTCAACAACTCAGGCTTGCTGGGAAGCGTCATCGAGAATCTCGAGGCGATCGGCATTCAGGTCAACGTCACCTCGCATTCGGCGACCGAAGCGCGGCGTCCCCTGCAGCAGCCCGGTCACGGGTTGGTCTTCTGCGCCAACTGGTACGCCGACATTCCCGACTCCGACAATTTCTTCTATGTCTTCTTCCACAGCGACTCGAATGCCGCGCGCGGCATCTATTTCAATTCTCCGGAGCTCGATCGGCAGATCGAAGAGGCCCGGCGGACCATCGACATCGATCGCCGCGCGGCCATTTATCGATCGCTGAACGAAATGGTGGTGAAGGAAGCCCCGATCGCGCCTCTGTTCCACGAGCGCTTCTTCGTGGTGCATCAGCCGCACGTGCGCGGCCTCCGCACCTCGCTCGTTCCGCCGCCGGTTCGGTACAACGATGTGTGGATCGAGCAATGAGCAGCACTCATTGCTTCGCATTCATGGCGCACTGACCGCCGTCGCCATTCTCTTCTCCTCGAACTACATCATCTCGAAATTGGCGATGAACTCCTTCTCGCCGATGACGTTCGCTTATCTGCGCGTGGTCGGAGCGGCGATTGTGCTGAGCGCCCTCACGGCACGAGAACCCTCTCCCCGCTTGCGGGGAGAGGGCAGGGTGAGGGGCGACCTGGGACGCATCGCTCTGTATTGGATTCTC
Source organism: Acidobacteriota bacterium (assembly GCA_003223635.1). Taxonomy (GTDB): domain Bacteria; phylum Acidobacteriota; class Thermoanaerobaculia; order Gp7-AA8; family Gp7-AA8; genus QHVS01. The sequence continues at coordinate 2,918 of QHVS01000188.1, read as the reverse complement.
GGCGTGGCGCTCAATCAGTCGCTCTTCCTCGCCGGTCTGTCACTGACCAGCGCGCACGTCGCCGCGATTCTGATCACCAGCGTTCCGCTGTTCGCTCTCGCCGCGGCGATGGTCCTGGGGCACGAGCGCGGGACGCCGGCGAAGATCGGAGGGATCGCCCTGGCCGCCTTCGGCGCGCTGCTCGTCGTCGGGGCGGAAGGTTTCGCAGGGGCGCTTCGATCGTTGATCGGCGATCTCCTCATCCTGGCGAACTCGCTGTGCTTCGCGCTCTATCTCGTCCTCTCCAAGCCGATGATGTCCCGCGTCTCCGCGAGGCAGATGATCACCTGGATGTTCGGAATTGCGTCGGTGCTCATGCTGCCGCTCGCCGCCGCCTCGCTGGCCCACGAGAATTGGCGCGGCATTCCCGAACGAGCCTGGATCGCTCTTGCCGCGGTAATCGCCGGGCCGACCGTGGCGGCGTACCTACTGAATGCCTGGGCGCTGGCCCATGCCGACAGCTCGCTCGTGGCCGCCTACACCTATCTGCAGCCAGTGATCACGACCGTCCTCGCGGCAATCTTTCTCGGAGAGCGCATTCGGGCCGTGGCCATCGTCGCCGGGGTCCTGATCTTTGCCGGCGTCTACCTGGCGGGTGGAGCGCGTAAGCTGTAAACGGAATCGGGCCAGGCTCGTCCAAATCCGTGTGGGCAGCGTTGCAAGCTTTCGTTTGACACAATTCAACGAATCCGCCCCCAGCGACCGTGAGTTGATCGCCCGCACGCTGGGCGGCGACGGGGGAGCATTCGCCCTGCTCGTGGAGAGGTTTCAACGAAAGATTTTTCGCGTTGCCTTTGCCATCGTGCGAGATGACATGGAAGCGGACACCATCGCCCAGGACACATTCATCCAGGCGTTCACGCACCTGGCCAGGTTCGAGGGCCGCTCCGAGTTCGAAACATGGCTGACGCGAATCGCCATCAACCGCTCGCGCGACTCGCTGCGGCGGCGCCGATTCGTCAGCCTCTGGCGCACCGGCGAGGGCGAACAACGTGAGATGATCCTCGAGCCGGTGGATGACCGGCCCGATCCGGAGCGGGAGTTCATGGCCCGGCAGCTCCGCGTGGCGATCGAGCGCGCCGAGCGGACGTTGTCGGCGCAGCAGAAATTGATCTTCCGGCTGCGGCACTACGAGAATCGGTCACTGGAAGACATCGCGGAGCTGCTCGGCCTCCGCGCCGGAACGGTGAGAGCGCATCTGTTTCGCGCCGTGCACAAGATCCGGAAGGAACTGGCCGAGTGGGTCACGGGGAGTCGCAAATGACAAAACACTACAGCGAAGCGGATCTGCTGGAGACGTACTACATGCAGCCGGGCCAGTCGATGCCGGTGATGATGCATCTGGCCGAGTGCGCGGAGTGCAAGGGGAAGTACGAGCGCCTGGAGCGCAAGCTCCGCGAGGCTGCCGTGTGTGACACGGAGAAGCCGGTCACCTTCTGGACGCGGCAGCGGCTGTCGATCATGCGCCGCGTCGATGCGCAGCGGACCGACGGCGAACGGTTCACGCGCAATCTGCGCGTGGCCGCAGCGGCAATCCTCGCCTTCTTCCTGGGCGGAGCGGTCGTCTACAAGAGCGTCCAGCCTGCGCTGAAGACGCCGCCGGTGGTGATCTCGGATCACGCGGTGCCGGCCCCGCCGAAAACCAATGACGAGCTTCAGGTGCCGCGCGATCCGTGGCAGTCGGATGAACTGCAGGATTTCCACGCGGTGGTTCAGTGGGAGTCGTGGGTGAACGACACGAAGAAGAAGGCCGGGTCGTGATGCGCCGCGTCGCTCTTCTGTTGGCAGTCGCCCTGCTCACGGCAGCAGCGGTCTCCGCGCAACAGTTGCCGCCGGGCAAATGGTGGAGGCGTCCGGAGGTCGTGCAGCTGCTCAATCTCAGCGATGAGCAGCAGTCGCGCCTGGAGTCCATCTTCCGCGGCGCGGCCAACGATCTGATCGATCTGAAGGCGGAAGTGGACAAACAGAACATCGCTCTCCGCGGAGAGCTCGATCAACCCCAGCTCGATCGGGCGGCGATCCGCCGCATCTCGACGAGATTGAATGAGGCGCGCGGTCGCCTCTTCGAGCACGAGCTCATGATGCTGATCGACATGCGCTCCGTGCTGAACGATGCGCAGTGGAACCGCCTGCGCAATCAGCTCGATCGGCTGAATCGCCAGCAGCAACAGCAGCATCGGCAGAGATAAAGCGGCGGCAAGCCGCCGCACTCCGAAGGTCCCCCGCTACACTAGGCAAGTGCTCGACGTCGCTCTTCACAGCGTCTCCGTTCCCGGTCGTCTGCACGAGGTGACGCTCGCCTTCGCCCGCAGCACGCACACCGCGATCATCGGCCCCCCGGCCAGCGGCGCATCCACGCTGCTTCAGGTGATCTCCGGCGATCTTCGCCCGGCGCAAGGCAAGGTGCTCATGGGAACGCGCGACGTGACCTCGCTCAGACGCGAGCGCCGGCCTCTCCTCTTTGCGGCCGCAGCAATCGATGCGCCGGCGCGCTGGTCCGTGCGGCACCTGCTGGTGGCGGCGGTCCGGCAGCGGACGCTCGATCGTGAGGATCGTCATCGCGAATTCGAGCTGGCCGTGTCGAGGTGGAACCTCCGGGCGATTCTCGACCGCTCGCTTCGCTCCCTCTCCTCCTCGGAGCGCACATCGGCGCAAATTGGAAGGATCGAGCTGCTTCGGCCGGCCGTCCTGATTGCGGATCGCGTGCTCGAGTCGATGCCTGCAATCGCCGACGACTTCTACCGCATCCTCAGGATCATCGGCACGACGGTGATCTCCTCGCCCGCGTCGCGCGACGAGCTGGGGTTCGCAGATCGCGCGTTTGTGCTGGAGGGCGGACGAGTCGTTCAGCAGGGGTCGCCGCACCACATTTATCTCCA
>QHVS01000150.1 GCA_003223635.1 Acidobacteriota bacterium | reverse complement strand
GGACCGCGCGGTGCGCGATGCTCGCGGCGACGTCGTGGTCACGCTCGATTGCGACGACACGTATCCGGTCGAGGCGATTCCGAACCTCGTCGCGCTGATCGGCGAGGGCTGGGATCTGGTGAATGCCACGCGTCTGGCAACACGACCGAAGGCCATGCCGTACGCCAACTACATCGCCAACCGCGTGTTCGCCTGGGCCGCGCGTCTCCTGCACGGAATCAAAACGACGGACCTGCACAGCGGCATGCGCGCTTACCGCAGGTCGATGGTCGAACGAGTGAGGTGGGATCCGAACGGCCCCGCGCTCCCCGTGGATATGCTGATCCTTCCGTATCGGATGGGATTTCGGGTGACCGAAGTGCCGATCGAATATCGGGAACGGATCGGGGAGACGACGCTGCAGAGGTTCAAGAGCACGGTATGGACTTTCAGAAGGCTATGGAACGCCCGAAAGGCGCGCTGAAAGTCGCCGTCCTGGCCGGCGGCCGCGGCACGCGCCTCGGTCCGCTCACGCGTGATCTGCCCAAGCCGATGATTCCGATCGGCGGCCGTCCGTTCCTGGAGCGCGTCATCGAATCCTTCGCCGAACGCGGACTGCGCGATTTCGTCCTGTTGATCGGCTACCGCGGCGAGATGATCGAAAAGCACTTCGGCGACGGCCGGCGCCTCGGTGTGCGAATTGTCTACAGCCGGGAACGTGAACCGCTGGGCACGGGCGGCGCTGTGCGCGAAGCGCGGCATCTCCTCGGCGATCGCTTTCTGCTGACGTACGGCGACGTCTATCGGCGGTTCGATTACGATCGTTTCGTGCGCGCTCACGATGAGCCTTGCCTCGCGGTGTTTCGAAGAATGTCCGTCGGCAACTGCGAGATCGAAGGGGATCGGGTCATTCGCTTCGACAAGCGAGCCCCTGAGCTTCCCTACATCGATGCCGGCTTCTGTCTCATGCCGGCCAGCACGATCGATCTGCTCCCGGCGAGCGGCGCGTGTTCATTCGAGGAGATCGTGTTTCCCAGCCTGGCCGAAGAGCGCCGGCTGGCGTGCGAAGTGGTCGACCAGAACTTCTTCGAGATCGGAACTCCGGAGGAGCTGAGAAGGGCGGAGGCGGCGCTGTCGTGAAGATCATCGTCACCGGCGCGGCAGGATTCATTGCTACTAATCTCTTGCCTCGCCTGCTCACCGAGGGTCACGAGGTCGTGGGCGTCGACAATTTTTTTCTCGGCCGGCGCGAGTATGTCGACCGCTTCCTGCCGCACCAGAAATTTCAGTTTCACGAATTCGATCTCCTCGATCGCGAGCGCGTGATCTCGCTGTTTGAAGCCGTGCGCCCCGACTGCGTCTGGCACATCGCGGCGAACAGCGACATCAGCTTCGGCACGACCTACACCGATTTCGATCTCAAAGGCGGCACACACGTCACTTACAACGTCCTCGAGGCGATGCGGCTCTCCGGCACGTCGCAGATCATCTTCTCCAGCAGCGGGGCGATCTACGGCGAGCCGCGCGTCCTGCCGACGCCGGAGGACTACGGGCCGCTCTTTCCGATCTCGCTCTACGCCGCAAGCAAGATTGCCTGCGAAGGGCTCATCACAGCGTTCGCTCACAACTACGACATCCGGGCCTGGATCTTTCGCTTCGGAAACATCGTCGGACCGTTTCCGACGCATGGCGTCATCTACGATTTCATCCAGAAGCTGCGCCGCGATCCGACCCGCCTTCAGATCCTCGGCGATGGAACGCAGGCCAAGCCATACGTGCACGTCGAGGACTGCCTCGACGGCATGATGTTTGGCTACCGGAGCGCCCGGGAACGCATCAACTGCTACAACCTGGCGGTGGGCGATCAAACGTCAGTAAACGAAATCGCCCGATGGATCATCGAGGCGATGGGGCTCGATGCGTCGGGCGTGCGGATCGATCGCGGCAACGAGCCGCGCGGCTGGCGGGGAGATGTGGCCCAGGTGCGCCTCGACACGCGGCGGATGGAGGCGCTCGGCTGGAAGGCGAAGATGTCCAGTGGCGAGGCGGTGAAGCGCGCCATCCGAGAGACGGTGGCGCAACTCGCGTGATCGCGATCGACGTTCGCCGTTGGCCCGAAGTCTGGACTGCCTTGGGAGCGTGCGTGGGCGCGGCTGCCTCTGCGGCGGTCGCTCCCCTAACGCGCGGCTGGTTCCATGTGCCGACCGGAGGCGTCGGCATCGTGACCGTCGCCGGCTATCCGAAAGCGTACGACTACGCGGTCATCGCGCTGTTGATCGTAGGATCCGCGGCGGGCGCGTTCGTTGGCAGCCGGTGGAGCGGCGGGCTTCAGCCCGCCGGTAGCCTGAAGGTCGGTGGCCTGAAGGCCACCGCTCCACGGTCCTTCTCCTGGCTCGCGGCAGCCGTCGTCTTCGTCCTGATGCTCTTCGTCCACGATCATCCTTACGCGGTGCTCGAGCCATTTCACGAGGGGGAGCATCTGACGCCGGGATTTCTCTTCCGCAGCGGAGCGCGTCCCTATGGCGACGTCTTCGTTCTGCACGGCCTCGGCGTCGACGGCGGGCTCGATGCGCTCGTTCTCGGCGATCCTCCCTCGCCGCGTCGCGTGCGGCGGCTGCAGACACTGCTCGATGCCGCCACGCTCGCTCTGCTCGTTCCGATCGCCGCTGAATTGAGCACGACTGCCGTCGGCGCCGCGGCGGCAGTGTTCGTCGGCCTGTGCATGATCGCCGCGGGGCAGATCCCGCTTTTCCCCTGGTTTCGCCTGGCCCCGCTGCTGCTCGCCGCTCTCGGCATGCTGCGCTACGTTCGCTGGCGAAGCCTTTCGTCGCTGGCTCTCGCGTTCGTCGCGTCCACTCTCGGTGTGCTGTGGAGTCTGGATACCGGGCTGTACGCGCTCGCCGCGACGGTGATCGTCTGTTTTCTCCTTCGAGCGCGAATCGCACTTCCGGTCGCAGTGGTCGCGCTGTTGCTTCCGTTCGCGCTGCTGCTCATCGTTCACGCCGACATCCACCGCTTCCTCGTCGATTCATTCGTGATCATCCCGCGATCGATCGACGCGATCTGGTCGCGTCCCGCGCTTCGGGAGATCAGTTGGGAATCGGCGCGTTACTATCTGCCCCCCGTCTTCTTCGGGTGGATGCTGGTGGTCGCGTGGCGAAGAGGCGACTGGCGAATCGCCATCGTGGCCATCTTCTCCATCATCGCTTTCCGTACGGCGGCGGGGCGATGCAGTTGGAGTCACACGCGATATGGCCTGCCACTCTTTGGAGTCGCGGCTGTGGCCTTCGCGCTCGAGCCGCTCCTGCTGGCGCGTCGGCGCGTCGCGGCCGCGATCCTGGCCATCGGCCTCTTCGTGTTTGTCGAGGTGGCGCCGAACGTTGCGGCGGCGTCGCGTTTCCTCGCCGGCTGGCGCGCGCGACAGAGTCACGCCGGCCTCGTCTCCTATCCGCTCGCGACGGGCAGAGGGATCTACACGACGCGCGAGAACGCCGCCGATCTCGCCGGGTTGAACGGCTTCCTCGACGCCGCGGCCCCACCCGGAGCGCCGATTCTCGACGTGACGAATGAGCGCGCGCTCTACTATCTGCTTCAGCGGCGGCCCCCGACGCGCTGCTCGGATGTAGCGATGCTTTCCGCGCCGCCGCTGCTGGCCGAAGCAATGCGGCAGTTGGAAGCGAACCCCCCGGCGTGCGTGATCGTGGAAGGGATGAAAGAGCTCGACCAATACGATGGCGTCCCGAATCGAATTCGCGTCCCGGCGCTCTTCGCCTGGATCGACGCGCGCTATCCACACCGCGCCCGTGTAGGCCGCTACCTCGTGGCCACGAGGTGAGCGGCATCGTTCATCGTTACAATCCTTCAGTGCCGGTCCTGCGCTGGGTCACGATTGAGTTGTCGTTAAAGGAGCGCTTTTCATGGGATGGCAGGCCTGGTTAGCTTTTGCAGCTGCTTGCATTGCATTACTAAGCTGGGTGACGATTATTAGCTCTGCTGGGTTCGTGGAGACATTTGACGAATCCGGTTTTGTGATGAGAACGATCTTTCGCGGTCGCCGATTTATCAAGTGGGGCGATCTCCAAGGTCCTGCTCAGCGATTTGAGTCGTTCATCCCGCGGCTAATGCTTCGCCGTGCAAGCCGCGCATTTTTTCGCATGCACACGTCCTACGCAATCCTCTTGAGAGGCAAGGCCGAGGAGAACCAGTTCGCCAAACAGATACAGGATCGGTTCGGTATTCGAAATGCGAAACAAGTCAACGATCTCTTTCGTTGACGAATCAGTCATCGGGCCACGATAACCGCGATCTGGCGCCCTTTCTCCATTCTTATTTCCAACTTCGAACCTCGAACTTCAACACGAGCGATGAAGTTCATCGTTACAATCTTTCAGTGCCGGTCCTGCGCTGGGTCACGTCGCCGGAGCCTCTCCCTCGCGTCGCGGCCGTCGTCGCGCTGACGCTCTATCTCTTCGTGGTCGCCTTCGTGGCGGCGCATCACGAGCCGTGGCGCGACGAGGCGGATCCCTGGCTCGCTGCGCGCGACGCGAGCGCGTCCGAGCTGCTCCAGCTCTTTCGGCATGGCGGCACGCCGGGACTCTGGTACTTCCTGCTCATTCCTCTGGCCCGCAGCGGCGCGCCCTACGGGAGTCAGCACGTGCTGCACGTCGGCGTGGCCGCCGCGGCGGCGGCCCTCGTGCTGTTCGCGTCGCCGTTTCCGCGCTTCGCCCGCCTGCTGATCCCCTTCACCTACTTTTTCTCGTACGAATACGCGGTGATTGCGCGAACGTACGCGCTGTCGGCCGTGCTGCTCTTCGCGGTCGCCGCGCTGTACCGTCAACGCGATCTGCGGCCGATCGCGTACGCCGTCTGCGTGGCGCTGCTGGCGAACACCAACGTTCACAGCCTGTGCATCGCCGCGCTCATCGGAGTGGCCTACCTGCTCGATTCACGCCGTCACATCGGTGCGATAGCCATCATGCTCGCTGGCGGCGCCGCGTCGCTTTTTCAGATCTGGCCGGCCCCTGACGCCATGGTTCACGGCGTGGTGAGCAACTTCCATCCCGAAGCGCCTTTGCTCGCTCTGCGCAACGCGTTCTTTCCTCACGTGCCGATTCTGCAAAGCCTCGCCACGATCCTCGGCGCGGCGATCGTCGTCGTTGCGTCGATCGCGGTCTCTCGCTCTCGCGGGACGATCCTGATTCTGTGGGGCTCGTACGCTGTGTTGACCTTCATCTTCATCCTCAAATGGGTGGGCGGAGTTCGTCACCTCGGCTTCGTGCTTCTCCTTCTGTTGTTCGCTCTGTGGACAGCCGTGGGGCAGCCGCAGCGCGCGCGCGTGGCGTGCTGGTCGCTGCTGAGCATCTCGATGGTGGCTTCGCTTGTCATGGCCATGATCTTCTGGCGCCTCGACACGCTGTACGCGTTTTCCGGAGCGCAGGAGACGGCACGGTGGATCCGCGATCATGGAATGGCGAACCGCACCATCGCCGGGCACAGCGAGACGACCGCCTCTGCGCTGGCGCCCTACTTTCATCAGCCCTTCTGGTATCCGGGGATCGAATCGTTCGGGACGCGGGCTCGATGTCATTTATCCCGAAGCCGTGCATCGTGTGGAGCGACACTTCCCCGACCGCTCGCGTGTGCTCCTGCTGTTAAACGTCGAAATGCCTTCGCCGGAGATGCACGGATGGCGGCTGCTGTATCACAATCAGCGGCCGCAGTTCGCGAACTTTGATGAGATGTACTGGGTGTACGGATCTCAGCAATGAAACTTCTGGTTCTGAGCGAGCACGACGTCGAACGCATGCTGACGTTCCCGGAGTGCATCGCGGTGATGGAGGACGCGCTTTCGGCGCTGGCGCGCGGCGAAGTTCATCAGCCGCTGCGCAGCATCGTGCGCCCCGCGGACTCGCCCGGATTTCTCGGTTTGATGCCTGCCTACCGCGGCGGCGCGCGTCCGGCCTGGGGACTGAAGGAGATCTGTCTCTTTCCCGGAAATCCCGCGCGCGGACTCGACACCCACCTCGGCGCAGTGATCCTGCACAGCGGCGAGACCGGCGAACCGCTGGCCATCATGAACGCCTCGGCCATCACCGCCATCCGCACCGCCGCGGTCTCCGCGCTGGCCACGAAGCTGCTCGCCCGCGAGGACGCGTCGACGCTGGCCATCATCGGGGCGGGCGTGCAGGGACACAGTCATATGAAGGCGATCCCGGTTGTCCGCGAGATCCGCGAGATCCGCATCTGCAGCCGGACTCGCGCGCACGCCGACGCTCTGGCGCGGCAGGCGTCGAACGCGCGTGCTGTCGATTCCGTCCATGAGGCCGTCCGCGGCGCGGACATCATCGTCACCGCTACCAGCTCGAAGGAGCCGGTCGTCCGCCGCGAATGGATCGGGGCGGGCATTCACATCAACGCCGTCGGATCGAGCGTCGCCTCATCGCGCGAGCTGGACTCGACGACCATGGCTGCCGCGTCGCTGTTTGTCGACCGGCGCGAATCGACGATCAACGAGTCGGGCGACTACCTGATGGCCGTGCGTGACGGCGCGATCACCGAGGATGCCATTCGTGCGGAGATCGGGGACGTCCTGATCGGCCGCGCGCGGGGCCGCATTGCGGAGGACGAGATCACTCTGTTCAAGTCTTTGGGAATCGCGATCGAGGATCTCGCCTCGGCCCAGTTTCTCTATGACAAGGCGCGAGCGACCGGCGCGGGCTCCTGGGTCGACTTCTGATGGAGTCGCGCAAGCGCCGGCTGATCATCCTCGGTCTCCTTCTCGCTCCGCTGATCACTCTGCATGTTCTGCATTCCCCGCGGCGAGGGCCATTCCCTCCCGATCCGAGCTACTACATGCAGGTGGCGCGGCATCTGGCCGATGGCCAGGGGCTGCAGTCGAGCGTGTCGCTCTATCACGAAGGGCTCGCGCCTCTCCCGCAGCCTTACGACCTCTATCCGCTCTGGCCGCTCGTCCTAGGCGGCGCGGCTCGCGTGATCGGACTGTTCGCGGCGGCGAATGTCCTCCCGCAACTGTTCTTCGTTCTCGATCTCGTCTTGCTCTATTTTCTGTGCAATCGGTTGGCCGGCGACCGCGGGATCTTTCGTTATCGCGACGAAGAGGTCGATGTCGGTCATCTGGTGGTCCTTCTCGTCGGATTCAACTTCATCTTCTTCGAGGCGACGCTCTATCCATACACCGAAGGGCTGGCGTTCGCGCTGGCCGTCGGATCGTTTTTTCTGCTCGACGCGGATCGACCGGCGCTGAGCGGCGTGCTCGCCGCGCTCAGCGCGCTGACGCGTTACCAGATGGTGTTGGTTCCGGCGGCCACGATCGCCGTTCTCATGGGGGCCTTCGGAGTGCGGCGGCTTGCCGCCGCTTTGGAAGGCGGCGGCAAGCCGCCGCACTCCAAAGGCGCTGACGCGCCGCTTGGCCGGCTTGCGGCCTACGTCTGGTCAGGCGCGGTAGTCGGATTGATCTGGTTACTCTACTTGCGTTCCATTCATCTGCAGCGCGTCGATGTCGGCATGTATCAGGAGTGGGTTGGAAGCGGAGTGCTGCACGTCCTGAAGGGGCTGGCCATCGCCTTCAATCCGGCGAGCGAGTATTCGTACTTTCATTCTTTCGGGCCGGTAGTGATCGTCGTGCTGTTGGCCATCCCGCTTTTGCGGCGGCAATCGATCGTCCTGTGGTCGCTGATGGCTACGGGAGTGGCTTCGACCGTCGTGCTGGCCCGATTCGAATCGCAGCGATTTCCAACCTGGGTATTCGGCAGCCGGCACTCGCTCCTCTTTCTCTTCGTCATCATTCCGGCCGTCGTGATCACGGTCGTCAATGCTCCGCGGGCGATCCGAATCGTGGCGCTGCTGCTCGTCGCGGCGTCCGTCGCCCAGGGAGCGGCCGCCGTGTTTCGATATCCGCTTTCCTACGGAGGAGGTCTCACGCCGGCCGAGAGCGCGCTGGTGCGATGGCTCGGCGAGCGGCATCCGCGCGCCGCGATTCTGACCACAAACGCGCAGGCGCTGTCGGTCTACAGCAACTACGGGTTTCACTGGACGGAGTGCGCAGTCGATCCAGCGAAGACACGTCTGATGCTGCGGCGCCTGCCGATCGACTACGTGATCGTCTACGACCACGAGCGGAGTTGTCCGTTTGTCCGCGGCCTGAGCGATGTTCTTCAGGTCGAGGCGACATTCGGCGAGCGCGGACGCCGCGTCTATTTGATGCGGGTCATTCGAACGATGACCAGAACGGGGGCGCCATCCACGCGCCAGACGGCGACGGGCGGAAATCGCGACATACTCTCGATGACCAGTGGGTTCGACCAGTCGCGCCGCAGCACGAACATCACATAGACCGGATGCTCTTCGCTGAGCTGATGCAGCGCCGCGAGCGCTCGCGGGTCGATGCGCGGGCTCCAGGCATTCGTGATGTGCACCAGGCGGATGTCCGGCCGCAATCGATACGGAGCGACGATGCGCACTGTATGTTCGGCGATCGGAACCGCCAGAAACGCATCGCGCGGCGCGTGCTCGTTGAGCCAGCGCAATCCGAGTCGGTAGCTCGCTGCCCAGTAGTCTCCTGCCTGCGGGATCTGCCGCGACATCGCGCCGTTCAATCCGCCGGCGAGTACGTTCCAGTAGGCCGTTTCGAAAGGATGCACGGGAACCAGCGAGACGAGCATCGCGGCGATGACAAGGACCGCCGCCAACCTGGCGGCCGGTCCGCCGGCAACTTGCCGGCTCGGGCTAGTAGCCCGCGCACCCGCCGGCTTATAGCCGGCGGTCCAGGCCACGCCCGCTCCAGCCACCGCGGCCATCGGCGGGAAGAGCTCGAGAAAGTGACGCACGCCGTCGAAGTTGATGGCCGATGGAAGGATCAGCCGGGCGCAGACGATGCCGATCCAGCAAAGCAGCAGGAGCGATTGCGGGCTGCGTATTTTGCGAGCGATCGGCACGAGCCCGGCGAGAAAGCTGAGAAGGAACGGCAGCGGCGTCGTCAGCAGAATCATGGAGAACGGGCCGGCCAGATTCTCCGGACGCGTTCCGCTCTTCCGCGCCAGCAGGTAGATGAGATTGGAGCGCAGGGTGATCGACGGTGCCTGCCAGAGGTACGGCCACGAAGCGAAGAACACGGCGAACCCGATGACCGCCCAAGCCGCGAGGCCTAGGACGAGAGCTCGTGGTCTCCACGAGGGGCGGCGGAGCAGCACATAGAGAATGATGATCGGCGGAAGAAACAGCGCGTTAGCCTTGGTGCCGAGCGCAAATCCGAAGATCACGCCGCTGAAGAGAAGGAGCGGCAGGCTGCGCCGCTCCGCCGCGAAGTAGAAGAGGATGATCGTCGTGGAGAAAAAGACCATCTCCGAGAAATCCTTCACATTGGCCATCGCGTCGCCGACGATGCGCGGCGAAAGAAACAGAAGCAGCGTTGCGGTGACCGCCGCGATCGCTCCCCACTCCTTCTCCACGAAGCGATAGAAGAGGATGAGGAACGCGGCGCCGATGAGCAGATTGAATGCGTGATAGCCGTCGAACGGATCGAGCAGCGGCGAGAGAAGCCGCGACGTCGCGGTGGCCAGCACGCTGGCCACCGGGTAGTGCTCCCACGGGCGCAAGCGAAACGGCGAGCTGGAGAGATCGGGCCGGAAATCGGGCGGGTACGGATTCGCTCCGAAGTTCAGGTACTTCGAGTCGAACGTGGTGAAGAACGACAAGTAGCGCTGGCCGAAAAAGAGATCGCCGAGGGCCTCATCCCACGTCACGTTGTATTGATGGAGCGAGAGGAAGCCGGCAGTGAGAAGAATCGCCGCCAGGAGGAAGGGGATGAGCCGACTCTTCATCGTCGCAGCGACTCGCGGATGGAAGTCAGCCCGGCGAAGGCGATGAGCATGGTGACATGGCTGGAGATCCGCTCCCACGATCCGTTGACATGGCCGCGGACGTCATACGGCGTCATCGCATATGCGCCCAGGTAGAAGCAGAGCTGTACGGCGGCGACGGTGAGCAGGAAGCGCTCGCGGCGCAGATTGGCCGCCGGCGCCAGGGCGATCGCCACCAGGGCTGCGATCCAAACAATCGGTTGGTACACGGGCACGTTGGCGAATGCCGACGGGAACATGGCCACATTGTGCGCGATGCGCGGCAGCAGCGGGCCGACGAAGACGTCGGTCGGAAGATGCATCGCCGCCCTGGCCACCAGCCATCCGCCGATGACGACGCCTGCCGGCCAGAGCTTTCGAATCAGATTCGGAGCAGCGATGCAGAGGGCGACGAAGAAGGCGATCCCTTCGTTTTTCGTCATCGCTGCCAGGGAGAGGAGAGCGACAGCGACGCCGATTGAAACGGTATGACCTCGCAGCGTTCGTCGGATGAGCAGAGCTGCGGAGGCGGCAAACGCCACCAGCGGTCCGTCGGCGAATCCGAACCACGGCAGAAGCGCGCTGCCGCTGAGGGCGAGCGTTCCGAGTGCTGATTCGGTCGGAGTGAGCTCATCGCGCAAACATCGATAGGCAACCACGAGCAGCGCGCCGCCGAGCGCGGCGTCGATCCATGCGAAGACACGCGGATCGAAGGACGAAGTGAGCACGGCCGGCACATCGAAAAGAAGCGGAACGAGCACCGGATAGTCGGGATGACTGAAATCGTTCGGCAGCGTCCGCAGAAAGCTCCACGGGATTCCGTGCTCGACGAAGAAGAGCCGCGCCTTGTAGCCCCAGATGAAGAAGTAGTCGCGGCGAGTAATCAGCCAGTCGGTCCAGTCCCACAGGCCGGGCCGCATCCCGGCGATGGCGTGGGCCACGACCAGGGACGCGGTCAGGCAGTTGATGAATGTAGCGGCGGGCTTTAGCCCGCCGAGACGGGCGGCCTGAAGGCCGCCGCTCCACCGCCAAGCGATGACGGCGACAACGGCCAACCCAGTTCCCAGCGTCCACGCATTCCACGGAATGCGAAGAAGATCGAGGAGTAACAGCACCGCGGCGGCGGCGCCTGCGCCGAGGAGTGTGATCAGTGCGGCGCGGAACATCATCGCTGTACCAGCGTTCCGCCGCAGCCGGTCCAGATCACGCGCCCGCTGCTCGGCGGCCGGTGCCACGTCGCGATGAATGGAGCGTCACCGCTAGTCAGGATTTGCCGGCCGGGCAGGACATATCGGAGCCGGTGATTGACGAGGCCGCCGTCGGAATCATCCGGGGGGACGAGGAAAAGGATGACCGCCCGCTGCGGCGTCCGCTCGAAAACCCCCTCGGCGAAGCATCGGAGCTCACTCCTCTCGCTGCGCAGCCGTTCGCCGATGGTGGGGAAATGCGACCCGCCCCCCCAAAAGGGGGCCACAACGGGCCGGACGCCACCCCACAACAGCGCGAAAAAGCAGGCGGCGGCGAGCGGTCGACGCGTCCACATCATCGCTAGTCTAATGACCGGAATTTTCATTCTGGACAGTCAGTTAGCTGCCGTTGTTCAGGTGTTGACAAACCCGAATCCCGCGTTTAAAGTGCGCGGGTTTCCCTCGCCGGGCGTTACATTTTTCAATGTTCGTGTCTTTAGAAGGATAGGAATGCCAACAATCAATCAACTGGTCAGCAGGGGTCGGGCGAAGGTTGCATACAAGACCAAGTCGCCTGCACTGCAGTCGAGCCCGCAGAAGCGCGGCGTCTGCACGCGCGTCTACACCTCGACGCCGAAGAAACCGAATTCGGCGCTGCGGAAAGTGGCCCGTGTCCGGCTGACGAATGGAATTGAAGTTACCACGTACATCCCCGGAGTCGGGCACAACCTCCAGGAACACTCGATTGTTCTGATCCGCGGGGGACGCGTGAAGGATCTGCCGGGCGTTCGATATCACATCATCCGCGGCACGCTCGACACGATCGGCGTGGCCAAGCGGATGCAGGGCCGTTCGAAGTACGGCGCGAAGCGGCCGAAGAAGGGTTAGCTGCAGAATGCCAAGACGTCGTGAAGTGCCGAAGCGCGAGATTCTCCCGGATCCGGTCTACAACAGCCAGTTGGTGACGAAGTTCATCAACTCGCTGATGAGCCAGGGAAAGAAGTCGGTAGCGGAGAGAGTGTTCTACAGCGCGCTGAAGAAGGTGGAGGATCGGGCCAAAGACGACCCGGTCAAGTTGTTCAAGAAGGCGGTCGACAACGTGAAGCCGTCGCTGGAAGTGAAGAGCCGCCGGGTAGGCGGATCGAACTACCAGGTGCCGGTGGAAGTGCGGCCCTCGCGCCGCACGGCGCTGGCCATCCGCTGGCTGATCAGCTTCGCCGCCGGCCGGGGCGAGAAAACCATGCAGGACAAGCTGGCCGGTGAGATCATGGACGCCGCGAACAACCGCGGCAACGCGATCAAGAAGAAGGAAGATACGCATAAAATGGCGGAGGCCAACAAGGCTTTTGCGCATTACAGATGGTAGGTAGGTGACAAATGCAAAATGCAGAATGCAGAATGCAGAAATGACGCGGGCCACCGGCTCTCGTAATTCTGCATTTTGCATTCTGCATTCTGCATTCACGGTTTTCCCCTAGCTCCGTCTCGACCGGATAACACAGAAGACGCTGGTTCTGCGGTTCCGGACCGAGCAACGGGAAACAAAAACAGGTTTCAAAGTGATCCGCTCTCTGTTGTCCGTGGGGCGCGGGGGTTTGCCCGTTCTGCGGGCATCGAACAACGGACAGCGAACAACGAATATGGCACGTCAGACACCACTGGAGAGGACGCGGAACATCGGCATCATGGCCCACATCGATGCTGGGAAGACCACGACTACGGAGCGCATCCTCTATTACACGGGCATCACCCACAAGCTCGGTGAGGTGCACGAGGGGACTGCCACGATGGACTGGATGGTCCAGGAGCAGGAGCGCGGCATCACCATCACTTCCGCCGCCACCACCGCGTTCTGGGGCGACACCCGCGTCAACATCATCGATACGCCCGGCCACGTCGACTTCACGATGGAGGTGGAGCGTTCCCTGCGCGTCCTGGACGGCGCGGTCGGTGTCTTCTGCGCCGTGGGCGGCGTTGAGCCGCAGTCAGAGACGGTGTGGCGCCAGGCCGACAGGTACGGCGTGCCTCGAATCGCGTTTGTGAACAAGATGGACCGCGTCGGCGCCAACTTCATCGCCGTGGTCAACCAGATCCGTCAGAAGCTCGGTAAGAATGCAGTGCCTCTGCAGCTTCCCATCGGCGCCGAAGATCAATTCAAAGGTGTCATCGATCTCGTGCAGATGAAGGCTCTCGTCTTCAACGACGAGACGCTCGGCGCGGAGTACGAAGTGGTGGAGGTCCCGGAGGAGTTGAGGGCCGACGCCGAGCACTATCGCGAAAAGATGGTGGAGTCGATCGCCGAGCAGCACGACCACCTGCTGGAGAAATACCTGGCCGGCGAAACGCTGGGCATCGATGAACTGAAAGCCGCTCTTCGCGAGGCGACCATCGCCCAGAAGATCACGCCGGTCCTCTGCGGCTCGGCATTCAAGAACAAGGGCGTCCAGCCGCTGCTCGATGCGGTGGTCGACTATCTTCCGTCGCCGGTGGACATTCCTCCGGTCAAGGGGATCAATCCTGACGATGAGGCGTTCATCGAGCGGAAGGCCTCGGACGAAGAGCCCTTCTCCGCGCTGATCTTCAAGATCATGACCGACCCCTACGTCGGCCAGCTCGCGTTCTTCCGCGTCTACTCCGGCCACGTCGAGTCGGGGACGGCAGTGGCCAATACCACGAAGGGGAACAACGAGCGCATCGGTCGCCTCCTCAAGATGCATGCAAACAAGCGCGAGGAGATCAAGGAAGTGTGGGCCGGTGACATCGGCGCCGCAGTGGGACTGCGAAGCGTGTCCACCGGTGACACGATCAGCGACAAGGACGAGCCCATCGTCCTGGAGACGATGAACTTTCCAGAGCCGGTCATCGCCGTGGCCATCGAGCCGAAGACGAAAGCGGATCAGGAAAAGATGGGCGTGGCCCTCGCCAAACTGATGCAGGAAGATCCCACCTTCAAGGTGCACACGGATCAGGAAACGAATCAGACCATCATCCGCGGCATGGGCGAGCTGCATCTGGAGATCATCGTCGATCGCATGATGCGCGAGTTCAACGTGCAGGCGAACGTCGGCAAGCCGCAGGTGGCCTATCGCGAGGCGATCACCCGCAGCGCCGACGCGCATGGCCGCTTCGTGCGGCAGTCGGGCGGCAAGGGACAGTTCGGCGACGTGAAGATCCGCCTGGAGCCGATCAAGGAGAAGGACTACGAGTTCGTCAACGAGATCGTTGGCGGCTCCATCCCCAGGGAGTTCATCAAGCCGGTCGATCAGGGCATCAGGGAAGCGATGGAGAAGGGCATTCTGGCCGGCTATCCGATGACCGGAGTGCGGGCCATTCTGTACGACGGTTCGTATCACGACGTCGACTCCAGCGAAATGGCCTTCAAGATCGCCGGCTCCATGGCCTTCCAGGAAGCGGCCAAGAAGGCGCATCCGATACTTCTCGAGCCAATGATGGACGTGGAGGCCGTCACGCCGGAGGACTACGCCGGAGACGTGATGGGCGATCTCTCCCGCAGGCGCGGAAAGATTCAGCACATGGACGAGCGCGGCGGAGCGAAGGTCATTCGCGCGCACGTCCCGCTCTCCGAGATGTTCGGATATGCCACGCAGCTCCGCTCCATGTCGCAGGGGCGAGCCAGCTACACGATGCAGTTCTACAGGTACGAGCCAGCGCCGAAGAGCGTGGCCGATGAGGTCATTGCGAAGGTTAGCGGAATAAGACATTGACGGAGGTTGATCCAAATGGCAAAAGAGAAATTCGATCGCAGCAAACCCCACGTGAACGTCGGCACCATCGGTCACGTCGACCATGGCAAGACCACGCTCACCGCGGCAATTACCAAGATCCTGGCAGCGAAGGGGACGGCGCAGTTCGTCGCCTTCGATCAGATCGACAAAGCGCCTGAAGAGCGCGAGCGCGGCATCACCATCGCCACGGCGCACGTCGAGTATTCGACCGCCAAGCGCCACTACGCGCACGTCGACTGCCCCGGTCACGCCGACTACGTGAAGAACATGATCACCGGCGCGGCGCAGATGGACGGCGCGATCCTCGTCGTCTCCGGCGCCGACGGCCCCATGCCCCAGACTCGCGAGCACATCCTGCTGGCCCGTCAGGTCGGCGTGCCCTACATCGTCGTAGCCCTGAACAAGGTGGACGTGGTGGACGATCCCGAGCTGCTCGACCTCGTCGAGCTCGAGGTTCGCGAGCTTCTGTCCAGCTACGACTTCCCCGGCGACGAGATCCCGGTCATTCGCGTCTCCGCGCTCAAGGCGCTGGAGAGCGGCGACCCGAACTCCGAGTGGGGCAAAGGCATCATGGCCCTGATGGACGCGGTCGACACGTACATTCCAATCCCGCAGCGCGCCATCGACAAAGACTTTCTCATGCCGGTGGAAGACATCTTCTCCATCTCCGGCCGCGGCACGGTGGTCACCGGCCGCATCGAGCGCGGAAAGGTGAAGGTGGGCGAGGAAGTGGAGATCATCGGCATTCGTCCGACGCAGAAGAAGGTCGTGACCGGCGTGGAGATGTTCCGCAAGCTCCTCGATGAGGGTGTGGCGGGCGACAACGTCGGCCTTCTGCTCCGCGGCACGGAGCGCAAGGACGTAGAGCGCGGTCAGGTTTGCGCCAAGCCCGGCTCCATCACTCCGCACACGAAGTTCAAAGCCGAGGTCTACATTCTGACCAAGGAAGAAGGCGGGCGACACACGCCGTTCTTCAACGGCTATCGTCCGCAGTTCTACTTCCGTACGACCGACGTGACGGGAACGGCGCAGCTTCCTGACGGCGCCGAGATGGTGATGCCCGGTGACAACACCTCGCTGACCATCCAGCTCATCGCTCCGATCGCCATGGAGAAGGGACTGCGATTCGCCATCCGCGAAGGGGGCCGCACAGTCGGCGCCGGAACGGTGACCGACATTCTGGAGTAGGCACGTGGAACCGGCTGGCAGCCGGTTCTTCTGTTCTTTGAGGACAACAGAACCATGATGAACGAAAAGATCCGCATCCGACTCAAAGCGTACGACTATCGCGTCCTCGATCAATCGACGTCGGAGATCGTCGACACCGCGAAGCGCACCGGAGCGAGAGTGGCCGGACCGATCCCGCTGCCGACGCAGGTCTCGCGTTACACGGTTCTGCGCAGCCCGCACGTGGACAAGAAATCGCGTGAGCAATTCGAGATGCGGACGCACAAGCGGCTGCTGGACATCCTCGAGCCGACCACTCAGACGGTCGACGCGCTGATGAAGCTCGAGCTGCCCGCGGGCGTGGATGTGGAGATCAAGGCTTTTGGGAAATGACGCGAAGCGTCATCCTGAGGCCGCGAAGGCGGCCGAAGGATCTCGTTGAGATCCTTCGCTTCGCTCAGGATGACGGGAAACGGTGACGACATGGCAATCGAAGGAATCATTGGCAAGAAGGTCGGAATGACCCAAGTGTTCGCAGAGGACGGCGCCCTCGTCCCGGTGACGGTCATTCAGGCCGGGCCTTGCCTCGTGGTGCAGAAAAAGACGGCGGAGAAGGACGGCTACGACGCCGTGCAGGTCGGGCTCGTGGAGAAAATCTCCAATCGCCGGATCACCGGCGCGAGGCGCGGCCATTTCGAGAAGGCGGGCATCCCGCCCATGCGGACGCTGGTCGAGCTGCCGTACGACGGCGATGCGAATGTCGGAGACAAAGTGCAGGTCGACATCTTCAAGCCGGGCGACAGCATCGATGTCATCGGCCAATCCAAGGGCAAGGGCTTCCAGGGCGTGGTCAAGCGCCATCACTTCAAAGGCGGACGGGCCACGCACGGATCGATGTTCCACCGCGCGCCCGGCTCCATCGGCGCCTCAGCCTTCCCCTCGCGGGTGCTCAAGGGCATGCGCATGGGTGGGCGGATGGGCGGCGATCAGGTGACGGTGAAGAACCTGCGCGTGGCCAAAGTCGATCCGGAGAACAACCTGCTCTACGTTCGCGGAGCGGTTCCCGGCGGGCGCAACGGCCTCGTGGTCGTGCGCTTCTCGAAGAACGGGAAGCGAGGTCAATAAGCCATGCCGAAAGTGGACATCAAAGACTGGAACAACAAGAAGGTCGGCTCGGTCGACCTGCCTGAAGAGATCTACGCGTATCCCTACAAGGAGCATCTGATTCACGAGGCGGTGCGCAACTACCTCGCGTCGCTGCGCCAGGGAACGCACAAGACGAAGAACCGCTCCGAAGTGAGCGGCTCGGGGAAGAAGCCCTTCCGGCAGAAGGGAACGGGTCGGGCCCGCCAGGGCGGCAACCGTCCCCCCATTCATCGCCACGGCGGCACGGTCTTCGGTCCGACGCCGCGCGACTACTCCTACAAGATGAACTCGCAGGAGAAGAAGAACGCGCTGAAGTCGGCGCTGTCGCAGCGGGTGAAGGAAGGGAAGCTCGTTCTGGTGAGCGATCTCTCGGTGGATGAGCCGAAGACCGGGGCGCTGGCGAAGAAGGTGACGAAGATCGGAGTCGACGGCAGGATTTTGCTGGTCGACTCGTTCGAGAACTCCAACCTGGCTCTCGCCGCGCGGAACAATCCGAAGCTGCTGCTCGTCGATGCGCAGCACGTGAACGTCTACGACGTAGTGAACAGCCGCTACATCGTCGTCAGTCAGATGGCGCTGCAGCAGCTCACGGAGGCTCTGCAGTCATGAAGGCGAATCAGATCATCCGGCGCCCTCTGGTCACCGAGAAGAGCACGTTGCTGCGCGAAGAGGGGACCAACGTCATCGCCTTCGAGGTCGATCCCAAGGCCAACAAGATCGAAGTGAAGAACGCGGTGGAAGCGCTCTTCAAAGTGAAAGTCGCGGAAGTGCGCGTGTTCAACGTCCGCGGAAAAGTGAAGCGGATGGGCCGCTACGCCGGCAAGCGCCGCGATTGGCGGAAAGCGTACGTGCGATTGAAAGAGGGAGAAAAGGCTCCTGACTTTATTGAAGGTGTGTAGCGGCGGCCTTTAGGCCGCCGGCGGGCTGAAGCCCGCCGCTACACAGAGGCAACAAACAGCATGGCACAGAAGACCTACAAACCGACATCACCCGGCCTCCGGGCCCAGTCGCATCCTTCGTTCGACGACATCACCAAGGGGAAGCCGGAAAAAGCGCTGACCAAGGGAAAGCCGAAGACCGGCGGACGCAATAACCGCGGACGGATCACGTCCCGCTTCATCGGCGGCGGCCACAAGCAGCGCTACCGGGCGATCGACTTCCGCCGCGAGAAACACGCCATTCCGGCGACGGTCGCCGCCATCGAATACGATCCGAACCGCAGCGCACGCATCGCTCTGCTGCACTATCGCGACGGCGAGAAGCGCTACATCCTCGCTCCGGAAGGCTTGCAGGTCGGCTCGACCGTGACCTCCGGGCCGGAAGCCGACATTCTCGTCGGCAATGCCCTTCCGCTCTCGCACATCCCCCTCGGCACTCTCATTCACAACATCGAGCTGAAGGAAGGAAAAGGCGGACAGATGGCTCGCTCGGCGGGCACCGGAGCGCAGCTCATGGCCCGCGAAGGCGAGTGGGCAACGCTCCGACTTCCTTCGGGCGAGATGCGCAAGGTTCACGTCCGCTGCTACGCCACGATTGGACAGGTTGGAAATCTGGAGCATGAGAACGTCTCCATCGGCAAAGCCGGACGCACCCGTCATCTGGGCAAGATGCCGCACAACCGCGGCGTGTCGATGAATCCGGTCGACCACCCGCTGGGTGGCGGCGAAGGGAAGACTTCCGGTGGACGCCACCCGGTCAGCCCGTGGGGTCAGCCCACCAAGGGTTACAAGACGCGTCGCAACAAGCGAACCACGAGATTCATCGTGAAGCGTCGCTCGAAGAAACGGAGCTAAACGATGACCAGATCACTGAAGAAGGGCCCGTTCGTCGACGACCACCTCATGAAGAAGGTGGAGGCGATGAACCGGGAGCGCGACAAGAAGGTCATCAAGACCTGGTCGCGGCGCTCGACGATCATCCCGGAGATGGTCGGTCACACCCTGGCTGTGCACAACGGCCGCAAGTTCGTGCCGGTGTACATCTCCGAGAACATGGTCGGGCACAAGCTCGGCGAGTTCGCTCTGACCCGCACCTTCAAGGGTCACAGCGGAAAGAAAGTGGAGAAGGTGGTCACGCCGACCAGAGCGCCGGGAGCGCCTGGTGCGCCACCGCCTGCGGGCACACCGACGCCGAAGGCATAACGGAGACGAAATGGAAGCGACGGCAACTCTCAGATATCTGAAGGCCTCTCCGCAGAAAGTGCGGCTGATCGCAGATCTCATCCGCGGCAAGAAAGTGGATGAGGCGCTCAACATTCTCCGCTTCACCAGGAAGTTGAACGCCAAGGATCTGGAGAAGCTGCTTCGCTCGGCGGTGGCCAATGCGGAGACCAAAGAAGGCGGCGTCGATGCCGACGACCTGGTAGTGTCCAAGATTTTTGTGAATGAAGGGCCGCGGGAAAAGCGTATCCAGCCCGCTCCCATGGGACGCGCGTTCCGCATTCAGAAGCGGAAGGCGCACGTGACGGTGCACGTGTCGGACGAAGTGAAGCCAGTCAATCAGCGGAGCGAAGGCAAGGGCGCGAAAAGCGCGCCGAAACGCAGCCGCGCACGGAAATAACGGAGGCAATCTTGGGTCAGAAGGTCAACCCCTACGGATTTCGGCTTGGATTCAACAAGACGTGGCATTCCCGCTGGTTTGCCGGGAAGAACTACGCGGAGACGCTTCATCGCGACCTGAAGCTTCGGGCCGATCTGAAGAAGCGCCTCTCCCACGCCGGAGTCTCGGAGATCGACATCGAGCGCACGGCGAACAAGATGCGCATCAATATCTACACCTCGCGCCCGGGAATCATCATCGGCCGCAAGGGCGCCGAGGTGGACAAGCTGCGCGATGAGCTGCAGAAGCTGGTCAACGGCGAGGTCTACATCAACATCCAGGAAATCCAGCGTCCGGAGCTCGACGCACAGCTCGTGTCGGAGAACATTGCCACGCAGCTCGAGCGACGCATCGCCTTCCGGCGGGCCATGAAGAAGGCGATGGAGAGCGCGTTCCGCTTCGGAGCCAAAGGAATCAAGGTGCGCGTGGCGGGACGGCTCAACGGCGCAGAAATCGCCCGCTCGGAGTGGTACCAGGACGGTCGTCTGCCGCTGCACACGCTCAAGGCGGACATCGACTACGGTCAGGCCACCTCTCATACGACATACGGCACCATCGGTGTGAAGGTGTGGATCTACAAAGGCGAGATGGCCAAGACGCGCAGCCGGAGGAGACCGACGTAAGAGTGGTTGGCGCTAACCGCTAACCGCCAGGAGCCGACATCATGATGATGCCGAAGAAAGTTAAGTTCAGAAAACAGCAGCGCGGGCGCCGGCGTGGAATGGCCACGCGCGGGCAGAAGATCTCGTTCGGCGACTACGGGCTGCAGGCTCTGGAGCCGGGCTGGATCACGGCGCGGCAGATCGAGGCCGCCCGTATCGCTATGACCCGCCACGTGAAGCGCGGCGGAAAGATCTGGATCCGCATTTTCCCCGACAAGCCAGTGACCAAGAAGCCGCTGGAAACGCGCATGGGCAAAGGCAAGGGTGCACCGGAGGAGTGGGTGGCGGTGGTGAAGCCGGCGCGCATCCTCTATGAGATGGAAGGCGTGACGCGCCAGATCGCTGAAGAGGCGTTCCGTCTGGCGGCCCACAAGCTGCCCATCAAGACGCGCTTCGTCAGCCGCGAGATGCTGGAGGTCCCGGAATGAAGTCGAACAACACACCGCAGTTGCGAGAGAAGAGCGTCGACGAGCTGCACACGCGCGAGCGAGAACTCACCGAGCAGCTCTTCAAGCTGCGCTTCCAGCGGGCCACGGGGCGCATGGAGAACCCTTCCAAGATGCGTCAGGTGCGGCGTGAAATCGCCCGGATCAAAACGTTGCTGACTGAAAAGGCGAGGGCCTAATTCAATGGCTGAGCAAGAAAAGAGAAAGGCCATCAAGCGCACGAAAGTGGGCGTGGTTGTCTCGAACAAGATGCAGAAGACGGTCGTTGTGGCCGTGGAGAACCTCTACGAACACGGGATGTACCAGAAGTACATCAAGCGGACGAGCAAGTTCCTGGCGCACAACGAGACGCCCGATCTCAACGTCGGCGATCGGGTGATGATCGAGGAGACCCGGCCGCTCTCCAAGCGGAAGCGGTGGAAGGTCAGCGAGGTCCTGGAGAAGGCCAGCGTAGCGTGAGGACCCGGGACGCGGGACGGAGTCAACGATGATTCAGATGCGAACCATACTCAACGTGGCGGACAACACCGGCGCCAAGAAGATCGCGGCCATCAAGATGCGCGGCGGATCGACGGCCGGCCGGTACGCCAGTCTGGGGGATGTGATCACCGCTTCGGTGAAGGAAGCCGCGCCGGACGGCACGGTGAAGAAGGGGGCGGTGGTGCAGGCGGTCATCGTCCGCACGGTCAAGGAGTATCGCCGCCGCGACGGGTCGTACATCAAGTTCGACGACAACGCCGCGGTATTGATCAACGAGCAGAACGAGCCGGTGGGCACGCGCGTCTTCGGACCGGTGGCCCGCGAGCTGCGCGAGCGGAAGTTCATGAAGATCATCTCGCTCGCACCAGAAGTGATCTGAGGCAGAGGAACCATGTACGCAGGAACAAAACGACAGAAAGAACAGCCGCGGCTGGGGGCCCACGTCCGCAAGGGAGACACCGTCAAGGTGTTGGCCGGCAAGGATCGCGGCAAGCAGGCCAAAGTGCTGCGGGTCATTCGCTCCAAAGGGACGGCCATCGTGGAGCGGGTCAATCTTCTGAAGAAACACACCCGGGCCAATCCGCAGCGAAACATTCAGGGCGGAATCCTGGAGCGCGAGGCGCCCATCCGGCTTTCCAACCTCCAGGTGGTGTGCCCGAGCTGTAATGAGCCGACGCGCACCGGTTCCCATCGCACCGCGGAAGGGTCGAAGCGGTACTGCAAGAAGTGCGAAACGGAGATGTAGCCATGGCTGCCCGACTGAAAGAGAAATACCAGAAAGAAATCCGCAAGAAGATGCAGGACGAATTCGCCATCAAGAACGTGATGGCCGTCCCGAAGGTGGAGAAGGTCGTCCTGAACATGGGGATGGGCGAGGCCATTGCCAACGCGAAGGTCCTGGACAGCGCAGTGGAAGAGCTGGCCCAGATCACCGGTCAGAAGCCGGTGGTGACCAAAGCGAAGAAGTCGATCGCCAGCTTCAAGCTGCGGGCCGGTGTGCCCATCGGAACGATGGTCACCCTGCGCGGCGAGAAGATGTACGAATTCCTCGACCGGCTGATCAACATCGCCCTGCCGCGCGTGCGCGACTTCCGCGGTGTGCCGACGAAATCCTTCGACGGGCGTGGCAACTACACCATCGGAGTCCGCGACCACTTCATCTTCCCGGAAGTCGACGTGACCAGAGCGGATAAGTCCAAGGGGATGAACATCACCATCGTCACCAACGCCAAGAATGACGAGCAGGCCCGGTTCCTTTTGCGCGAACTGGGAATGCCGTTTGGGAAATAAGGAAAACAGATGGCAAGAACGGCAATGATCGTCAAGGCGAACCGCAAGCCGAAGTTCATGACGCGCAAGAAGAACCGCTGCAAGGTGTGCGGCCGCCCGCGCGGATACCTGCGCAAGTTTCAACTCTGTCGTATTTGTTTCCGACAACTATCTCTGGGTGGATACATCCCCGGGATCACGAAGGCTAGCTGGTAAAGGACGCAGGACCAACGAGGAGTGAACGAATGTCCATGACCGACCCAATTGCAGACATGCTGACCAGGATCCGCAACGGGATCCAGTCGCATCACGACCGCGTGGAGCTTCCGGCATCCAAGCTCAAGGTGGAGATCGCCCGCATCCTGAAGAGCGAGGGCTTCATCCGCAATTTCGCGCTCGTCGACAAAGACAAATTGCAGGCGACGCTGCGTATCGACCTGAAGTATTCGGCCGATGGCGAGCCGGTAATCCATGGCATCGAGCGCATCTCGCGCCCCGGACGCCGCGTCTATCGCAACAAACAGGACATCCCCCGCGTGCTCGGCGGCCTCGGTCTGGCCATCGTCTCCACGTCAAAGGGCGTGCTGGCCGGGCACGAGGCGGCGAAGAGCGGCATCGGCGGAGAGGTCCTCTGCCAGGTCTGGTAAGGAGAGCGGAGCATGTCCCGAATTGGAAGAAAACCGATCCCCGTTCCGAAGGGCGTCGAAGTGAAGAAGGATGGGAACACGGTTCTGGTCAAGGGTCCGAAAGGGAGTCTGACCACGCCGATCGTTCCCGGCATCGCCGTGTCGGTGGAGGGGAACGTGGTCAGCTTCACCCGCAAGGACGATGAGGGCCGCTCGCGCGCCGCTCACGGGCTGATGCGCGCGCTGATCGCGAACAACGTTCTCGGCGTGACCCAGGGATTCAAGAAGGAGCTGGACATCGTGGGGGTCGGCTATCGCGCCGAGGTGAAGGGGAAGGAAGTGGTGTTCCAGTTGGGGTATCCGGTGCGCTTCCCCATCCCGAAGGGGATCGACGTCGCGGTGGATGGGAAGACCGGGCACATCACTGTGACCGGCATTGACAAACAGCAGGTGGGACAGACGGCAGCCGAGATTCGATCGCTGCGCGAGCCCGATCCCTACAAGGGCAAGGGCATCAAGTATTCCGATGAACAGATTCGCCGGAAGGCGGGCAAGGCAGCGGGGAAATAGCTAGCACTAAGAGCTAAACAATGGACAAAGCAAAGGAACGACGAATCTCCCGGAATCGGATCCGGGTGCGCATCCGGCGCAAGGTGAGCGGCACCGCGGAGCGACCGCGGCTTTCCGTGAAGAAGAGCCTCAAGCACATCTACGCGCAGGTGATCGACGACGCGGCGGGGAAGACCATCGTAGCGGCTTCCAGTCGCGAGGCGGATGCTGGTGCGAAGGGCGCCAATGCGGCGGCGGCCAAAGCGGTCGGTGCGTTGATCGCCAAGAAGGCGAAGGACAAGGGTGTGAAGCGCGTGGTCTTCGACCGCGGCGGGTATCAGTATCACGGCAACATCAAAGCGCTCGCCGACGCGGCGCGCGAAAACGGTTTGGAATTCTAGGTCGGAGGATCTCGAGTGCAACGTCCAATGCAGCGTCCGGGACAGGGCTCACCGCGCAGTGATCGTCGGGAGAGCGAGCGAAGCGAAAGCGGGATGATCGACAAGGTCGTCCACATCAATCGCGTGACCAAGGTCGTCAAAGGCGGCAAGAACTTCAGCTTCAGCGCGCTGGTGGTGGTGGGCGACGGGCAGGGGCGCGTTGGATTCGGATCGGGCAAGGCGAAGGAAGTGCCGGCCGCCATCAAGAAGGGGATCGAGATCGCCAAAAAAAACATGATCTCCATCTCCATGAGCGGCACCACCATTCCGCACTCGGCGATAGGTCACTACGGGGCGGGGAAGGTGCTGCTCAAGCCGGCGGCCGATGGAACCGGCGTCATCGCCGGCGGTCCGGTGCGGGCCATCCTGGAATCGGCGGGCATCCAGAACATCCTGACCAAGTCGCTCGGGACGGCGAATCCCCACAACGTGGTGAAAGCGACGTTCGAGGCGCTCAAGCAGCTCCGCAGCGAAGAGGAATACAGGTCCCTCCGCGGGCGGAACGGCGAGGAGAGCGAGGCCGGTCAGCCATGAGCGCCAAGAAGGCGGATAAGAAAACGCTGCGCGTGAAGCAGATTCGCAGCGGCATCGGCTGCCCGCGTGCAATGCGCGAGACGCTGCGCGCGCTCGGCCTGGGCAGGATGCACCGAATCACAGAGCGTCCGGACACGAAGGAAGTGCGGGGAATGATTGCCAAGATCCCGCATTTGGTTGAGGTGGTCGAGTAGGTCATGAATGAATAAGGGATGAGGGATGAGGGATGAGGGATGAATTCGCGAGAACGGTCATCCCTCATCCCTCTGCCCTCATCCCTCAGAGGGTAAACAGATGGAACTGAGCAAACTCAAACCGAAAAAGGGTGCAAGACACGCGAAGAAGCGCGTCGGACGCGGTCCCGGATCGGGGCACGGCAAGACAGCCGGCCGCGGTGAGAAGGGACAGAAGTCGCGCACCGGCTACAGCCGCCAACTCGGATTCGAAGGCGGACAGATGCCGCTGCATCGCCGCCTGCCGAAGCGCGGCTTCACCAACATTTTCAAGAAAGAGCACGCCATCGTGAACGTCTCCGATCTGGAGCGTTTCGACAACGGCACCACCATTGACGAGTCGGCGCTTCGCCAGGCCGGTCTGGTCAAGGGACGCAACGATGGCATCAAGATTCTGGGCGACGGAAAGCTGACCAAGAAGCTCACCGTGCACGCGGCGAAGTTCTCCCATTCGGCACGTCGCCAGATCGAAGCGGCGGGCGGCACCTGCCAGGAGATCGCGTAAGTGAATCTCGTCGAGACCGTTCGCAACATCTGGGCGATCGAGGACCTGCGTAGGCGCGTCCTCTTCACCTTCGGGCTGCTCGCCGTGTACCGCCTCGGATCGCACATCCCCACGCCGGGCGTCGATCCCGTGGCCCTCGCGGAATTCTTCCGCGCGCTGCAGGGCAGCGTGTTCGGTTTCCTCGACCTCTTCTCCGGCGGCGCTCTGCGCCGTCTGTCGGTCTTCGCCCTCGGCATCATGCCGTACATCTCCGCCTCGATCATCCTGCAGCTCCTCACGGTCGTCTGGCCGTTCCTCGAGAAGCTGTCGAAGGAAGGGGAGATGGGCCGGCGGAAGATCAATCAGTACACCCGCTACGGCACCATCGCTCTGTCGATCGTTCAGTCGCTCGGCGTGGCCTTCTGGCTCAAGGCCCAGACCACTCCGGCCGGCGCTGCGCTGGTTCCACCCAACGTGCAGGACTCACTGGGCGGACTCGGATTTCCCATCATGACGGTGCTGACGCTCACCACGGGCACGGCGTTCATCATGTGGCTCGGTGAACAGATCTCCGAGCGCGGCATCGGCAACGGCATCTCACTCATCATCTTCGCCGGCATCGTAGTCAACCTCCCGCACGCCACGTTCGGTCTGATCGAAGACATCCGTACCGGTCAGCGGAATCTCTTCGCCATCCTGGCGCTGGTCGTCTTCATGATCGCCGTCGTGGCGTTCGTCGTCTTCATGGAGCGCGCCCAGCGGCGCATCCCGGTCCAATACGCCAAGCGCGTCGTTGGGCGTAAGGTCTACGGAGGCGCGAACACCTACTTGCCACTGCGAGTCAACACCGCGGGCGTCATCCCGGTCATCTTCGCCTCGTCCATCCTGGTCATTCCGCAGACGCTGGCCACGATCATCAAGACGCCGTGGGCCCAGGCCATCGGCAATCAGATGCGCGTTGGCGAGCCGCTCTACTACCTTCTGCAGGTCATCGGGATCATCTTCTTCGGGTACTTCTACACATCGATCGTCTTCAATCCGGTCGACACGGCCGACAACATGCGCAAGTACGGCGGCTTCATCCCGGGCATCCGGCCGGGGAAGAAGACCTCCGACTACATCGATCGCGTTCTGACGCGCATCACGCTCGTCGGCTCCGTCTATCTCGCCGCGGTGTGCATCCTCCCGGAGTTTCTGATTGCCGGCATTCACGTGAACCAGATGCCGTTTGGCATCGGCGCGACACTCGACCGCGTCCTTCCTCTGTGGATCACCGAGGGGATGGGCTTCAACTTCTATTTCGGGGGAACGTCGCTGCTGATCGTAGTCGGCGTTGCGATGGATACGATCCAGCAGATCGAGTCGCAGCTGGTCATGCGCCACTATGACGGGTTCATGAAACGCGGTCGGATTCGAGGACGGCGAGGCTGATGCAGGTGATTTTCATCGGTCCACCGGGAAGCGGAAAGGGAACCCAGGCCAAGCGCCTGGCGAGCACCCTGGGCATCCCCCACATCTCCACCGGAGACATCCTCCGAGAGGCGGTGGCCGACCGAACCGAGCTGGGCCGCAAAGCGGCGCCCATCATGAAGGAGGGGAAGCTTGTCCCGGATGACTTGATGGTCGGGATCATCCGCGATCGGCTGGCAAAGGCCGACGCCCGGAAAGGATTCATTCTCGACGGATTTCCGCGGACTCTGGTGCAGGCGGAGAAGCTGGACAACCTCGTCGGCGGCGGGAATGGCTCCCGGAACCTTCGCGTTCTGCAACTGCTGGTCCCTGATGACGTTATCGTGAAGCGGATCGCGCTCCGCCGGTCATGTCCTGAATGCGGAGCGATCTACCATCTGGAAACGGCTCCTCCGGCGAACGATCTCGTCTGCGATCGTTGCGGTGCGGAGGTTGTGGCTCGTCCGGACGATACCGAGCAGGCGGTCCGCAAGCGACTGGAATCGTTTCACAGGCAAACGCTTCCCGTGGCGACGTTTTACAAGACGAAAAGCATTCTGCGTGAGGTCGACGGGGTTGGTCCCGTCGATGAGGTCTTTGAACGAATTGAAAGGTCGCTGCAGTAGATGCTCGACCGCATGAAAGGGCCGATTCTCAAGACTGGCGATGAGATCGCGGTCATGGATGAGGCCAACCGGGTGGTTCTCGAGATTCTCGAGATTCTCCACGGCATGGTGAAGCCGGGCGCCACCACTGCGCAGTTGAACGCGGTGGCGGAAGAGGAGCTGGCCAGACGCGGCGCGAAGTCGCCGTTCAAGGGCTACGCTCCGATGGGTCTTCCGCCCTATCCCGCGGTCGTCTGCGCATCGGTGAATGACGTCATCGTGCACGGGATCCCCGGCCGGGCGAAGCTGCACGAGGGGGACATCATCGGTCTCGACTTCGGCGCGATCCTGGAGGGCTTCGTCGGCGACGGAGCGATCACCGTGGGGGTGGGCAAGGTCTCGGCGCGGGCGGAGGAGCTGATGCGGACGACGCGGGAGTGCCTCGATCTGGCCATCGACGAGATGCGTCCCGGTCGTCATCTCGGCGATATCGGCGCGGCAGTGCAGGAGCACGCCGAGTCTCGCGGCTTCCACGTGATCCGCAACTTCGTCGGGCATGGGATCGGGCGCCGGATGCATGAGGATCCGCAGGTCTACAACTACGGCCGTCGCGGTCGCGGTCTGGAGCTGCGGGAGGGGATTGTCCTGGCTATCGAGCCGATGCTCTGCGAGATCGGGCCGAAGCTGCGTCAGCGCATTCAGCGGGCGAATAACGACGGTGCGATCGAGGATGTGCGAACCGACTCCGATCGCTGGACGGCGCGCACGCTGGACGGAACGCTGGCAGCGCATTTCGAGCATTCGGTAGCGATCACCGCGGATGGGCCGCGGGTGTTAGGGAAGTAAAAGGAGATATGTCGAAGGAAGAAGCAATTGAAGTGACAGGCACCGTCCTGGAGACATTGCCCAACGCGATGTTCCAGGTCGAGCTGGAGAACAAGCACAAGGTGCTGGCTCACATCTCCGGCAAGATGCGCAAACACTTCATTCGAATCCTTCCCGGAGACAAGGTGCTCGTTGAGTTGTCGCCGTACGACTTGACGAGAGGGCGAATTACGTATCGGTACAAGTGACCACGGAGCAATCATGAAAGTTCGATCATCAGTCAAAAGGATCTGCGCCAAATGCAAGATCGTTCGCCGGCAGGGCGTGATCCGCATCATTTGCACGAATCCGAAACACAAGCAGCGGCAGGGGTAAGAGCATGGCACGAATCGCAGGCGTCGATCTTCCACTGAACAAGCGAGTCGAGATTGGACTCACGTACATTTACGGCATCGGCCGCTCGCGGTCGAACCGCATTCTCAACGGCGCAGGGGTGAGTAAGGACACGCGGGTGAAGGACCTCACCGAGGATGATGTGCGGAAGATCCGGCAGATCATTACTGATGAGGGGAAGGTGGAGGGCGATCTCCGCAAGGACGTCGGCCTCGACATCAAGCGCCTGATGGAGATCAACTGCTATCGGGGCATGCGCCACCGCCGGGGGCTGCCCGTCCGGGGCCAGCGCACGCACACCAATGCCCGCACCCGGAAGGGTCCGCGCAAGGGCGCCATCGCCGGGAAGAAGAAGGCAACGAAAAAGTAGTGACCGGTGCTTGGTGCTCGGTACTACTGAGCACCAGGCACCTGGGATTACCAGATTGTTCTAACAAACAGAGGAAGCATGGCGACGACACAAGCACCCGCAGCAAAAGGCCCCAAGGCCGGCGCACGCCGGGCCGGGACGAAGAAGAAAGAGAAGAAGAACGTGCCGCACGGCGTGGCGTCGATCGCGGCGACGTTCAACAACACGATCGTATCCATCACCGACCCGATGGGAAACATGCTCGCCTGGTCGAGCGCCGGTCGCATCGGATTCAAGGGATCGCGCAAGGGAACGCCGTTCGCCGCGCAAGTCGCCGCGCAGAATGCCGCTCAGCTGGCGCAGGAGCACGGCGTGCGCACCGTGGACGTCAAGGTCAAGGGGCCCGGCGCGGGGCGCGAGTCAGCCATTCGCGCGCTCGCGGCGAGCGGTCTGGATATCAAGTCGATCAAGGATGTGACCCCCATTCCGCACAACGGCTGCAGGCCGCCGAAGCGGAGAAGGGTGTAAGGCGTTCGGCAACAAGTTACGGCACGCAGCAGCTGCCGTATGCGGAGCGCTCCATGGTGGAGCGAGTCCGAAACAAGAGGAGGTTCAGTGGCTCGTTATTCTGATCCCGTTTGCCGGCTCTGCCGGCGAGAGGGGATGAAGCTTTTTCTCAAAGGGGACCGTTGCTTCAAGGACAAGTGCGCCATCGAGCGGCGCAACTACGCCCCCGGCCAGCACGGCCGGCGTCGATCCAAGGTCCTCGGCTACGGATTGCAGCTTCGCGAAAAGCAGAAGGTGAAGCGCATTTACGGACTGCTCGAGCGCCAGTTCCGGAACTACTTCCGGCGCGCTGCCGAAAGACACGGCATCACCGGTGACAATCTTCTCCGCCAGCTCGAGCTTCGGCTTGACAACGTCGTCTACTCGCTCGGATTCGCCTCGTCGCGCGCCCAGGCGCGCCAGTTGGTCCGTCACGGACACATCGAGGTGAATGGAAAGAAGATCAACATCCCCTCCTATCAGGTTCGCAAGGGGGATGTGATTCAGGTTCGCGAGAAAAGCCGCAAGAACGACCAGATCAAGCAGGCAGTGGAGACGGCCAGTGGCCGCGGCATCCCGGCCTGGCTGGAGCTCAATCCCGAACAGTTCCGGGGAACGGTACTCGATCTTCCGAAGCGGGAAGACATCCGCCTGCCGATTCAGGAACAGCTCATCGTCGAACTCTACTTTGCGGTGGAGCGGCGGGCTTTAGCCCGCCGGCGGCCTCAAGGCCGCCGCTCCACCATGGCGAGGAGGCCGCTCAATGCTGTGGACAGATTTTCAGAAACCGAAGAAGCTCGATTACGATCCCGAAACCCTCACGCCGAACTATGGCCGGTTCATCGCCCAGCCGTTCGAGCGCGGCTTCGGGACGACGATCGGCAATGCGCTCCGCCGCGTGCTGCTCTCCTCCATTGAGGGAGCGGCGGTCACCGCGGTGCGCGTGGAAGGCGTACTTCACGAATTCTCATCGCTCACCGGCGTGGTCGAGGACATGACCGACGTCGTTCTCAATCTCAAGCAGATCCCCTTCAAGCTTCACGGCGATGGGCCCAAGACGCTCTATCTGGAGAAGAAGGGGCCGGGTGTGGTTACCGCCGCCGACTTCGAGCAGGACGCCGACATCGAGATTCTCGATCCGACAGCGCACCTGGCCACTCTATCGAAGGAAGGCAATCTGAAGCTCGAGGCGCGCCTCAAGCGCGGCCGCGGCTTCCAGGTCGCCGACCGCAATGCCGACAGCGATCTGCCGCTCGGCTATATCCCCGTTGACTCCATCCATTCGCCGGTCCGCCGCGTGAACTATCACGTGGAGGGCGCTCGCGTCGGACAGATGACCGACTACGACAAGCTGGTGCTCGAGGTCTGGACCAACGGCGCTGTCTCGCCCCAGGAGGCCGTCGGCCTGGCCGCCGATCTCCTCGGCGATCACCTGCGCATCTTCAGCGCGTTCGAAACGCGCGGCGAAGAGACCGAGGAAGCGGCGCAGCCGGATGTCGATCCGCGCCTGGCCGAGATTCTGGCCAAGCCGATCGAGGAGCTCGATCTCTCTGTCCGCTCCGCGAACTGCCTGAAGAACGCTAACATCCGCACGCTCGGCGATCTGGTGCAGCGCACCGAACGGGAAATGCTGTCGACCAAGAACTTCGGCCGCAAGTCGCTCGACGAGATCAAAGACGTGCTGGCGAACATGAATCTCTCCTTCGGCATGCGCGTGCCTGGCCGAAGCGGAGAAATGCGAGAGTAGCTGACAACGCGGTGGAGCGGCGGGCTTTAGCCCGCCGACGGCGGCCTGAAGGCCGCCGCTCCACAGCAGGGGAGACGATATGAGACATGGAATGGCCAACCGGAAGCTCGGGCGGACCAGCGGACATCGCGCCGCGCTCTTCCGCAACCAGCTCGCCTCGCTCATCGAGAGGGAGCGAATCATCACGACGCTGCCCAAGGCCAAGGAGCTGCGGCCGCAGATCGAGCGGCTGGTGACGCTGGGCAAGTCGGACAGCGTTCATCATCGCCGTCAGGCGGAACGGGTGGTGGGCGATGATGGTCTGATCTCCAAGCTCTTCGCCACACTGGGGCCGCGCTTTGCGGAGCGTCCCGGCGGCTACACGCGCATTATCAAGCTCGGACCACGCCGCGGCGACGCCGCGGAAATGGCCATCCTGGAGTTCATCGGCTACGAGCCGCCGGCCCAGGAAGCGCCCGCGGAGGGCAAAGCGGAAAAGAAAGCCGCTCCCAAGAAGGAAGCGCGCGGCGAGGATGAAGCGGCAGAGCAGGAAGAGAAGCCCGCGGCCAGGAAGCGAATTGCCGCGCCGAAGAAAACGGCTCCGAAAAAGCAGCCCACCGCTCCCAAAGCGAAGACGCGCTCG